>CAYOSX010000049.1:13536-15605 GCA_964406745.1 uncultured Opitutus sp.
CAGGACGAGGTGGATGAGCGCGCGACCGACACGACCGTTGCCGTCCGGATAGGGGTGGATGGTCTCGAACTGCGCGTGAGCGATCGCTGCTTGAGCGAGCGCAGGAAGATCCCGGCGGGAGACGAAGGCGGCAAGATCATCGAGCAGCGACTTGAGCGTCTCCTTCTTCTTGATTTCTGCCTCAATGGCTGCGCGGGCGCTTGCCTGTCGAAGCAGCTCCTCCTTTTGAGTCCGCGTCTCGGCCTGCGTGGCAAGGCGGGCAAGCATGATCCGTTGCAGACTCTCCTTCACGTTGCGGATGGATTCGGTTTGTGAACCCATGGTGAGCACAAAGAGCAGGATGATGGCTCCGAAGCCGCAGCAGATGCAGTCGAGGAACGACAGGCTGAAGAGGGCGATGTTGCGGCGGTAGATCATGTGTCGGGCCAGGATTTGGACGGACTGACAAGAGCCCCGCGTGTGTCGTTGCCGAGTTCCCAGAACAAGGCCGGACCGGCGGGATCACCGCTAAACGGAAACAGGATCGTACTGACCGGGATGCGCGGCGGCAACTGACGGACGGCAATTTCGAAGAATCGCACCCGTTGCTCCTCGCCGACATCGCCCGAGCTGAGGAAGGAATCGCTCAGGGTGGGCAGTCCGTCCGTGATCAGAACAATGCTGTCAGGCAGACGCGGCATGAAGCGAACGGTGGTGAAAGCGCGCTCCATGTTGGCGCCGCCTTGCGGGACAACTGTGCGAAGTGTGGTAACGACTTCGCCGATTGTCTGGGGATCCCGGGGGCTGAACCACTCGTCGGCGCGCGCGGGAAGGATCGGTACGGTTTCTTCGTTGAAGAGAAGAATCTGAAAGCGGATCTCGGGATCGAGAGAGGCGATGAGCCATTCCAGCGAACGAAGAACACGCTGCCATTTCGGCGCCTCTCGTTTCTTGAAGTCGGGGTCGGCAAGCCGCGAGGCGGCGCCGTCGATGGTGTCGTCGAGCATGCTGCCCGATGCGCGGACGAGAAAGAGGACATATTCGCCCTCCATGCGCACGCCGGTGAGATACTGGCGGCGGTCGATATTTGGGATCGGCAGCGGAGGAGTCTCCTCCTGCGTGGGGATGGCTTCCTTCTCTTCCATCAGCTTGGCGAGCGAGTCCTTCAGGGTGGAAACTTGCTGAAGGAGCGCCTGCAGCTCGTTTTTGCGCTGGGTGACCTTCAGCTCATCCTGGGAATTTTGCTCCCGCAGACTGACGAGATCGAGATCGGTGACGGCGACCGACTTGGCAAGGCGTTCGATGATCTCGCGGTCGGCGTCGATCTCGCGCTCCATACGTGCGATCCGTTCGCGCAGCTCGGTGAGATCCTGTTCGTTGAAGTCCGTGCGTTGACCGGTCGTCAGGATAAACAACAACAAAACGGCGCCGAAACCGCAGCAGATGCAATCCATGAACGAGAGGCTGAAAACCTCAACTTCACGACGTTTTTTGGCGAGCATGGCGGACGTTTCCGTGCTGACTGCGAAGAAGGGCTGTGCCGGTCAGCGATGACCGTTCGATGACGGCTCCTTGCAGTAGGCGAAAATGAGCTCGGTGTTCAATCCGCCGCTGCGCAGGGCAAGGCGGTCTCCGGCGGTGATGGGCGAGGGGATTTCCGCGAGTACGCTGCCAGGCGACTCGAGTTTGAGGTCGTTGCCCTCCCGGAAAAGCCTCACGACGTAGTCACCCACGGCGTCGAACGCTTCGGGAAGCGGGACGTCCACTCCCGACATGGCATGGCGAGTTCCCAGGGTCAGGCCGTTGATGCCAATCGCGTGGCCAATACCGTCGACAATCACGTGCGACGGTGCGGGCCGCTCCATGCCTTCGGTGGGGCGCAGGAGTACAGACTCCACCGGGCGGTCGTGTCCGGCGACATGATAGAGCGGGACGGAGGTTTCCACCCCGACGTCGCCGAGGTCCTCGACCGGTGCCCAGTCCTGAGCGAGGGTGGCCGCGCCGAGGGCGGCGGCTCCGGGGCGAAGTGCGAACACGCGGGTGAATCCGGCGTCTCGAAGGCGGGTGCGCAGACCGTCGAGTCGGGCGGC
>CAYOSX010000049.1:15705-17123 GCA_964406745.1 uncultured Opitutus sp.
AACGCCTGCTCGAGGCGGCGGTCTTCGTGGATGTCAAAGGCGGTGTGACGCAGGAAGCGGTTGCCCATCGCGTTCTTCAGGTGCCGCAGAATCTGGGCGTAACCGGTTTGCGGCACGTGGTGATAGACAGTGCGCGTCAGGGCGGAGTCCTGCCGCATCAGCGAGATCTCGGTGCCGTGGAGATGGACGTCGACGTGCACGATGGGCAGGCCGCGGGGAAACTCGCGGGCCGCCGGTTCCCAGAGTGCCGCGCAGGCCATGTCGACGATACGCACCAAGGGAAGCTTCATTTCGGCAGCCATTCCGAGCAGAAGACCCACCTTTTCCTCTTCCGTGGACGCGTCGCGTAAATAGTGGCCGGGAACGGCGAGCACGATCTTGTCGGCCATGCCGTCGCCATTTTGCAGCCGCTGGATGTAGTCGTGGAGAAAATAGTAGGCGAGTTGCGAAAAAGAATACGGACTTCCTCCGGCATTATTGAGCTCCGAGGACTCATGAGAGAGCTTCTCCCAGAAGAGGTGGCTGACGAGTCGGGGGTGTTCGAACCAGGCCGCCTCGGCCTCCGGGCCGTGTACGAGCGTTTCACCGCGCCGATGCGAGACCGCCGGCCAGCCCAGCTCGTTGCCGGGAGCCACCGGACCAATCACCTTCGCTGAGTCTCCGTCCTCGCGGGCTGCCAGGAAACCCGCGTCGCACAATTCGATTCCAAGTACGTTCATAGCGAATCCCGGTTCAGAGCACAGTGCCGGCCTCTTCCTGCGAAGGTACCTTCATGACATCGATGAGCTTCTCCCGGCAATAAGTCTGCAATTCGAGGATCAGCCCCTCCTGACGGGCCTGAAGCATGTGCATCACGAACATGAGGAAGACCGAGAGCACCAGAGCCACGAGGGTCGAATTGAAGGCGAGGCCCAACGAGCTGGTTACGCCGCTCAAGTCGCCCTTGATCGCCTGATCGGCCTGGGCGAGAGCGTCGCCGATACCGCGTACCGTGCCGATGAAGCCCACGGCGGGAATCGCCCAGGCAATGTATCGCACCAGCGAGAGATCTGAATCCAGATTGTCGGCGGCGAGCTCGGCGTGCTCTTTCACGGCGCTGGCGGCGTCCTGAACCGAGTGGGTGGCGTGGAACCGGTGCAGAGCCGCCAGGATGAACTCGGGCAGAAGGCGCTCGCCCCACGTAGGACTGCTCTCGATGGAGCTTCGCAAATCCTTGTATCGATCGAGGGCGTCGTCGGGAATGATGCGTTCCCCCTGGTTGATTCGGACGAAGTCATGCCTCAACAGCTTTCGCTCCTGGCTGACCACCCTCAGCTTGTAGGTCAGGATGATGACGGCCCAGATGAACAGGACAACCTCAGCGGCCTGCTCGGGGTCCTTCATCACAATGTAAATCGAGCGGGGCGGTTCGTAGGGCT
>CAYOSX010000050.1:0-16706 GCA_964406745.1 uncultured Opitutus sp.
CTATCCACTATCCTCTATCCACTATCCTCTATCCCCCGCTCCCTATCCTCTAGGATTGCTTCCTCTATGAATGCTTTTCGATTCCTTCTTCCAGCCGTGGTGATGTTGGCGTGCGCAGGCTGTGCCACGATGCCCGGCAATCCCGCGGCCGAAGCCCGTCTCGCGGTGCTCGCTTCGGACGCCAGCCTGCAGGAAAAGGCGCAGGCGTGTCACGAGCTCGCGGTCGTCGGAGGACCGGAGTCGGTGCCGGCGCTGGCGAACCTGCTCGATCACGAACACCTTGCCGACTATGCCCGCAGCGGTCTGGAAGCGATCGCCCATCCGTCGGCGGGCGACGCGCTGCGCGCATCGCTGCGCACGTTGCAGGGGCGTAATCTGGCCGGAGCGATTAATTCGTTGGGCGTACGGCGCGACGCCGCATCCGTGCCGGAACTGACGCGTCTTACCCTCGATCCGAACCGTTTGGTGGCCGAAGCGGCCATCGCGTCGTTGGGAATGATCGCCACCTCCGGCGCGACGCAGACGCTGCTTCAGAGGATGCAGAGCGGACCGGAAGGCTTCCGTGAACCCGCGACCCATGCGGCGCTTGTCGCCGCCGAACACTTGGCGCAATCCGGTCAGCGCGAAGCTGCGCGAAATCTTCTCAATCAAGTAAGCCGAGCGCAACCGGATGATCGTTTGCGCACCGTGGTGCAAAATCAGCTGGCGACCCTTCCCCGCTAGGCTTCCTGCTTCGTCCGCGAGACCACGAACCCCGCTTTCACGTGGCGATCTTTCCGCCTGTCGCACGCTGACATTTCGAGCTGATTGCTCGTACCCAAGGAACTCACTGGTCAACCATGGAAGCCTTGCCGTGGGTTCTCGAGGCCGGATCGATCTCCATCGAGGTGAAATTTGATTCCGGCGGACGCGAGCCCTATCGTTTCCAGGCTTGGTAGCCGCCGCAAGCGAACGCACCGCGCACACCCAGATCATCATGGCTTATTCCATCAAAAGGAAAGAATCCGTGGAAAGGGCGGTCCGGCGTCTGGCTCGCCAGCAGACGGAGCATGCCCTTGAATGCCTGCGGCAAGTCGATCGAGCAAAGGCGATTCATTGCGCACGCAAAGATATCAAGAAGACGCGCGCCCTGCTGCACCTGGTCCGCCCGTGGATCGTTAAAAGGAATTATCGCCGGCTAACGAAGTTGCTGCGACACGCGTCGGCTGCTCTCGCCGCTCCTCGCGATGCCTACATCAAATTGCAGACGCTGCGCCACCTGAAGGAATCCCGTAAAGGGAACCTTGCGCCAAAAGTGTGGCAGACCGCGCAGATGGCGCTGAAAAAAGATCACCAAAGGGAGATAAGGCGCTTTGGCAAGGAGGAGACGGCAGTCGTAGTCGAAAAGACATTACACCGCTGCGCGAAAATCTGCGATCGATTAAAAGTGCCGGGCAAGGGCTGGAAGGCCCTTAACCCCGGGGTCGAGACGTCCTATCGTCGCGGGCGGCGAGCCTTTCATTCTGCCATGAAGGACGCGTCACCGAAGATAATCCATTCCTGGCGCAAAAGCGCCAAGGATCTCAGCTATCATCTGCGCGTGCTGCGCCGCAGTTGGCGAAAGCCAATGATGGCAGTCGAGAGTGAACTGATGACCCTCTGTGACCTTCTCGGCGATCACCACGATCTTACCGTTCTTCACCTGGACCTCGCTCAACGCCCCGTGCCCAGCAAACATGACCGGGCCTGGGAGGCCATCAACGGATTGATCAAAGACCGGCAGGATGAACTGCAGGCCGATGCTCTCGCCCTTGGAAAGCGGCTCTACGCCGAGAAGCCCTCACTCTTCTGCGATCGCATGGCCGTGTACTGGAAAACCTGGCGCAATTCCCCCAAATCCTGAGTTGAGGGCCCAACCACGGGGTCATGCCGTTACACGTTACATTCTGCACTGGAGGATCAATTCTGTAACGTGTAACAGCATGACCCCCTGCCCATCAACGCCCGTCCCTCAGCCCTCTTGACGGTTCTCGCACCGCGGCGTATCGCTGCGATCATCCCCCGCCAGAACGTTCATGCTCACCCGGGTTGCCTGTTTCGCGATTCTGCTCCTGCCGCTTCCCGCGGTTTCCATCGCAGCCTCGTGGTGGCCGTTCTCCTCCCGCCCTTCCCCATCAGAGGTTGAAAAGGCACGCCAGGGGCGCCTGGAAACTATCCAGCGCGCCTTCCGCACCGACTTCGCCACCCTCTCGCGCGATGGGCGGCACCTCGCCTACTCCGTGATCGAAGGCCAGTACGGCCGCATCGAGGTGGTCGGCGTGGACGATCGCGCTTTCAGGCAGACCGTCCCGCTCGGGGACCTCGGCGGCGCCCGTATGCTGGCGCTGGAATGGACCTCGGCTGAAAAACTCGTCGTCGCGCTGGAATCAGGAGCCCTCGTGGCCATCGACCTCGGCCGCGCTTCTCCCCGGCTGCTTCTCGACCCCGCGCTGTTCGCGTATGACGCCACCGACTACAGTGCGGCGTTCCTGGAGGCGGGTGACGACGACTCCCCACCGGCCGACGTTGAGGAGCATCTGATCTCGCGCTGGCCGCGGTTGCTTCACGTCGCACCCGGCGAGGACGACATCGTCTTTGTTGAGGGCGTGGGTGGGTCCGGACTCAAGGACGCGTTCGCTGAAACCGTGCGCCTGGACGTGCGCACCGGACGCTGGCAGCAGGTGGATACCGCCCGGATTGGCTCGACCGCCATCCGCATCCACACCGACCGGCAGGGTCGCCCGCGGTTGATCGAGGACCGTCAGCGCTTGCCGTTGCGCTGGCGCGTGCGCACCGATCCCACCCGGCGTATGCGGGCGTGGCAACCGCTCGACCGCGTCATCGCGCCGGAACTGCTCGGCGGCTTCGAGGCCCCGCGCGAGGGCCTGCTCGACGAACGCTCGTTTCCCCTGGCGTTCGACGTGGATCCGAACCTGCTCTATTTCGCGTCCAACGTCGGCCGCGAGACGTTTGGAGTTTACCTGCTCGATCTTACGTCCGGTCGGCGCACCGCCTTCGCGCTGGAAGACGCCGACCTCGATCTCGCCCGGCCGCACCGCGACTTCCCTTCCCTCGATAGTGGGATCTACAGTCGCCGGTTGCGCGCGTCGAACGCCGCGGCCCGGTACACCGATGCCACCATGGAGCCGCCGTCCACGCCGCTCGTGTTCGATCGCGCCACCGGCGGTCTGGTCGGGTTGCGTATCGACGATCCCCTGCGCGGTGATCGCTGGATCGACCCGGCGCTCTCCGTCGCCCAGACGGAGATGGCGGCCCTGTTCCCCGAGCGCCGCGTCCGCCTGATCGATTGGGACGACGCGCGCGATCGCATGCTCGCGCTCGTGGACTCCGCGGGCGATCCGGGACGCTTTTTCGTTTACCGGCGCTCGACCGGAAAGTGCATCGAGTATCTGCGACGTGCGCCCTGGCTCACGACCGAGCGGCGCCACCCGGTGACGGTCTTTACCTTTTCCACCCAAGATGGCCGTTCCGTCCAAGGGCGCCTGACGTTGCCCCTCGCACCGGTCGTCTCCCCGGCGCCCATCATGTGCCTGTTCTCCGACGGCCCCTGGCAGGAAGCGCCGGCGGGTTTCAACAGGACGAGCCAGACCCTCGCGGAACTCGGCTGCATGGTCCTGGAGATCGATCCTGGTCTTGCCAACGGCCGCCGACGCGCTGCAGCCCCGCTCATGCGCGTCTCACCGGACCGCGTTGTCCTCGACGACCTGATGGCCGCCCTCGACTGGGTGGCACAACATCACGCGATCAACCGCGGGCGCGTCGCGGCGTTCGGAATCGGCTACGGTGGCTGGCTGGCCCTTCGCGCCGCGGAACAACGTCCGGAGGCGTTTCGGTGTGTCGTCTCACTCAACGGCATCGACACTCCTTTCCGGCTTTTCGATCGGCCCCGCGAACCCGACCTGCCGGACGGGACGCCGCGCGGCTTCCAGCTGGCCCGCGACATGTCCGATTATATGGCGGCCATTAAAAGCGACTTCGAGGAGACTGAGGGCGCGCCCGGAACCAGCCGGTTGCGCATAGCGGAGCGCATGATGTCGCAGATGGAAATCGAGCCCGTGAATCTTCCCGCGGAAATGAGTCGGTGGTACTTCGAACCTGCCCGGAAGAACGCCGACGCGCTTTCGGTGCTCACACACGCCAGCCAGCTTCAATGCCCGGTCTTCCTCGCCTTCGACGCCAACGGTCCGCCGGCACTCGCCAACGACGCGCGCCGGCTGCGGCGTCAGTTGGAACGGGCGAAAAACCCGCCGGAGTTATGGGAGGCGCCCCCCGCCGACTGGAACCGTACGCTCGCGGAACGTCCGGAGGTCTGGCAGCGGATCGACGCCTTCCTTCAGGAAAAACTCTACCGCTACGACGTCGATATCGGCGAGGCGAAGGAAGTTGAGCCATGAGCACGGCGCTTCGTCTCGCCGCGCGCGTCGGCACATGGATGGGGACGTTCTGCGTGAGAGGGACCCAACGCGCCCGCGACGGTTTCGGAATTGTCCGGTGTCGTCTGCTCCGCATCGGCTACCAGGCCCTGATGCTCGCCTTCACCGGGATCGCCGTTGTCAACGCAGCCCCCGCAGAGCGCGTTGCCGGCGCCGCCGTGGAAATGGAGGCCGCGCTGCCGCCCTTTCTCGTCGAAGGACAAACCGGCCGGCCGCTGCGATGGAATTATCTTCAGCTGCCCAGCCTTGAGCTCCTGACGACCTGCCCGCCGAGCGTGGCGCGCGAGTTTGCGGAAGTGTACGTGCGTCAGGAGCAATTGATCGAACTGCTTGTGCCGCGGCGTTACCTCAATCCGTCAGCGACGCCGATGGTGACCCTTCTGATCGACGCCGCCACCAGCAAGCGGATCACCGACGAGACCATGGCCAAGGCGTTGCGCGAGCGCACGCCGCGGAACGCGGGCCGTCGCGGCCGCGCGGAGGTGATGCCCAACCTTCGCCTGACCGATCGCGACAGCGCAGTGGTCTTGAGCCTGCTCCGCGATAACGCGCCTGACGAGGTGACGTTCTCCCTCACCCCAAGCTGGCTCGCCTTCCGCCTGGAACGCCACACTCCGACCCTGCCGCGCTGGCTCGTTGCCGGCCTGGTCGGCCTCTACGAGGAGTGCTTATTTTTCCAGGAACGAGTCGAAGTTCAGCCGGCGAACTGGCGCTCGACGGAGGAAGTTTCAGCCTTGCGCCTGGATGCCGACTGGCCCCGCGATGTCCAACCTTTGGTCAACCTTTTCGGTTCCTTGCCGCCGTCGACGGAGACCGCGGCCCGGAAGGATTGGGCAGAGCAGGCGACCTTGTTCGTACGGTGGGAGCTGTTGGCAAACAAAGGGAAACGAACGGAGGCACTCTGGCGCTTTGTCGATCGCTGCCTTGAGGGCCCGCCCTCCGAGGCCGTCTTTCGCGAATGCTTCGGCCTCGGATTTGCCGACGCGCGTGACCAGCTCAGCGATTATCTGCTCACAGCGGTGCAGGAAACGTCCGAACTCGAACCGGAGAAGCTGGAACCGCCACCCCGGATCGTTGTGCGCCCCGCGACTGACCTCCAAGTAGGGCGGCTTCGGAGCGAATGGGACCGCCTCGCCGTGGATTTCGCGCGCGTGCATCACCCTGACCTGGTGCCGGCCTATCTCGAGCAGGCCCGCGCCACCCTCGCCCGCGCCCGCCGCGCCGCAGGCGATCATCCCTCGCTCCAGGCGGTGTCGGGACTGCTTGAATACAAAGCTGGCAATCTCGCGGACGCCCGGGACCAACTCGCAATCGCCATCGCGGGAGGCGAAACGCGACCATTGGTCAGCTACACCCTGGCGCGGCTGCGTTACGACGAAGCCCTCGCCGCGCAGGGATCGTCCGCCCCGCTGAACCCGGGGCAGACGGGCGTCGTCCTCGCCCCGCTCGAGTACGCGCGACAACAGCTCCCCGCCCTGCCCGAGGTCTACCTTCTGCTCGGGGAGCTTTGGCTCAACACAGAGATGACCCCCGGCGACCGGAACCTCGCGGTGTTGAAGGAAGGCAGCCGGCTTTTTCCCACGGTCTCCGCAATCGTCGGACGCACCGCCCTCCTGCACACGCTGAACGGGCGCAGGGACGACGCCCTCGCCCTTGTGAACGCGAGCCTCGACCGCAGCGCCGATCCGACCACTCGGGCCGCTTTTGAGCGGATGCTCGCCCGGCTGCAAAGTTTGGCGACGGATCCGCCACCGGGCTTCGAGCGATAACCTTCAGGCTCGTGACTGGGCGTTGGATGCTCACGGAGCTCCCAAGCCCGCCTCGCCCTCAATTCCGAAATTGGATGTTGGATGCACGGGCAACCCGCGCCGCGCTGGAACAGCCCACGGAGCGGCGACACTTTCATCCGCCTCAGGAGGGCTTGTCGCCGAACCCGCACACCGGACGGCTCACGTCCGTCCCAGTCCCAAACCCGGCGACAAGAGTGTCGCCGCTCCTTCAATCGCTTCCTTGGGCGTTCGAAGTTCGCGAAGCGCTTTTCCGAAATTGGATGTTGGACGTTCGATGTTGGATGTTGGATGTTCACGGCCCATGCGCTGGTGGCTCCTCGGCCTGATCCTCCTTTTTGCCGTCCTCGTCCGCACTCATCAGCTTGATGGGCGGGTGATGCACGGCGACGAAGCGAACCAAGCCGTCAAAGCAGGCGTCCTGCTCGAGACGGGCGAATACCGGTTCGACCCGCGGGATCATCACGGACCCACGCTCTATTATCTTACCCTTCCCGTCGCGTGGCTGCGCGGTGAGTCGACGCTGGTCGAACTCTCCGAGGTCACGGTGCGCCTCGTGCCGTTGATCGCGGGTATCCTTGCCATCGCGCTCCTCGCCATCCTCGCCCTTCCCGCGGGCGGCCCGACCGCCGCCCTCGGCGCGGCGCTCCTGCTCGCCGTCGCCCCGGCCGCCGTGTATTTCAGCCGGTACTACATTCAGGAAACCCTCCTGCTCACCTTCACCGTCGCCGCCTTCGCCAGCGCCCGCACGTGGTGGCTGCGAGGCGGCGGTTGGGGCTGGGCCATCGTCACGGGCTGCTGCGTGGGTCTCATGCAGGCCTCAAAGGCCAGCGCACCTCTTTTCCTTCTGGCGGCCCTTGCCGGCCTGTTCGCCGCCCGCCCGCGGACAACCCGGCCCGGCGCCTCCTCGCCCTTGCCGTGGCAACGAGACTTGCCCGTCGCCCTCGCCGCCGCGGTCGTCATCGCCGCCCTGTTCTATTCGTCGTTCTTCACGCACGCGGCAGGAGTGCGCGACGCCCTGCTCACCTACCTCCCGGCCGGCGACCGCGTCACCACCGGCGGCGGCCACACGAAGCCGTGGGACTACTACCTCGGACTCTTCCTGCCCCAAACCATCGGGGGCTATCAATGGAGCCAGCTGCCGTTCTTCCTGCTCGCCGTCGGCGGTGCCTCCGCCTGCTTCTGGGCCCCGTCCCAGCAGCGTCCGGCCCTGCGCTTCTGGACAACCTACACCGTCGTCGTCGGCCTCGTCTTCTCCCTCCTACCGTATAAAACGCCCTGGCTCGTGATTCACCTGCTGCCAGGGTTTGCCCTCCTTGGCGGCGGCCTTGCGGGCGCCGTCGCCTCGCGCGGCAAACGCGGTTTGGTCGTCGCCGGTGTTCTGGTCCTCCTCACCGCGGGGACCCAATGGCGGCAGCTGGATCTCGCCGTGTATTTGCGTCCTGGAGACGCCCGTAACCCGCTCGCCTACGTGCATCCGTCGCCCGACGTGCGCAAGGTGCGTCCCCTCGTCGAGGCGGCGCTCGCGCGCCATCCGGATCTGCCCGTTCGCATCATCAGCCAGGAAGCGTGGCCGTTGCCCTGGTATCTGCGGGGCCTTGACCGCGTGGGTTATTGGACCTCGGTGCCCGACGACTGCGACGGAGCCCTCGTGCTTTGCAGCGCCGATCAAGCGGAGGCCGTGCGCTCGCGGCTCGACGGCGAGTACTCGGAGTCGTTTCTCGGGCTTCGTCCGGGCTTCGTGCTCGTGGTCTTTACGCGTCAGCCGTGACCCCGAAGACGCGCAGCGAACCATCGGCCTGTGTCACCACGGCGCCGATACCGGGTTCGCGCGCACAGCAGGCCGCGATGTCGTCGTCAGACATCACGAAAAACGCCGTCGATAACGCATCCGCCGCCGCCGCGGTCGGGGCGAAGGCCCAGACGCGTTCGCGCCGACCCGCCGCACCCCCCGTGCGCGGATCGCGCAGGTGTTCCCCCTGCACGGCGACGCCGGAGCCGGCGAGCGCGCGATTGTGCAGCGCGTGCAGCACGCGGGTCGGCCCTTCGCCGACGGCCGCGGGCCAGCCGGCTTCACCCGGCGGGGGCGACAAGGCCAGCAACGTGCTCCCTCCGCTGTCGAGCGCGGCCTCCTCGAGACCCCATTCACGGAGGATCTCCGCCATGGAGTCGAGGGCGTACCCTTTGCCCACCGCGCCGAGATCGAGATGCAGACGCGGACAGAGCGACGTGAGCCGGTGTCCCGTCGGATCGAGAGCGTACAATGCCGGGTCAGACCCCGCCTCGGGACCGGGTCGGGTCGAGGCGTAGGCGGGATCGAAGGCGCCGCCGGTCAGGGCGGAGAGATGCGCGGCAAGCGTCAGGCATTCGGTCGCCGCCGGGCCGAGCAAAACCGTCCCGCCCTCGGGCAACCGGTTGACCTGCGCGATGTCGCTCGACTCGATGAACCGGCTGAGCTCCGCCTCGATACGGTCGAGTTCGCGAAACGCTGTCGCCGAGGCCTGGCGCGCGTACTCCCGATCGTCCGCTGCGATCGAAATGCGAAAGGTGGTCGCCATGGCCTCATGGCTGGCCGTGAAAATCGTCATGGTTTCTTCCGCGCCGCGCGGCCCGGCCCGCGCAGACGCCACCACCAGCGGATCATTTGCACGGTCGGCGTCCAGCTCAGGTTGCGAAGCCCATACTTGGACTCCCCCGCGCGCCGCGGATGATGGCGCACGGGGCGCTCGCAGACCCGAAAGCCGGCATGCACGGCGATCGCCGGAAGGAACGATTGCAACAGCGGCCCGGGTTCGAGCACCGCCACCACTTCCCGCCGGAACGCCCGCAGCTGGCAACCGGCGTCGCTGACGCCGTCCTTGAGCACGAAGCCGCGCACGCGGTTGGCGAGGCGCGACAGCGCCCGCCGCAAGCCCGAGTCCGCCCCCGCCGTCCGTATGCCGCACGCCACATCCGCCGCCCCGTCGTCGAGACAGGAGATGAGCAGCGGAAAATCGCGCGGGTCATTCTGCCCGTCCCCATCCATCGTCAGCAGGATCTCACCCTTGGCGGCGCGCAACCCGCGCAGCAACGCCGCGGCCTGACCGGCGTTCCGCTCCAGGTGAATCCCCCGGACCCGCGGATCGGCGCGCACGCACGCGTTGATCTCGTCGTGCGTGCTATCGGTGCTCCCGTCATTGACGAGCAGGACCTCATATCCGCCGGGCAACGAAGCCAGCACGGGGGTCACGGCTTCCATGAGAGGAAGCACGTTGCCCGCCTCCTGATAAAGCGGCACGACCAACGAGAACCGGGGTGAGCTCACAGACGTAATCTCTAGCTCCCGTGCGCGATGCGCAAGAAGGCAATCAAGCCGCTCGGTGTCGGGCGCCGCGACGACGCGCGTCGAGAGACCAAGCGATCGGCGCGCAAAAGGGTCCTCTAACTATGCAAAAGCGTCGCCGTGAAACTTACGCCGGCTTTGCAGGGGTTGAGAGCCGAATGGGTGAAGGTTAACCTCACGGTGTGGTTTCGTAATAGTCAGAGCTGGCGATGAGTTCACCGCTGGAGAAATTGATGAACCAAGCGGTCGTGTCGGGTGGCAGCGCGGTGATTACGACCCTGTGGGCGCCATGGACTTCGACTGTGAGCGGCGTACTCTCCCAATTTCAGCTGGAGGTGACGCCGCGGTCGGTGGTCGAAATCTGGACCGCACATGAGAGGATGATTCAGGGTCAAGGGGTGGCCAGCCTCTCAACGCGCGCATAGTACGCGCCCAGGCGCCGCCCGTCGGCGAGTTCGAACGTGGTGGTCAGGTCCACAGGACCGGCGGGAAGGTCAATGTCGAAGGTCGCTGCCGGTGCACCCGGCACGACGTCTTGCTGCGCGCGCGTTCCGGCCAAGTTGAGGGTTGCGCGGACGATCGGCAGGGCGACACCGGGGGTTTCTCGAAATGCCCGGAGACCGCTGACCTTTTCCCCGGCGGGCAAAGGAGCGTCCAGGGCAGCTCCGGCTTCCGCCGGCCAGCGTCGCAGCGTGATGCGATAACGTCCGGCTTGACCAACAGTGAGCGCCCAGCGTCCGTTGCCGATGAATCCCTGCCGGATAAGCGACTGGTTCCACGGCGTGATTTCGTCTTCGGTGAGCCAGTCGTGACAAGTGAGGTCGACCGCGACCTGCGGGTCGTGGCCCACGTGGATACGGGCGGGTTCCCGAAAGGAAGGCTGCAAGCCCTGCCACCATTCCTCGTAGGCGCTGCGCATCCGGGCGACGATTTCAGGATACGCGGCGGCCAGATCATGACTCTGCCCGGGATCGGCAACGATATCATAGAGCTCGGCCCCGTTGATCAGGCGCCAGCGCTGGGTCATGATCGCGCTCTTTCGCCATTTGACCGGATCTGGCAGCCGCTGCGAATCCGTGATCAGCGTGCGGTCAGGCCACGCCACGGGCAGGGAATAGAGCAGTGGCACAAGAGAGCGGCCGTCGCTCGCGTAGCCCGCGGGCGGCTGCAGGCCGCACACCTCGGCGAGGGTTGGGTACAGATCCACATGGGCGGAGAGCTGGGACACGTCGCGCCCGCCGGTGATGCGCCCATCCGGCCAGTAAAGCAGGCAGGGCACTCGGTGTCCGCCCTCGTACTCGCTGTTCTTCTTTCCCTTCATTCCCGCGTTGAAAATCCGCTCACCGGTCGCGGTGCCGTTGTCCGTCATGAAGATAATCAGCGTGTTGTTCTCCAGCCCTTGGTCACGCAGCCAGGTACGCAGCGCGCCTACATTGTCATCGAGGTTGGCAATCATGGCGAAAAAGACCGCCTCCTCGGGCTTCAGTCCCTGCTGCTGGTACCGTTCGATGTAGGCCGGCGGTGCATGGAAGGGGCTATGGGGAGTGTTCGTTGCCACATAGGCAAAGAAGGGCTGATTGTTCGCCACACTCGCGGCGATAAAATCCCGGGCCGCGGAAAAGAAGACATCCGTGCAATACCCGGGCCGGGACTCCGGCTTCCCGTTGTGATAATAAACGGCGTCCGTGTAGGTGTTGTCCCACCTGTCAGGCGTCTGCCCCATTCCGCCGCCCCCATGTCGCACGACTTCCTGAAACCCCCGGTCTTCGGGCCGGAAGGGAGGATCATCGCCCAGGTGCCACTTGCCAAACATGCCCGTGGCGTAACCACCTCGTGCGAACAGTTCACCCAACGTCGGTTCGGATGTCGGCAACAGGGAACGTCCCATGATGGTATGCCAGACGCCTGTGCGGTTCGCATCGTGTCCGGTCATGAGCGCCGCGCGGGTCGGGGCACAGGTGGGTGAGACGTGGAAATCGGTCAGGCGCACGCCCTCGGCTGCAAGCCGGTCGATCGCCGGCGTGCGGACCACGGGGTTCCCGGTGAATGACAAATCGCCGTAACCCTGATCGTCGCTGATGATGAGGATCACGTTGGGTCGGCGCGACGGCTCTGCCGCCAGTCCGCTCAGCAGAACAAACAGGCCGGCGATAGGGATGATCCAGGACTTTGCGGAGGATGTTTTCATGGGCGTGTCGTTTCGGGGAGGGGGGATCGCCATGCGATGGCGTAGTCGCGCGTTTCGAGATCAACGCGGACGGAAGCGTGGGCGAAAATCCGCTCGGCTTTGAGGCCATCCCACGTGGCGTCGCCCAGGGGCGGGCCGAGCGCGTTGCTCAGTTCGGGATAATCGACCAGCATGCCCGTGCTGGCTTCATAGCCCCACGAGTAGCTGAAAAAATCCCCGTGGTGAGCCGCCACCAGGAAACAGGCCAGGGGATACCCGATTTGGGCGCGTGACTCTGCGATCAGTTCAGCCCTGGGCTTCGCCATTTTCTCGCGGTCGAGCCAGGTAAATCCTGGCCATCCCTTCAGGATGGTAAACTTGCCGGCAGCGGCGGCCAGGGCCATGGTTTCAAGATCCGCCTTCTGATTGGCGGGGGTCCGGGTCCTGATCGCATCGAAGTGTTCGATCATGATGCCGTCGATCCCGTCCCACCTGAGGATTTCTCGGAAATCCGTGGTGCGGGTTCCGTTGGCGAGCACGATCTTGTCCGGACCCAGCTGGGCCTTGACCGTGGCGAGCAGGTCGCGCATGCCGGCGACCAAGGCTGCCGCCTTTTCGGGTCCGACCGACTTTGCCAACGAAGGGTGCAGGACCTGAGGCAGGGCATCGGCGAAAACTCCGTCCAGCCCGCCTTGTTCGACGGTCCCGACAACCGTATCGATCCACCATTCACGCATGGCCGGCAGTGACACGTCGGGCCGCGGTGTGCCCGACGTGTGAGTGACAAGCTGGCCAGTACTGTCCCGGAGTAGCCAGGCTGGGTCGAACTTCGCCAACGCATCATATCCGGGCCAGTTGATGAAGGTGTTCAGGTAGAACAGCACCTTGATGGAGGGATTGCGCTTCTTAAGTTCGAGGGCGGTGGCCGTGATTCCCCGCTCCGTGCTCCCGTGCACCCGTGCCCCGTGTCCCTTCTCCAACGTTACCACCGAGGTGTGGCCGGCGATAAAATCGAGTTCGGCGTCCGTAAGCACTCCCTGGCGCTGCCCCAGGTGAAGGTAAAGCGGCACGCGGTCCCAGCTGAAGCCGGTCAGCCTCCCCCGAGCATCGGGTGCTGCCTTTCGGAGAAGGCGCTCCAATTCGCGTGTGAGGTCGGCAGCCTGTCGTTCTGCGTCGGCGAACGATGGCCCCGGGGGAGCATTCGGTCCTCCCGCCACGCGAGGCCGCCCGTGGCCAATCCGGGTCATCCACGCTCGGAAACGCACCTGCATCCGCTGGTGGACCCGATCGCGAATGATCTCACCTTCGGCGGGGAACAGGGCGTCCGCCGAAGCGATTCCGTCGAGGCGCGCGCCAAAATACTGAGTCAGGATCTCGCGGGCCATCAGCCAGTGCCCCTCCCGGCCGGGATGAATTCCATCGGCGGCAAATTTGAATGCGGGATCCGCCCGACGTTTTTCCGTCAGCGCCAGACGCATGGGCGTGTGCACGTCGACCACATCCCAGCCGCCAGCGCGCTGTGCCAGCAGCCACTCGGTGTAACGGACCAGGTTGCCCTCACCTTGCGGGCTGCGATCATTCACCGGGGGTGTGCACAGCACGATGCGCTTCACGCCGGCTTCGAACGCTGCCTTGCGCAACTGTGCGATCGCGGCCGCAAACCGGTCGGTGCCGCTTGCATCCGTCGGCAGGCTGGATCCGTCGTTCATTCCATAGCACGCCACGAGCAGGTCGGGCTTGGTGGCCGCGAGCACGCGCACCAACCTTTCGCTGACAAACGGTCGCCCAAACCCATGCTGACTGAGGTGCCCGGCATTTTCCTCTGGCAAGAGATCGGTGACCGTTTCGCTGCCGAGTCCGAGATTGAGTACTTCGATCCTGAGGCCGTGCGCCAGCAGCCAGCACTCTATGTCGGTGACGTAATCGCCCGCTTGGGTGATGCTGTCGCCCAGAAACACGATGCGGTTAATGCCCCGAAGCTGCTCCCCGATGCCGGCAGAACCCGGGCTTTCGCGGCCGGCGGTGCCGGCCGGGACGGCAAAGCAGAGCAGGAAAGCGACGGTGAAGATCCTCATTTCGCTAGACGACGACCTTATTGCACTGGCCTGAGACGGATGGCATGGAGGCTGGCCTTTTCGGGCGGGCCTTCAACCAGCGACACTGCGATCGTGTGGGAACCCGTCGTATTGAAGTTGAGCAGTCCAAAGGGGTGAAAGGCATAAAGCGGGGATGAGTTTTGCTGGTTCTGCAGCGTGACGCCTTCGTCGGTTTCGATGCGCCAGACGAGCTTGCCTTCACCCTTGTAGTGCAAGTCCAAATAATAAGCCCCCGGCTCGGCCACGTTGACGGTCCACACGGCCTGGCCGCCGGGGCGCCTCCCTGGATGCCAGTGTTGCGCGATTCATCATCAGCACGTTGAAAGATCGTCTGCCCAAGGACAGCCCCGAATCGCTCCTGACCGAACGTCAGATGGAGATCCTTGCGCTTGGGGGAAGGACTGGTGAAAAAGGAAATCGCCGCCCGCCTCGGGGTGAGGAATGCGCCGGCAGCAGTCAACAAAGCGCATCACCTTGGCCTTTTTTCCAACTCTCACTTTCCCCCAACCCTTCCCATCCCTAGGTGTGCCACGTCCGTGGCCGATCTGAATCATTCTGGAGACTAAATGAAAAAGGCATATCTCGTAGTTTCCTCAATCGCGTCCGCTATAATGACAATAGTTGTCTGCGTTCTGGCTGCCAACGGAACATTGAAGTATGCGTTTGAATATTTACTCATCGGTGGAGTTCCAATCGTCGTTTTGTTTCTCGTATCGCTCGTTGGATTTGGCGTCGCTTTGAGACTTCCCAAAGATCAAGAGGGCTTGAAAAACATCCTCTTAGCACTTCCCATCCTCACTTTGATCTTAGCATTTGCCATTGGTGAGTACCATGGGCCCTGACAAGTATACCAATTTACATAAACAGATTAATCCAAAACGAAAAGTGAAGTAGGCTGCGAGGGCAGAGGTTGCGCCGGAGGAGCCAAAAGGAGTCGGTGACAGCGGTGGGGATTGGCGAGGGAGATGTCGCGGATGAGGGTGGCCTTATCGAGGACGCCCTTGTACTCATCGAGTTTGTTCCGGCGGCGGTTGATGACGGCGATGGTCAGGCGGTCCGCGTGCTTGAAGATCGGATTTTGGTCCGGCAGATTCCCCGGCATGTACACCCATTCGATTCCCTGGGCGCTGCATGGGCCGGAGAAAGGCTAAGAACCCGAAGTATCGACACGATCTTCCCCTAGCAGGGAACCTTCTCGATAAGGCTACTCATTCGGTCCGCGATGCCCAGACGAACGGCCTGCTGATTGGGCCGCACACCTCGAACATCATTTCTGAATTGATTCTGACCAGTGTGAACAGCGCATTGCTCAGGAATCCGGATTTGATTTTCCATCCTTGGCGATACGCCGAAAAACTCCGCCCGTTTCACACCACACTCTACTGCGCTCCGGGGTCGCGTTACAAGGGGTGTGGCGTCATCATCGTTCCCAAGGCAAGGGAACCGCCGGAGTAGCTGTACACCCCTCCCGAATAAATGGCAGCTTGGGCGCTACGCCCCAGTAATGTCCCGTTCAATATGGTGTAGGTCTAACCAATCACCAACCGAGGGCGGCAGTGACCCGGCACCGCGGTCGAAGATGTAAGAATTCGTGCGCGACTCCTGATAAAGCAGGCGGTCGGCTCTCGCGACGATCCCGTGACGTGGTGCTTCAGCAAGGGTGATGACCTTGCCCCAAGGCGTAATGAGGATCGCGGATGAATCCAGTGACGGACCGCCCACCGGAGCGGTTGGTTTCAATGAGGAACTATTCATGATGGTGATTCTTTGCCGGCGGACCATCCGACGACTCCACGATCTTAACAGACAATTTTGATGCGTCCGTCCCCCCGAACAAGAACACGCCCAACCGCGATCCTACCAAAGCGGCTTTTGAAAGGTACCCTTCGGTCTAACTATCCCGCGGCGGTCGCAAGAGCGATCGCCGAACCAGCCTACGCGCTACCCAGTCCCTGAAGACCCCAAGGTGGCATACCCCCCCCACCAAACTCACCCAAACCCATTGTAAAATCGGGTTGGATTTGTTGCCACTGGCGCCGCCACGGAGGCGTTTCTCCAACCCTCATGCACCCTAAGTGGCCCTTTTTAGGCTACTTACCTCCCTGGAGGCGCGGGGCGGAATCGAACCGCCGCATAGAGGTTTTGCAGACCTCGGCCTTACCACTTGGCTACCGCGCCCTAATCCAAAGGAGCGCGCACGTTGCAGGGATTCCTGCCCTCGCGCAAGCCCGAGTTTACGGCAAAAATCCATCATGCCACGCGCGCCCCCGGCCCGCCCACCATGACACCTTGCGGGATGCTTTCAACGGCCGTAGCTCGCGGTTTCCAGCACCAACTCCTGCGCCAGCAGGACGCATCGAAACCCGTAACGTAAAGCCGTCTGAAGTAACGTCAGTTTGCCTGCAGTATCTTCCGCACCGTGGTGCGCACTGTTTGGGAACAGACACAAGCCTGAGTCCAGCTCGGTTCCATGATGCTGAGGTTGTAGCCGTGAACCCCCACCGGCCCGATCTCCGGACACACCCACAGCTCCCCCGTCGCATTACCCTCAAACCAGACGCGGATCAGCTCTTCGGCAAACACCAGCCAGACACGGAACTCTGGCGTCAGTCGACCTTGCCCGTCGATGACGGGTACTTGCGCATGCTGTCCGTTGAAGGGCCGAAGGTGGAAGAGCCGGGCCGCCTTAATCAACGCTTGCTCGCGCAACAAAACCTCCGCGTAGAGCGGGGGCTTGAGATGTTTCACCACTGCCAGGTGCGAATGATCCCAGGTAAGCGGCAAGAGTTCCCCCGTGGCACGCCGATAGCCTTCCGCGATCGCGTACGTCTTTTCGGGAGTCTCCAACGCGGTGTCACGGTG
>CAYOSX010000051.1:0-15970 GCA_964406745.1 uncultured Opitutus sp.
ACATCGTAATCTGGTCCTCCGGGGGAACGCTGCGGGGATTGTTGGCGTCGATGTCGCCATGCTCATAGTTCGCCGACACTTCGAAGAACATGCCGTTGCGATTGAGCGGTTCCGGAGCGAACTTCAGGGCACCATACGCGCGCCGGTCGTGCCGATACGCCGGATCCTGCTGAAACTTCTGATTATTATCCAGCAGGGCGACGCGCATGGCCAACTGGCTTTCGAGCAGCTCCCGATTGTAATCAAGGGAGAACCGGCGGGTGCCGTGTTCATCGGTCAGCGCTTCCACTCCACCCAGATTCCGGAACTCCGCCTTGTTCGTCGTGGCATTTACCACGCCGGCCGGGCTGCCCAATCCGAACAGGATCGCGTTGGGACCGCGCTGCAGGTCGACGCGCGAGATGTTATAGCCATCCCACGGAATGCTGGAGAGGAAGTAGTCGCGTGTATTGTCGGCATCATTGAGACCGCGGACGCGCGTCTTCCCGCTGGCACTCGTGAAACTGTCCGCTTCGGCAATACGCCCTTCCGCGCCGTTGACGTTTGCACCGGAGAAATTACCGCGCGGTCCGGAGACCTCGGTGTTCACGGCATAGGCGAGAACCGTCTGGTTGTTGTAGCCGCCGATATCGGTGATCAGCTCCTTCGTCAGGACAGAGATGGCCGAGCCGACATCCGCAAGGTTAGTCCTTAGACGGGTACCGGCGAGGGTGCTGGTTGCGGCATAGCCGCGGTCCTGCGTGGCGTCGACGACGAACGGATTGAGGACGAGCACCTCTTTTTCGTTGGAGTCGGTGGTGTCCCCGCCGTCGGCGTCTTGAGCTGCGGCGGGCGGGCCAAAGATCAGGCTGGCGATCAGGAGCAGGCGAGAACTGGTTCGTTGAGAAAACTTGGAGTTAGTGGGGAAATTCATGGATGGGGCATTGATGTTAGCGGGGGATGCTGAAGAGGCGTCGCTCGAAGGGCGACGACCCGAAGCGAGCACAACGGCGATAGCGCCGCTTCCGCTATCCGGGGCGGCCACGAGTGGGGTGCCCTTTAACATCCTTTCCAACGCCACCAGGGGTGCCATCCTTCCACGTACCGCATGGGTAGATACGTTGCCTATTACGTCCGGACGAAAGATGATCTGCAGCCCGCCCGCTTGCCGGGAAAGCACGGGCAGCGTTTCGGCCACCGGCCCCGCGGAAATATCGAGCGAAACCGGAGCATCGAACCGCGCCGGCACCGCTTCCGCCGCCGGCACCCCTAGGAGTACGAGCACGCAACCCACCAGCCATGCCAATCGCAAGGCCCGGCCGGGTGGGCCGATGGGGTGCCAAATCATGGAATAATGCCGAGATAGGGGGCTCTCGCACGGGAATCAGGGGAGTTGCATCCAAAGAGACGCGCCCACCGCCCGCTTCCTATAAAGAGTGCCTGAAGATTTTTTCTCAATCTGAGCCGCTGCGAGTCCGCACGTGGATGGCCGTGCCGTCCTCGTGCAGAACCTCAGCACCAAAGTTTAACTGCAGCAATCGCACAAAACCTTCCACATTGTCTGAGCGAATCGTGCCGCTGAAGCGCATCGCCGCGAGCGGTGCATCCATCAACAGAATCTGCTGGTAATTGAGCCGGTTGATTTCGTCGACAATCACCTCCAGGGGTTGATCGCGGAACGTCATCAAGCCGTGCTGCCACGCGAGCGTCTGCTGAATCTCACGTCTCGTGAGCGTCGCGATGTGACGGTCCTCGGGGGGCTGGCGCAGCGAAAGGCTCACCCGCTGACTCGCGCGCAGCACCGTCGGATCGAGCACCAACTCCAGCCCCGGTTCGCTACGCGCCACCGGAGCCGGCACCACCTCGACCTTCCCTTCCGCAACCAAAACATCGAGCTCGTCGCCGGCAATCCTGACATTAAAGGCCGTGCCTATTGCCCGCACTGTCACCCCGGCAACCTCGACGATGAAGGGACGATCCGGATCCTTGGTGACCTGAAAAAAGGCCTCGCCCCGTTCGAGATGAATCCGTCGCTCAGACTGGGTAAACCGCAGGGCGTATGATGCTCCGTCGTTCAGCTTCATCACCGATTGATCGGGCAGAATGAGGCGATTCTCAGGGCGCGGCATCGCAACGGCGGCATTTTCCATGGGTCCCGGTCCCGACCTCTGCCACAACGCCAGCACCAGCGTAACACACGCGGCCGCCAGCAGCCCCGGCCACAGGCGCCGCACGCAGAACCGGCGGGGGCGCGGCGCCAGCAGATCCCGATTGGGTGCCAGGCTGCATTCCGGCCGCCAATCGGCGAGCTGATCCAAGCTGCGCCAGCGCCGCCGGCATCGGGTAAAACTTTCCCCATTGGCAGGCGAAGCTGCCAGCCACGAAAAGAACTCGTCCTGCTCGGCCGGAGTGAGACCGCGGTCGACACGACTCATCCAAACCATCGCCTCTCGGCTGGACCGTGAATCCTCGAAACTGGACGGCTCCGGCTTGCTCATGTCGGTTGCTCGCCCGCAGTTTCCAGCGATTCAAAGAAAGCTTCGAGCTTTCGCATGCCAATCACCACTTGGGCCTCGACGGTACCAACGGCAATACCCAACTCCTTGGCCACCTGCTCCTGCGACATTCCGTATATCTTCCGCAACGTGATCACCTGACGGCACCGCGTTGGGAGGGACTGAATCGCATGCGCCATGAATTCCAGGTCCTCGGCCCGCACGAGGGCCGATCGCGCGGTCTCGTCTTCATCAACCAGTTCAAGTCGGTCAAAATCCGCCAACGTGAACTGACCTTGACGAACCGCCTTGCGCGCGCCGCTGATCACCAAGTTACGCGCAGTCGCAAAAAGGAAGGCCTTGGGCGCCCTTACGTCCCCCTGCGCATGCGCCTTCAAAACCCGCAATATCGCCTCCTGAACAACGTCTTCAATATCGCGCTCGTGCGGAAACTGGCTCAGCAACCACGCACGCAACATCGGCTCGTGGGGCTGAACGTGTTTCTCGTACCATTCGTGCGATTCCGGAAGCATGGGGGTCGCCGGGGCAGGCAGGTCGGATGGAAACCCGGCCTTTCCAGAAGGCAAATCTGAAAGCAGTGCGCTTGCTTCCGATTGCCGGGGGTAGGCGACGCGCTCGCGGCGTGGCTGCGGAAAGCCGAATGGCGATCTGCCCACCTAGCGACCTGCTGCTTCCGGCAGCCGCCACCGGACCACGCCGACGTGGTACCGGTTGTGGGACGGCATGCCACGGGAATAGTACGCCGTCACGAGGGTTCCGTCACTCAACACGACCGTTGATGGGTAGCCGCCATCACGCCCGGGATTCGAGGAGAAGCGCTGATTCGTGGCGCCCTCGAGATCCACAAGCACGGTCGGCGCCGACCACGTGCGCGCCTCGGCATCCGCCCAACGCAGATGCACCGCCCATTGGCCTTGATTGCGAACCCCATAGGTCAGCAAGAGCTTGCCGTCCGGCAAAAGCGTGAGGTCGGCGGGATGCTGTCCGGGAAGAGTGAGGTCACCTTCAGCGCGCCACGTACGGCCCCCGTCGGTGGACCGGCGGCCGACGACATTGCTTGAACCGTAGGTGCGCGCGGCAGCGTAGAGATCGCCATTCGCCAGCCGGATCCAGGATGTTTCGTTCTCCACCCGCCCCTCGGAGATCCGGCCCCTGCGCTCCCACGTCTTTCCTCCATCGGCACTCGTATAAAACGCCGTGTCACCGCGATAGAGTACGACGCCGATTTCCCCATTCGGCAGGTGCCCGATGCGACCGTACGGAACGTACCCCTGCCCGGCCGCCTCGGCCGGGGCCGGAATCGCGTCGTGCGCCTGCCAGGTGCGTCCGCCATCGGTAGAGATCGCGGGCACCGGATCAAGGGTGCGGGACTCGCTGAAGGGCACGACAGCAGCCGTGTCCGTGACGGGCCGCCGGTTATTCCATCCACCGACCAGGGCAACGAGCTCGCCCGCGTGGTTGACGCCACCCGCATGATTCATGCGATTCTCGGTGGGCGCGTGAGGGACGGGCACGCCCTGCCGGCTCCACGTGCGTCCGCCGTCACCACTTTTCCAATACTCCACGGAGCCTTCCGGATGGCCGTGGCTCGGCAGGGGCCAGAGGAATGCCCCGATTTCGTCACCGGGCAGCAACACCAGCAAGGGCCATCCGCACGCATTGTCGATTGCCACGAAACGTTCGTACTGGGACATCCGTGCGAGCGCGCTCTCGGGTGCGGCCCATGCGGGGATCGAAAGGGGAGCCAAACCGCAGACGATCAGGCAAAACGCGGAGAAAAGACGTGGCATGGACATGGTGGAAGACACGGGTTGAAGCGAAACGTGGGACATCCAGTGATCGCCTGCAGGGAATCGGGGTGGACTTCACCACACGCCCGCCAAAGCGCAGGTCAATCGCTTTCCCGCGCCTTCACGCCCTCTGAATATTCACCGCGTGGCCGCACGCGATCCACAATCATGAACACGAGGGATTACTCTGAACTGGGCAGCGGCCCCGTTTCCCGTTTTCGTCGAGCCCGAGCCTTCTCTTCCCCCGCCGATGAAGTGCCGCGTTACCCATGAAGTGGATCTTCGTTTCCGTCCTCGCCTGCCTTGGTCTCAACGTCGTGGCCTCCGACGGCCTCACGACGCGCAATCCGAATCCGCCCGCGCCCGCCGCCGGAGGCGCCGCGGCGCTTGATCCAGCGCGCGAGCTGCCACGCTTTCCACCGGTCGAACCCCACGCCGCTGTGGCAACCTGGAAAGTCAAACCCGGTTTCAAACTCGAACTTGCCGCGCATGAGCCGCAGGTGAGCGATCCCATCGCCGTCACCTTTGACGAGCAGGGCCGCATGTTCGTCTGCGAAATGATCGACTACTCCGAACGCCGCGACACCACGCCCCACCTGGGGCGTGTCTCGCTGCTCGAAGACCGGGATGGCGACGGCACCTACGAAACCAGCACCGTTTTCGCCGACGACCTGCCGCTGCCGACCGGGCTCATCTGGGCCAACGGCGGTCTCTTCGTCGCCGCCACGCCCAACATCTGGCGGTTCGAAGATCGTGACGGCGATCGCCGCGCGGAAATCCGCGAGGTGGTGTTCACGGGCTTCGGCCGCGGACTGCGCTCGCTCAACATGCAGGCCATGATGAGCAGCTTTGCCTGGGGACAGGATAACCGTATCCATCTGCTCGGCGGCCCCGGCAACCGCGGTATGGTCTCCAGCCCCAAGCGTCCCGACTTGCCCGGCGAGGAGCTCGCCGGACGCGACTTCTGGTTCGACCCACGCACGTACGCCTTCGGATTCGGTCCGGGCGGCGGCCAGTACGGACTGAGTTTCGACAACTACGGTCGAAAGTTTGTCAGCTCCAACTCCGACCACCTGCAGTTCTACGTCTACGACGACCGCTACGCCCGCCGTAATTCCTTCTACACCCCGCCGCCCGCGCGTCAGAGCATCGCCGCGGACGGCGGCGCGGCAGAAGTGTTTCGTATCAGTCCGGACGAACCCTGGCGCATCGTCCGCACCCGCTGGCGCATCGGCGGGGTCGTGCGCGGCATCGTCGAAGGCGGTGGCCGGGTTAGTGGTTACTTTACCGGCGCCACCGGCACGACAGTGTATCGAGGCGACGCCTACGGCCCCGAATTCGTGAACAACACCTTCACCGGCGACGCCGGAGGACAACTGATTCACCGCAAGGTCCTCACCGAGGATGGTGCCAGCTTGGTCGGACGTCGTCCTGCCGATGAACAGGACTACGAATTCGCGGCGAGCACCGACTCCTGGGTGCGCGTGGTGAACTTCGCCAACACTCCCGACGGCACGCTTCTTGTCTGCGACATGTACCGCGAGGTCATCGAGCACCCGTGGAGCATTCCAGAGGAGATCAAGCGCCACCTCGATCTCAACAGCGGCCACAACCGTGGACGGCTCTACCGACTCGTTCCGGACGATTCCACCTGGCGGCGACGTGGTCCGGTTAACCTTGCCGCCGCCACCACAGCCGAACTTGTCGCCACCCTTGGCCATTCCAATGGCTGGCACCGCGACACCGCCGCACGCCTGTTGTACGAACGTCAGGACGCCTCCGCGATCGAGCCGCTCGTACGACTTTTCCGTGATGGGGTTGCTCCCCTCGCCCAACATCACGCCTTGGGTGTGCTCGAGGGCCTCGGAGCCTTGACGGAGGAGCCGGTCTTGCTCGCGCTGGCCAGCTCCGACCCTCGCCTGCGCGAACGCGCGGTCCGCGCCGCCGAGAGCCTGCTCGTCCGCGATGCTCCGTCCTCCGCCCTCGTGGATGCGCTCGCGTCCCTGGTCGCTGACCCGGACACCCGGGTGCGTTTCCAACTCGCCTTCACCCTTCCGTACGCGCCCGCGGGGGCGTCGGCGTTTGTGCAACTCGCGTTGCGCGACCACACGGATCCCTGGATCTCCGCCGCGCTCCTCACCGCCCCCCCCGGGTTTCTCGAGACCACGTTACTGCCGGCGTTTACGCGCAACCTTGCCGTCGCCCGGACGGCCGCGGCCTTCGTGGGAAAATTGATCGAGATTCGCGCTGCCTCGGGAGGGAAGGATGCCGCCTCCGCACTCATGACCTTCGTGACGGACCCTGACGCCGATCCGCGATGGCTGCATGCGCTCGGCGAAGGCTTGCGCCGTGGCGGCTCTTCCTTGAGCGCCGCGGACTCCGAAGGACGGCTTGCAAACGTTTTCGGCCGGGCCGCGGCCACAGCGTCCGATGCTGGCCAAAGTCTCGCTGATCGTCGCGCAGCCCTCGCAGTGCTGGAGGTGGCTCCGCTCGAAGCCGCGCTTGATGCCCTGCGCGCCTGCCTGGCGCCAGGAGTTCCCGAGGAGCTCCAGACAGCCGCTATCAACGTGCTCGCACGCCACGCCGATCCCGCCACCGGACAAATCCTCCTTGAGACGTGGCCGGGACTTTCACCCCCGGCGCGCGAGGCGGCGCTCACCGCCTTGCTCTCCCGGGATGACCGGACGCTCGCTTTGCTCGAAGCGATCGCGTCGCGAAAAATCGATCCGTCCTCCCTTCCCGCCGCCCGGATCCAGGCGCTGGTCGGACACAAGAATCCCGAACTCGCCACCCGCGCTCGCTCCGCCCTCGCCGAGGTGCTTCCGCCGTCCCGGACAGAAGTCGCCGCGCGTTATCAGCCGGCCCTCACCCTGCCCGGCGACGCCGTCCGCGGACGCTTTCGGTATCAGGAAAGATGTTACGCCTGCCACCGCGCCGGCGGCGAGGGACTCGCCCTCGGGCCCGACCTCGCCACGGTGAAGTCCAAAGGGCGCGAGGTGCTGCTCGCGGCGATTCTCGATCCGCACAGCGAAATCGCGCCACAGTACATCGCCTACGACATCTCGACCAAGGACGGCAACGCGTACACCGGCATCGTTACCCGCGATGATGCCACCGGCGTTACGCTCAAGGTCATGGGCGGCACCGACGTCTCGATTCCCCGCGCAAACATCCAGGGTACCACTTCGGGCGGACGCAGCCTGATGCCCGAGGGGCTCGAGGGAGGCATGAGTGTGCAGGAGATGGCCGATTTGCTGACCTTCATCGAAACCCTGCCTTAATCGAGAATCCGCCCTTCCCCGCGTCTACCAACACCCATGTAGCGGCGCCTGTCCCCAGGCGCTTCCGGACAAACCCCACTTACCATGAAACCCCATCTGACTTCCCGACGAGAGTTCCTCGCCTCCACCGCTGCCTTCGTGAGTGCCGCCGCCTTCGGCCGCGCTGCCGCGGTGTCTGCGGCGCCTGCGGCCGAGCCGATCATCGATATTCACCAGCACATCCCCTACAGCGGTCGCACGGCTGAGCAGCTCATGGCGCATCAGATGGCCATGGGCATTGCCATGACCATCCTGCTGCCCGCCGGCTCCCGCTTCGAACTCGCGGCCGGCGTCAATCCGTATCCGGAAACCAAGGCGCTGGCCGAGAAGTATCCCGACCGCTTCCGCTGGTTCGCCAACGAGGTCACGGATCAACCCGACGCCATCGACGTCATCCGGCGCCAGCTCGAAGCCGGAGCCGTCGGCATCGGCGAGCAGAAGTTCGACGTCGACAGCGATTCCACCGCGATCGAGCGCATCGCGACGCTCGCCGCCGAGTTCGATGTGCCGGTGCTGATGCATTTCCAGCAGGGCTCGTACAACCACCACATCGAACGCTTTCATCGGATTCTCGAAAAGTTCCCCACCGTGAACTTCATCGGCCACGCCCAGACCTTCTGGGGCAACATCTCGAAGGGCTACGATGAATCGATCCTTTACCCCACCGGCCCCGTTATTCCCGGCGGCATCACCGATCGCCTGCTCGCCGATTATCCCAACATGTACGCCGACCTTTCCGCTGGCTCGGGCTATCGCGCGTTCATTCGCGACGAGGATCACGCCCGCGCCTTCTTTGCGCGCCATCAGGACAAGTTGCTCTACGGCAGCGACTGCTCCGACCCGGTGGGGCGCGGTCCCGCGTGCTCGGGAACGCAACAACTCAACTCCGTCCGCCGCTTCTCCCCCGACAAGCGGGCCGAGCGAAAGATCCTCTACGAGAATGCCCGCCGGGTGCTGAAACTTAACGCGCTGGCCCCGTGAACCGGTCGGATCGCTTTTAAATCTAAAAAGCCGGCCCTGTCCGGACCGGCTCTCGAGTCAGTTGAGGGAGCGCTGTGGATGAGCTCAACCGTTGGGGCAGTTGGCGCGGTCGCCGGTGCCGTTCTTTGCGCCCTTGCCCGGGGCCGAAGCCTTGCCGGACCCATCGCGCAGGGGTGCTCCCTGCGAATTGGGATTGCCGCGCGGACCGGAGTCCCGATTCACCTGGGCGCCCGATCCCTGGCCCCGGGGGCCGCCGCCGCCGCCGCCGCCACCACCGCCGCCGCGGGCATAGACTGAAGTGCCGGTCAGCAGACCCGCACTGAGGAGTGTCACGATGAGGATGAGTTTGGTTTTCATAGTATTCCTTTCATCAAGTACCAACCCCGGAACGAAGAGGTTATTACACCGACGCTCGCAGCCGCATCCGGCGCCCTCCCGGCAAGCGTGACGAAAAAGAGCCGGCTCCGTGGAGCCGGCTCTGTGCACACCCGAGTTTCCCCGGGTTATTGTTTGGGACAAGCCGCCTTGTCGCCGGAGCAGGTTTTGCCCTCTTTGCCCTTTCCGTGACCGGAACCGTCGCAGACGTGCGAGCCTTGGCCCTGCTTGCAGGAGCCGCCGCAGCCAGCATTGGCGGATGCGCTGGTCACGAGCCCCAGGCAAAGGAGAGTACCGACGAGGAGGATTTTGGATTTCATAGATGAGCGTTCCCCCGTGAAACCCCGGTCCGGAGCGATTATTACAGCAAAGCGTGACTTCCGGCCTGCATCCGAACCGTTTCATCGTAATGTACGCTCGCAACCGGGGTTTAACCCGATGGTGACAACCTGTTTCCCTTCTTTTCTCTCGTGGGCTCCCGAAGCTTGGCTCGGCTGGAGGTTCGAGGCGGTGCAATCGGACGAGGTCGACGAAAGCGTTCGCTGGATCCGTCGCGTCGCCACCGGGGACGAAGCCGCTCTGCAGCATCTGTTCGAACGTTGGAAGCGTCCGCTCCTGAGTTTCTTTTATCGCTCGCTCGGGTCCCACGCGGACGCCGAGGACCTCACGCTGGAGGTCTTTGTGCGATTGCATCGTGCCGCCGCCGATTACCAACCCACGGCGAAGTTCTCCACGTACTTGTTTCAGATCGCGCAGAATCTTCTCAGGAACCACCTCCGTCATCTGCGTCGCAAGCCCGCCGAGAGCGTTCCCCCGGAGCTTTTCGACGAACTTCCCCAAACGGGTCCGGACAACGGTGCCCTCGCTGAATTGGAGGAGGTCCTGCAGCAGGCGTTGACGCGGTTACCCGAGAAACAACGCACCGCGCTTCTGCTCATCCACCAGCAGAACCTCGACTACCCGACCGCAGCGGCCGCCTTGAACATGACCGAGAACAACCTTCGGGTGCTCGTCCATCGCGCCCGCCAGAGACTGAAAATCGAAATGGAGGCCAAACCATGAATGCTCCCCTTCCCCCGCACGGCGACGACGACATCGATCGTCTGCTGGCCCGCCAGTACCGCGACACGTCGCCGGAGTTCGAAGCGCGCTGGACTGATCTGAAACGCAACCTTCGCCAAACCCCGGGCCGGGCCGCGACACCGCGCTTTGGCTGGCGCACGGCCGCCTTCGCCGGATTCGCCGCCCTCGCGGCCCTGGCAGTGGTGGTGCTCCGCCCCGGTGCGGACACCCCTCTCCCGACTCCTCTCACTCCGTCGCCCGAGATGGCACAGGTCATCGCCATGGATGAAGTCCTTACTCTCGCGCTACCCCTCCTTGACGACGAGAACCGCCTCGCCCTGCTCCACCTGCCGGTTCCCAACCCGCGCGAACCCTGACCCGTCATGAAAACCGCCTTAATTCACCTCATGCTTCTCGCCACCGCCACGGCCACCCTCCTCGGGGCGCAGCCCAAGGCACCGGTTGAGAACCCCCGGGAAATGGCCGCCCTCGAGATGTTCCTTTCCCTCACCGACGAGGAACTCGACCAGATGGTGCAGGTGATCGCCCGTATCCGTGCCATGAACACATCCGAACGCGACGCGCTCCGCGCCGAGATCCAGAAGTTCCGGAACCTGCCCGAGTCGCAACGCCATCAACTTCGCCAAGGCTGGGGCGCCCTGGAAGAAAGGCTCCAGGAGGCTTGGCGCCGCATGATGCACTCGGCCACGAACGAGCGGCGCAACGAAATCCAAAAACAATTGCAGGCGCTGTCACCCGAGGAACGCACCGCCCTGCGCCGCAAGCTCGCCGAGGAATTCCTGCAGGGAGAAGCCGCCGAAAAGGCGGTCAACCCATAAACCGGTTAAAACGCGGGGCCTAATCGCCGGACGCTTCCAAATCCTGATTTCCCTCTTACCAATACACGCGGAGAAATCGTGGGAGGTGCTCATGTGGCCTAACACGACCTCGGGACTGCGACCGCCAGGATCCTATCGCTTGCGCATCCAGGGGTCCTTTGTCTCCTCCTGGAATGTGTTCAAACGCGCAAGCAACGACTCCTTCAGCGCGCGATGCTCGGGAACGTCGGCGAGGTTGTTCACCTCGTCAGGATCGTTCTCCAAATCGTAGAGTTCGTACTCCGGACGGCGAAGGAAGGCCTCGATGGTTCGCGGTCCGTACCGCCCGGTGCCGCTTTCCACCGCGCTGATCCAGGTTGGCGATTCCAAGAGGTCCAGGGCAAACGGGAACGGCTGCCCGCTCGCCAGATTCCAGATCAGCTTGTGCGTCCGGGTGCGGATCATGCGCATCGGGTAATACATGGTGATCTCATGCAGGTTATGCGCGGCAAAGACGGCGCCTCGCGTGCCCGGCGCCGTCCGCCCTTCGAGCACATCCCTGAACGAGCGGCCGTCGAACTCCCGCGCATCCATGGAGACGCCGGCGTAGTCCAAAAGCGTCGGCGTCACGTCCACCCACGAAATCATCGCATCACTCGTCGCGCCGCGAAGGGCCGTGGTGCCGGGCACACGCACCAGGCACGGCAGGCGGATGCCCGGATCGTAGAGCGTGGTCTTGGCGCCGGGAAAGGCGGGACCGTTGTCGGAAAGATAGACGATGATGGTATTGTCGTAGTGGCCGGATGCTTTGAGATGCTGAATTAGGCGGGCCACGCCTTGGTCAAGTCGAGAAACCGACTGGTAATACTCGGCCAGTTCCGCGCGGCTGGCAGCGGTGTCGGGCAGATAAGGAGGCACGACGACCTCTTCAGGCCGGTACGTCACCGGCGAGATTCCCGGATAGCCCTCGGTCCGATTACCAAAACGATTGGGCGACGGGTAGGTGGCGAACGAAGGCCGGCCGTCGGGAAGCACTTCGTTCGAACGATGGGGATCGTCTGTCGCAAAATAGAGGAAGAACGGCCGCGAATCGGACGTGGCAAGCCACGGGACCACGGTGTCCGCCATCGCCACCGGACTGCGCCCGATCGATTCAGGGTCGTTGGCCGCGCCCCCCGAGAGCATGGTTTCGAAGCGATAGACCGAAGCAGGCCCCACGTGGTATTTGCCGATGATCGCCGTCCGATATCCCGCCTCCGCCAGGTGCACGGGCAGCGAGCGCGCGGAGTCGAACGACTGGAAATGATGGAAGCTGTGCTGCAGCCCATACATGCCATTGCGATGGCTCTGCTGTCCGGTGAGCAGGACCGAGCGCGAGGGACTGCAACTCGCCGTGGTGCAGTAGGCATGCTCAAACCGTACACTCTCGCGGGCGAGCGCATCGAGCGCGGGCGTTTGCACGACAGGATTGCCGTAGCTCCCAAACGCATCGGTGCCGTGGTCGTCGGCGACAATCAGTACGATGTTGGGCCGTGCGGACGGAGACGCCGGGTCAGCAGCAGCCGCTGGCAGGGCGATGGCTAAACTGCACGACAGGCACGCAAACAGGAAACGATACAAAGGGAAGGACACGAAGACCCTTTTTGCCACGGCATCCGGCCTCGTAAAGTAATCCCGTACTTTAATCCCGTCCTTCCGCGCACTTTTGCCAGATGGGTTGAAGCGATTCATGGAGGAAAACTCGTCGGTTTCAGGTCCGCTCGCACCCGGATCGGTATCGTCACATGGTCGTAACGCAAGGTCGTTGCTCCGCGGCCGAAGGAAACAGTTATGCTCTCTCTTGCGCATCAGGTGAGTCATGTCTCCTCGGTAGCAGCTCCAATCACCGATCGGGACCGGTCCGTTTCCCTCGCCGACCTTGTGAGCCATCGGCATGCGCTTGACGGAAACCTTCCGGTCGAAGCCAGCCAGCAGCGCATGGACACTCTGGGCATCGGCTTCGCCGCCGTGATCGAAAGTGGCCGGCTGCTAGGCCTTTGCAGTCGTCACGAGCTCGACACCCTTCTTGGGCTCCGGGGCGGCATCGGCAACGCCTTGTACGGTCGTCAGCCGCTCTCCAAGCATCTCTGCGCTTCCGACCTTCGCATTGGCATTGGCACCCCCGTAGCCGCGGCCCTCGCGACTGTCTTCTCCCGGAAGGGCGGCGACTTTTTCGACGACGTGCTTCTTATCGACGACGACGGCGGGCTGGTCGGACTCGTGCCCGTCCGAAGGCTGGTCCTCCTCCAGAACTCGCTTCTCGAACGCCAGATCGAGCTGCTCGTTGCCACCACGGAAAAGTTGGACAAAACGAACGCCGAACTGGCCGCGGCCCGCGACGCGGCCCTCGCGGCCACCCGCGCCAAGTCCGACTTCCTCGCTAACATGAGCCACGAGATCCGCACCCCGCTCAATGGCGTGCTGGGGATGACGAGCGTGCTCCTGGACACTCCCCTCGACGGGGAGCAGCGCGAGTTCGTCGAAACGATCTCCCTCTCCAGCCGAAGCCTCCTTACCGTCATCAACGACATCCTCGACTTCTCCAAGATTGAATCCGGCCGTATGCCGCTGGAGCAGCATCCGGTCGACCTCGACCAGTGTGTGGCGACGAGCCTCAACCTCTTTGCGGTCAGGGCCGGGGAACAAGGCATCGACCTGGGCTACCTGATCGATCCCGGAGTGCCGGCCTCCGTACTCGGCGACCCCGGCCGCCTTCAGCAGGTTCTCAACAACCTGATCAGCAACGCGGTCAAGTTCACCGACCACGGCGAAGTGCTGGTTCGCGTATCCTCGTCCCCGGTTGTCGCGAAGGAGGCCGACATTCCGAGGGAAATCACGTTCGCGGTGTCGGACACAGGGATGGGCATCCCGCGGGCAAAATTCGCACTGCTTTTTCAGTCATTCAGTCAGCTCGACAGTTCGACCGCCCGCCGTTTTGGCGGCACCGGGCTCGGGCTGGCCATCTCGAAGCACCTCGTGGAGTTGATGGGGGGCCGTATCCATGTCGCCAGCGAGCCGGGACGCGGATCGTGTTTTTCGTTCACACTGCCGATGGTTTCCGCGCCCGACGCGGCTCCGGAGCGACACACGACCGTTCGCGACGAAGAGCTTTGTGGCACGCGTGTGCTCGTGGTCGATGACAATCCTGCCATGCGTCTGATCGTGCGCACCCACGCCGAGCGCTGGGGGGCCGTGGTCGACGAAGCCAGCGCGTCCGCCGAGGCGGTCGCGCTTTGCCGCCGGATACCTCCGCAGGTCGCCTTGGTCGACCGCGGGATGCTCGACGAGCCCTGGACCGTCCTATCCGAGCGCCTTCGGGAAGCGGCTCCCGGCCTCCGGCTCTACGTCACGGAACTCTTTGGCCATCGTAATCTGCTTCCGCACGAGCGAGCGCTCGTAAGCGGCGTTCTCAGCAAACCGTTCGGGCCGCGAGCCTTGCTTGCGGCGCTGTCGGGCTGCGTCGTTAAGCCCTCCATTTCCCCCGAAGCTGCGCCACCGGCCCCAGTCGGACCTCGCCCGCTGACCATTCTGCTCGCCGAGGACAACCTCGTGAACCAGCGCGTTGCCATCCAGAATTTGCGGCGACTCGGACCTCACGATGTCGTCGTGGTTTCAGACGGCCTTGCCGCCGCAAACGCCGCGCAGAGCCGCGCCTTCGATCTCATCCTGATGGACATACAGATGCCCGGCATGGACGGGCTCGAAGCGACCCGCCACCTCCGCCGCACGCTTCCGGTCGGACGGCAGCCCTACATCGTCGCCCTCACCGCAAACGCGCTTTCGGGGGATCGGGAGCGTTGCCTTGAGGCGGGCATGGATGCCTACATCGCAAAACCCTTCGCGCTCGAAGACCTGAGGCGGGTCCTCTCCGCGGCCATCGAGCGGGAATCCGGCGGAGCCGTGTGTCGATGAACGGGCGAACCGGAGTGACCCGGCGATCGCCGCCGAGTGTACGTGCAGGCGTCGAGCAACGCCCCGACCGGGTGACGGCCGCCCGGTGATTTTCCCGCTCGAGACGAGCGGCATGGAGCCTACGGAATCAGGTAGAACGGATTCGGCAGCTTGAACGTGCGTTCGGCGTGGCCGCCGTCCAGGTCGCTGGCCTGGTCGCCGAGGTTGGCGATGATGCGGTAACCTTCGGACTCGATCGCGGCGCGGGCCGCGGCCTTGCGTTGCGCACTCGTCAGAGGAGAGCCATCGTCGGCCGAGAGCATGAGTCGTTCATAAAAACCGAGGCCTTCGCGACGGAGGTTTTCCTCGGTGCCGGCGCGCTCCTGCGGTTCCTGGCGGCCTGTGATGAAGAAAATCGCCAGGCCCAGGCGGCGTGCATCGTCGTAAACCGCCTTCACCGGTGCGATGGCGGGCGCCTCGGCCCGGGCGACCCAGTCGGTCCAGACATAAGGCACGTATCCGAAATCCTGTGACCGCATGTGGCGGTAGTTCGACAGCAAGGTCTCGTCGAGGTCGAAGACGATCGCGAGCCGCTCACCAGGCGCGCGCCGCGCTGTCCGAGCTGCCACCCAGGCCCGCGCCTCCCGTGCGACGTCGGCCATGTCCTGATCATACCGGCCCGTCTCGGCGTAGGCGATCACCGCCTCCTTGGCCGCGGTCAGGTTGAGCGGCTCGGAGGTGACGGACGCTGGGGTGGCACAGCCCGCAAGTGCGAGGGCGGTCAGGGCCAGGGCCGCGGAAAACGCCCGGCGTCCGCCCCCGCACCGCGAACCCTCACGACTGCTGAAGGTTCGTTTCCTGGGAGGACGGACACTCCTGTCCGTCACGGTTTGGGCAACCCTCCGCACGGCGGAAGGCCACCGCGCCCCAGCCAGACGGACAGGAGTGTCCGTCCTCCGGATAGTTCGAACGTGGGTGTCGTCTGCGTTCATGCCGGACGCCTCACGCCTTTTTCACCTGCCGGATGGGCCACTGGGTGACGGTGATGCCCTTGGCGCCACGGCTGCCGACGCCGAGTTCCGCGAGGTTGTATTCAAACTCCTTGATGCGCGCCGAGCAGCGGCCGCTGAGGATGATCTGCACCTTCTTCGGCATCGCCGCCTCGGTCGCAGCGACGTCAAAGTAGACGACTTTCGAAC
>CAYOSX010000052.1:0-1521 GCA_964406745.1 uncultured Opitutus sp.
AGCGGCAGCGTGACAGCCGACCTGCTCGACACGTACCTCGAAACGCTGCGTCACCTCGAGCCGGCCTTTGTGGAAGGTGTCGCCAACCGCATCAACCGCGCCCGCCTCCCGTCCCGGCCCCGCTATGCGGAAGTGAAATCGAAACTCCTGGCCGACGAGTCGACTCCGACCGCCACGCGCTCCGCCGTCCTTCGTTTTCTCGACGACCCGCAGGCATTCTTCGACGTGGTCGCACCGTTGACCGCGGCCGGAAACGATTCCGCGCTGCGCCTCGAGGCCGTTCGCACGGTCTCCCGCATCTCGGAACCGGGGGCCGCTCGCGTTCTCCTTCGCCTCGCGACCGACCCGGCGAACGCCGCGAATCTCCGGGCGGAGGCGGTCTACGGGCTCGCCAGCCAGACGGAGGACCTCACGGCCGCGCTGATCGGCCTGCTTGAGGACAAGGACGCCGCCGTGCGCGTGGAGGCGGCACGGGCGTTGCGTTCCAAGTCGCTGTCGAACGCGCACGTCGCCGCCATCCGCGCTCTGCACGGGCGCCTGCCGGACCCGACAGGTCTCGTCCAGCAACTGGCCATGATTGTCGCGCCCGAAACTACCGCGACCGCACGTCCTCAATCCGTGGGCTCATGGCTCTCCGTCCTGACCGAGCGCCCCGGCGATGCGGAGAGGGGGCGCCGGGTGTTCTTCTCTCCCCAGGCGCAATGCGTCGCCTGCCACATCGTCGATAATCTCGGCGGCATCATCGGGCCGAACCTCACCAACATTGGCGCGTCGAAAACCCGCGAACAACTCGTGCGCGCGATCCTCGAACCCTCGGCCGAGATCGCGCCTGACTGGCAGGGCTGGTTTGTCACGACGAGCGACGGCCAGATGCACTACGGACGTCAGATCGACGTGAAGGGCGAGACCTCGGTCGAACTCATGAATCTCTCCGGCGAATTCGATCACTTCTCGAACGCCGTATCCTGGGGCGTCTCCGAAACCTCCCTCATGCCCGGCGGCCTGGAGAACAATCTCACCCGGCAGGACTTTGCCGATCTCATCGTATACCTCGAACACCTCAAGTAGCCATGCTCAATCGACGCACCTTCCTCCAAAGCCTCGGCGCGGGCGCCGCACTGCCGTTTGCGCCCGCTCTCGCGGCCCCCGCTCCCGCCGCCCACACACCCATGAATCCGGAAAAGCCCTTCGTTGACCTCGCCATCGCCACCATTTGCACCGACGGCTTTGGTAACCACGGACACGAGCCGGCCTTCCGCCTCATTCCCCAGATTGGTTTCCGCAACGTTGAATTCAACGTTTGGTACCCCGACACGATCACCCCGTCCTACCTCGCCACGATCGCTTCCCGCTGTGAGACGACAGGCCTTCGTCCGATCTCCCTTCAAGGCACCGGCTTCGGTGGCGAAGGGCGCTCCGGCGTCATCAAAGACGTCGGCCACAAGCTCTCCCTCATGTACGGCTGCCGCCAGCTCGGCTGCCGTCGGATCAAATGCACCGGTGCCGCACGCGACACCCAAG
>CAYOSX010000052.1:1531-15925 GCA_964406745.1 uncultured Opitutus sp.
CGTGAACTCGCCCCCGCCGCCAAGGAACTCGACGTCCTCGTCACGCTCGAGAACCACGCGAGGAACGTGCTCGAGAACATCGCCGACTATGAAGAGATCTTCGCCGCCATCGACTCGCCGTACATCGGCATGTGCCTCGACACCGGTCATTTCGAGGGAGTGAACGTCGACTTGCACGAGGTCATCGAAAAGTTCCACTCGCGCATCCTCCATGTCGATCTCAAGGACTGCCGCAAGCGCGGGGCCGGTCACGACACCGTGCCGTTCGGCGAGGGCGTGACGGACTTCAAGGCCTTCCTCGACCACCTGCTCTCGAAAAGCTACAGCGGTTACCTCGTCGTCGAGCAGGCGTGGGCGGAGCCCAAGGAACCGGTCGTGGAAAATCTCCGCAAGGCCCGCGAAATCTTTGAACCCTACATCAAACTTTGATCGTCACCCCGTAGGAGCGGCTTGCCCGCCTCTGGAGGGCTTCACGCCGCGACAGAACACGGACGGCGCCGATCGCCCCAATTCAATCGCGGCGTAAAGCCGTCTCCTACAGGTAAATTGTGCTTACTGTCCGACGGCGCGACGCCTTTAGAAAACTCGCGCAGGTTTCGAAAGACGTTCAAAAACCCCTCAGGCCCCGCCCCTTTCCGATCACAAATCCATCCGTTCTCCATGAGCAAAAAAATCAATGTAGCGATCATCGGTCTTGGTTTCGGCGCAGAGTTTATTCCGATCTTCCAGGCGCATCCCAATGCGAACCTCATCGCGGTCTGCCAGCGCGACCCGAAGAAACTCGCCGCCCTCCAGAAGGCGTTCGGAATTCCGAAGGGTTACACCGACTACGACGACTTGCTGCGCGATCCCGAGATCGACGCCGTGCACATCAACACGCCGATCCCCGACCACGCCCCGCAGTCAATCAAGGCCCTCAAGGCCGGAAAACATGTCGCCTGCACGGTGCCCATGGCCACTTCGATCGAGGACTGCAAACGGATCGTCGATCTCACGAAGAAGACGGGCCTCAAGTACATGATGATGGAGACGGTCGTCTATGCCCGGGAATACCTCTATGTGAAGGAACTCTACGACAAGGGCGAACTCGGCAAGATCCAGTTCATGCAGGCGAGCCACCAGCAGGACATGGACGGCTGGCCGAACTACTGGCCCGGCCTTCCCCCAATGTGGTACGCCACGCACTGCGTCGGTCCGATGCTTGCGCTGACCGACGCCACCGCTGAATACGTCTCCTGCTTCGGCTCCGGTACCATCCGCCCCGAGTTGGTGAAACACTATGGCTCACCCTTCGCCGTCGAGACCGCACACATCAAGCTCAAGGACAGCGACCTCACCGCGCGTATCATTCGTTCCCTCTTCGACACCGCCCGCCAGTACCGCGAGTCGATCGACGTCTACGGCTCGAAGAAGTCCTTCGAGTGGTCGCTCATCGAACACGAGCCGCACGTGTTGCACACGGCGAAAAAGCCCGAACCCAAGATTCCGTCCAAGGTGAAGGTGCCCGACTACGCCAAGCGCCTTCCCGCCGGTATCCGCAAATTCACGACGAAGGGCGTCTATGACCTCGGCAAGAAAACGCACCTCTCCTTCACCCAGGGCGCCGGCCACGGCGGGTCGCATCCCCACCTCGCCCACGAGTTCATCATGGCCCTCGTGGAGGACCGCGATCCCTACCCGAACGCCGTCAAGTCCGCCAACTGGACCTGCGTCGGCCTCTGCGCCCACGAATCCGCCCTGAAGGGCGGCAAGATCGTGAAGCTGCCCGCGTTCACCCAGGGCTGAGCGATCACGATCGCACCAATCGTACCCGCCGAGAATCGCGCGCGGAGCAACGCGTCCGCGCCGATACCGGGCGCCCCCACCTCTGTGCCCTCCCGTGAGGGCTCGGTCCTGCTTGTGCTCAATCCGGTCCCCGTCGCCGCGCCCGCGGGATTGGTCAGACCAAAGCCGTCATGCTACGTCGCGTTGCGCTTGACGCTGCCGGCCGGCGGCTCGTTCAGGACCGCCCAAAAAGCCCCGACCTGCCGGACCGCACCCACAAACTGGACAAAGTCGACCGGCTTCACCACGTACGCATTGACCCCGAGTCGGTACGCATGTGCCAGGTCAGGCTCCTCCCGCGAGGACGTCAGCATCACGACGGGAATCTGCCTCAGCAACGGATCCGCCTTCATTCGCTCGAGCACCTCGAGGCCGTTGAGCCTGGGCATCTTGATATCGAGGAGGACGACCGCGGGATTGCCTTCGGGGACCGCTGCGTAATGCCCGCGCCGATACATGTAATCGAGGGCGGAGACACCGTCGCGAACCACCGCGACTTCATTGGCGAGATTGTTGTTGCCCAGGGCGGAGAGGGTAAGCTCCACGTCCTTGCTGTTGTCCTCGGCCAGAAGTATTCGTTTCAGCGCATTCACGATTTTGAGTGGGTTGTGGGTGGCAGGGAAAAGTAGAAGGTCGCGCCCGCGTCCACCCGGGCCTCCGCCCAGGTCCGTCCGCCGTGGCGGGCGACGATCCTCCGGACATTCGCGAGGCCGATGCCGGTGCCTTCGAAATCCTCGTCGGAATGGAGGCGTTGAAAGACTCCGAACAGCTTGTCGGCGTAGTCCATGTCGAAGCCCACGCCGTTGTCGCGCACATGCACGATCACCTCGCCCTCCGGCCCGGACTCTGCGCCGATCTCGATCTCCGCAGGATCGCGCGGGCGCGTGTACTTGATGGCATTCGCGATGAGGTTCACGAAGACCTGACGCAGCATCTGCCGGTCCCCGCTCACCTGGGGCAGTTGGGACCGATGCCAGCGGATGTTTCGACCTGCGGTGTCATGGGCCAGTCCCGCGATGGTCTCGGTGACGAGCGTGTCCAGGTCAACGGCCTCTTTCTTCAGCTCCCCGCGGCCCATGCGGGAGAATACCAGCAGATCATCGATCAGCTGTCCCATTTGACGTGCGGAATCAGCGATCACATGGAGAAAACGCTGACCCTCCGCGGGCAACTGACTGCCGGCGGATTCCTCCAGCAGGTTCACAAACCCGGCGATGTGCCGGAGAGGCGCGCGGAGGTCGTGCGACACCGAGTAGCTGAACGCCTCGAGCTCCTTGTTGACCACCTCGAGCTGGGTGGTGCGCTCGACGACGCGGTGCTCCAGTTCATCGTTGAGCTGACGCACCTTCTCCTCCGCGGTCCGAAGTTCCTCAACGTCGGTGTTTGTGCCGAACCATTGCACGACCTTCCCGCTGGCATCCTTCAGCGGAATGGCGCGCGTGAGGAACCGACGGAAGCGGCCATCCGCTCCGCGAAGCGGAAACTCCGCGTCGAAGGCTTCGCCGGTGGCGATCGATTCCTTCCATTGAGCGCTCACCTGCTCGAGCCGGGACGGGTCGTGCACGCCTGTCCAACCCCAGCCTTCCATCTGTTCGGGCGTCGTTCCCGTGTAATCGTACCAGCGCTGGTTGTACCAATAGATAAAACCATCCGGCCGCGCGATCCATGCGAGCTGTGCCATCGAATTCGCCATCGTGCGAAACCGGTCCTCGCTTTCCCTCAACGCCGCGCCACTCGCGTGGATTTTGGCCAGCATCGCGTTGAACGCCTTGGTCAGTTCGCCGACTTCGTCGCTGCCCTGAGGCTCGACGCGCACCAGGTAGTCGTTGCGCTCCGTCACCGCACGCGCGGAATCCGCCAAGGCAAAGATCGGCTTCAGGATGATTCGCTGCAGGCGCGTGGCGATCAACACGGCGACTACCGTTGTACCCGCGATCACCATAAACGTGATCCAGCCGTACAAGACGAGTCGCTCCCGGATGGCCGCCAGATCCGTCTTGATGTACAGGGTGCCGAGGCGGCGCTGTCCTTGCACGACGGGTTCGAAGATCGTCAGCGAGGCCGGCGTGAAACGATGGCCATCCAGCTCCGGACTCGCAGGCAAGTCTTCCACGGCCAGTTCCGCCGGATATCGCGCGAAGATCCGCCCGTCCCGATCATAGAGCGCCGCAGCCTTCACCTGACGGTCCCCTCGCAATGCGTTCAACACCTCGGTCGCGTCCTCCGGATTATCGAAGGCGAGCGCAGCCGTGCTGTTGGCCGCGAGCACCCGGGCGCCAGTGCTCTGCGCAGCGACCAGTTCGCGCCTGAACAGGGTCAGCTCGGCCACGACGAACGCGCCGCAGGCAAGGAACAAGGTGACGCCCCCGGTGATGGCGAGGGCCACCGCCAGCTTCTTTCCAATGGGCAGATCGCGGAACGGCCGGGTCATCGCACGTCGCTGACCAGTTCGGCCAGCCTGAGAAGTTTCGAACTGATGGAAACGCCGGCCTTCCCCGCCGCGTCCGTGTTGATGCGCAAACGAATCCGGTTGTCCGCCGTCAGGAACTCGACGGCGCAACCTCCCGGGACCCACGGATCCCCGTCCGCGACCGTGAGGATATGGCGCTCATGCCAGGCGTTGATCTCGCGAACATACCGACCGCGATGTGACCGGCCGATGAAGAGGATCTGGCAACCGCTCACCTGATCGGCGAACTGGAAGCGGCGCACCGTCAGGGGACTTCCGTTCGCGCGCTCGTTTCGGATGATCGCCTCCAGCACCGGGCCGAAGGGATCGTCCCCCAGCACGCCGATGACAAACGGCTGGTCCGGCGGGTCAAAGGCCGTCGCCGGCCACTCCGCAAACTGGGTGAAGTTGAACAGGAACACGGCCTTGAGATCGTACTCGCGCGTCGTCTGTGCCGGCAGGCTTGCTGCCCCGAGCAAGAGCACCACGCCAACCGCCCACGCGCGCAACCGCCGCGACCCACGCGACGGGGGCGGTTGGCGGTCGACGCGGGAAAACGGGTTCATGGCAGGTGTTTCGGGAGGGCAGCTTCAGGTGAATAGCAGGGATGCGAGGCGATGATTCATAACTCCCAGGTCAGCTTTGCGTAGACTGATCGTTGGATTTCTCCCCGGGCCGCGGGCGCTCCAAATTCAAGATGACTCGATTGCAGGAGATTCTGGCCGACCACCGCCAGCTCGACCCGGTCCGACGCGCGCCACGCGAGCCGGAGGTCGAGTTCGCTATAGCCCGGGATGCCGCCTCCGGAGGGGTCCTCCGGCAGGCGGCGCAGGGCGGTGTGCCTGCGGAAATGCGCGTCGAATTCAAAACCACCGGGCAAGGTCAGATATGAGCTCAGCGCAAACTGATGCCTCGGCGTGGCCCCATCGTAGTACACGCCGCGATTAAGATCCTGGCCGGTGGGGTCGAGGCTCAAATGGTGATAGGCATAACTGGCGGACATGTTCCACCGTTCCGACGGTGATGCGGTGACGAGCACCTCCGCCCCGCGCGCCCGGCCGGAGGTGAGGTTCTCGTTGCGGATCGGAATCACGGTGCGCCCGTCGGCGGGATCGACAAACGGCGAGCCGAACTCGAGCGACGAGAGCTTGTCGTAGTGATTTTCGAATATGGCGAGGTCCAGGTGAAGCCGGCCCGTGGGCCGCCAGCGGTAGCCCGCCTCGAAGGCGACCAGATCCTCAGCCTTAAAATTCCGGTTTCCGAGCAGCCGCACCACGGGGTTGCCCGCCGGGTCGCTCACGTCGATCGCGATGTCGCGCTCAAGCCGGGTCGGGATGCGCGCTGCCTTTGAGACCGCCGCCCAAAGCGTATGCCGCTCCGCAACCTCCCAAACAGCCCGCGCACCGGGCTGAAGCTCACTGCCGCTGAAGTCATTCTCCTCCCACTTCGTTCCCGCCGTCAGCCGGATCGTCTCCCCGATCCTCGCCTGAACTTGAACAAATGCGCTCAGGAGTTCGTCGTCGGAGAGCGCTGGATCGAGGGCGAAGATGCCTTTGCCGAGATTGCGGTTCGAGGTGCGGCGGTAATTGACTCCCCACAGCCCTTCGACACGCCGCGCGAGCGCGAAGCGGTGATCGAGATCGAGGTCGACCGTGTCCAGCTCGTCGTAGAAGCTATCGTCGTCACGCCGCGTGCGATCGTAGTAGGCGCGCACCTGCAATTCGGAGCCGTTGTCGAACTGATGCCGCCAGCGTCCAAGAATGTTTCCGCCCGACACCTTAGCCTTGAGATCGCCCTGCGGACCTTCCCGGCCGATGATGGTAACCGAAGGCGCGAGCTGACCAATGGATCCGTCGTACAAACCGCCCTGCAAGGTGACGCTGTTGCGTCCGTCCATCGTCCAGTCCGAGCGAAACCCGAAGCTTCCGAGATGTGCGTCATCCGGGCTGTCCGACGTGTGCAGGGTGTCATCGCGCTCCGCATACTTGGCGAACACGCGGAAATGCACGCCCTCTGAGGTGCGGGCGCCGTGGCGGACGGCAAAGATCGCCCGGTCCTCGGTGCCGACGGTCGACTCGATCAACGTACCTTGGGTATCCATGGCGCTCTTGGTCGTGATATTGACGACCCCGTTGACCGCATTTGAGCCCCAGAGCGCCGCGCCAGGTCCGCGGATCACCTCGATGCGGTCGATATCGGCCAGCACGTAGTCCTGCATGTCCCAGAAGACGCCGGAGAACAGCGGCGTGTAGATGCTGCGTGTATCGCTCAGCACGAGCAGCTTCTCCGAATTCGTGCTGCTGAAACCCCGTGCGCTCACCGCCCAGGTGCTCGCGTTGCGCCGGGCAACGTGCAGTCCGGGCACGCCGCGCAAGGCCTCGGCCACATGCGTGGCTCCGGAGCGGCGGATGCGTTCGGACGTTACGACGGCCAGCGCGGCCGCAGAAGACTCGAAGCTCTGCTCGGACTTCGAGACCGACGTAACTTCCAGCTCCATCAATTCGTCGAGACTGAGCTGTTTGAGACGATCTGGCGAAAGTGTCGCGGCCGCCGCTGGGAGAACGGCAGCCGTCACCCAGCACGCGACGGAAAGAAGATGTCGGTTCATTGCTCGAGTCGTGGGATAGCTTAACGCGAATTGATTTTCTTAACCTTGAAACCCGGTCATCGAGGAAGGCTCGCTTCCGGCCGTATCTTGGACCTGCGCAATCCGAGCTGGAGAGGAATGGTTCGGATTACGGCCCATGACGCAACCGAACAGCGTCAGTATTCAGGATCACGCACGGACCACAACCGGTAAAATCCCCGGGGTCACCTCAAGACACCACCCCTCGCTCCGGGTCCAAGCCCAACATCCTCGCCGTCATCATGCTCCATCCAGCGCGGCACACCTCTCGGGAGCAGGCGTCTTTGCCTCGCACGCACCGCCAGTCCGCGCCGCCCACCGCTCCAACGCATCCAGGATGTCGCGCAAACGCACGGGCTTGCTGATGTAGTCGTCCATGCCCATCGCGAGGCACTTCTCACGGTCTCCGCGCATGGCATTGGCCGTCAGCGAAACAATGTGGATCGGAACCGGCCACGGGCAGCGCTGATCGGGATCATTCTCCCTTCGCCGGATGACTCGGGTCGCCTCGTAGCCATCCATCTCCGGCATCTGCACGTCCATAAAGACGAGCGGATAAGGATGGCGCTCGAGGGCCTCGATCACCTCCTGCCCGTTGCCAACGGCATCGGCGGTGCAGCCGAGCTTGCGCAGCTGGCCGAGGGCAACCTTCTGATTCACGCTGTTATCCTCGGCAATGAGCAGACGGACGTCCGCGAGGCGGGCGCGCAACGCCTCGGACGGCTCTTCGCGGTCCGCGGACGGGGATACGCTCGAACGCCGCGCCTCGCCAACGCAGGGAAACGGCGCGGAGGTGCCCGGCTTGTCGAATCGCGCAACGAACCAAAACTCGGAGCCGCGCCCGGGCTCGCTCTTCATGCCGATATGGCCGTGCATCATATTCACCAGCCGGCGGGAAATCGCGAGTCCGAGGCCGGAACCGCCGAAGCGGCGGGTCGTGGAGCTGTCGGCCTGGGTGAACGCTTCGAAGAGTCTTCCCTGCGCCTCGTGCGGAATGCCGATGCCTGTGTCGCGCACACTGACGTGCAGCATGGCGTGATGGGCATTCTCGCTCTCCATGTTCACTGCAACGGTCACTCCGCCCTGTTCGGTGAACTTGATCGCGTTGCCGACCAGGTTGGTGAGCACCTGCCGCACGCGCCCGGGATCGCCCCGCAGCAAGCGTGGAACCGAGGAGCCGATCTCCAGAGTCAGATGGATGCCCTTTGCGCGCGCGCTCTCCGTCAACAGGTCGATCGTGCCTCCGAAGGTCTCCCGCGGCTCGAAGTCGAGGCTCTCGAAGGCAAGTTTTCCGGCCTCGATCTTCGAGAAATCCAGAACGTCGTTGATCACCGTCAGCAAGGTTTCCGCCGAGGCACGGATCGTGTCCGTGTACTCGCGCTGCTGGGCGTCCAGGTCACTGTCGAGCAGGAGCGCCGTCATGCCGATCACCCCGTTCATGGGCGTGCGGATCTCGTGACTCATGTTGGCGAGAAACTCGCTTTTCGCGAGGCTCGCGACCTCGGCGGCCTCCTTGGCGAGCCGAAGCTCGCGCGTGCGTTCTTCGACGAGTCGCTCGAGCTCCGCCATGTGCGAACTGGCCCTCCGTGCGAGATTCCACTTCTCGGTGAGCGCCGTGGCGACCTGCAGCGCCTCGATGTTGTCGAACGGTTTCTTGAGAATGACGAGCCGGTCGGGCTGGCCCAGGCGGGAGGACATCTGGTCCCACGAGTAGTCGGAGTAGGCCGTGCAAATGACGATCTGGATCTCCGGATCAATCTCCCAGATGCGCGCCGTCGTCTCAATCCCGTCCCAGCCGGGCGGCATGCGCACATCCATGAAGGCCATCGCGTACGGGCGGCCATCGCGGAGGGAACGTTCGACCTTCTCCAGTCCTTCTTTGCCTTGATACGCCGAATCGAGTTCGAAGCGCAGGGCGCCGGTATCGGGCGCCGGTGCGCCGAAGAGCACGGCCTCCATGCCGGACGCGGCGTCATCGACCGCCGCACCCACAAGGATTTTTCGGAAATCGTCGTGGATCGCCCGATTGTCATCGATCACGAGGATGCGGCGGTTTCTGGAGGAGGTGTCTGGGTTCATGATGGGGAACTCCTGGTTTCAAGGGGAGCGGACGGAAGCGTGAGGACGAAGGTGGCACCCCTTCCCGGGCCTTCGCTGAACGCATCCAGCGATCCGCCCATTTCCCGGGCCGCGAGTGCACCACTGTGCAGGCCGAAACCGTGACCGGTCGCCCGCGTCGTGAATCCGTGGTTGAAGACCCTCGTGAGGTTCTCGCCGGGGATGCCGACGCCGTTGTCCGAGATCGAGATCGCGACACCCGTCCCGGTCTTCGCAACACGCACCTCGATGCGCTTGTCCGCGTGACCGGCTTCATCGCAGGCATACTTCGCGTTGCGGATGACGTTCACGAGAATCTGCAACACCTTGTGCTTGTCGACCGTCACGACGGGGCGGGCGTCGTAGTGCCGGACCAATGACACCTCGTGCCGGGCGAGCGAGCCGGCATTCATGCGAATGGCGTCCTCGACCAGATCGGGGATGGAGATCACTTCGACGACACCGGAGGTCTTCGCGTAGTTCTGCTGCATCGCCACTATATCCTTGATGTGGTCGATGTTTTTACGGAGGTGATCGAGTTCGCCGATCATCGACGCGCGCTCCTTCTCCAGGTCGTCGACGAGTGTCGCGAGATAAGGTTCCACCATCCGGCCCCGGGCATCGTTGCCGACGAACTCCGCGAGGTTCCCCCGATGTTCGGAAAGGAGCGTGCTCAACTTCCGGAGATTGACGGCCTTGGAGCCTCGCACGGCTTCTCCGACCAAGGTCGCGGAGACGTTCACGCTGTTGAGAACGTTACCCACGTTGTGAAGCACCCCGGTGGCCACCTCGGCCATGCCGGCGGCGCGAGAGGTCTCGACGAGTTTTCGGTTGGCGTTCTCCAGCTCCTCCTCCGCCCGTTTCTGGGCGGTGATGTCACGGGAAAGCCCGAAGGTTCCGATGATCTTTCCCCCACTGTCGCGCCACGGCATCTTGCTGGTCAGCGACCAGCATTGGGAGCCGTCATGAAAGACCTGCTGCTCGATCTGCCCGACAAGAGACCGGCCCGTCCGCATGATCGCCTCTTCGTCGGCGCGCGCGCGCCGTGCGGCCACGTCCGTGTAGGTGTCGTGATCGGAGAGACCGACGAAGCGCGTCAGGTCGATCTGCGTGCCGTTGACCTGGGGCGGGATGCCGAGGCGTTCGCGCAGGCCAGGGACGCTCTCGAGCATCTTTTCGGCCTTGCAGCGACTGATCAGGACGAAGCGCGACTCGCGATCCTTGAAGTAGATCGCGTCGGGACTGGAATCGAGCAGCGCGCGCAGCTGGTCCCGCTCGTAGGCGAGCTCGGCGGTCCGTTGTTCGACGCGTTTCTCCAGTTGATCATGGGCCGCCTGAAGATCGACGTCGCGCGCCTGGATCTGCGCGAGCATGTGGTTGAACGCATCGGTGAGCCGGCCCAGTTCGTCATCACCCTCGCGTTGCACCCGAATGGAATAGTCTCGATGGGTCGCGACCTTCTGCGCGGCACCGGAAAGTTGAGAGACCGGGTTGGAGATGTGAGCGCGAAGACCCGAGGCGACGGCGTGCGCGAGGGCCATGGCTGCGATTCCGACCCCGGCCATGATGAAGGCATAGCGTTGCTCCCTCTGTCGGAGGCTCAGCAGATCGGCGCGCAGGTACACGGCCCCAATCGTCTCTTCATCCAGAACGATCGGCTGGAAGTGTTCGAGGTGGTCGTCCAAGAACCGGGTCAATTTTCCGTCGACCGGGGCGTCGAACCCCGCCGTTTCCCCGGCCCGCACGTAGGCGGCGAAGACGGAGCCGTCCGGACGATACACGCAGGCCGCCACCATCGCGCGCTCGGCGGCGAGGCTCTTCAAAGTCTGCTCAGCCGAAGCGGCGTCGTCGAAGGAGACGGCGGACGCGCTATTGAAGGCGATCATCTCCGCCAGAGTAGCCAGGTCGGCGGCCGCCTCCCGTTTGAAGGCCTGGCGTTCGTACAAAAGGATCGCGACGCCCGCGACCAGCAAGGCCACGCCGCTCGTCAACATCGTGATGATGGTGAGCTTTTGGCGGATGGGAGCGTTGCGGAGGTAGGTTTTCATGGCGCGGGCGCCTCAGGATTTGCGCCGCACGTGCGTGGCGAGTCTCAGTAACTGGGCACTGAACTTGAGGTGCTCGCGCTCGGCGGCCTCGAGGTTTATGGAGAAACGCAAGCGACCGGCCTCGTGCACGAAGGTGATCATGCCGCCGTGGGCTGCGAAGCGGTCCGACTCGCCGACCGTGGTCACCGCGCCTCCTGCAAGGGCGCCGGCCAGGGCGGCAAACCTGCCTTCTTCGCCTGCGGGCACAAAGAGAATGTGCGCTTCCTTCACCTCCTCCGCCGAGGCGGCCGGCCGGACAACGATCGCCCGGCCGCCCGCCTGCCGTCCCTCGACCGCCGCCGCCAACGCCCCGCCAAATGGACTGCGCCCAAGCACGACGATTACGATCGGGGCCTCGGGGGAATCATACCGCCCGCCCGGCCACTCCACGAATTTTGTGAAGTTGTAGAGAAAGGCCGCCTTGACTTGGTATTCCTTCGAGGCTTCCGGGAGGGCGGCGGACGCGGCGGTGGTGAAAAACAGAAGGGACGCCGCCACCCAGGCCAGCACGATGCAGCGTCCCTGGTACGGCAATGCCGAGAGGACAGTCGTACGCAGGGCGGCCCTTCGGTGCATGACGGCTAACGGTTTCATCAAAACCGCCACCGGGCACGTGCGTTAATTTCGCGCGGGATCTCCACCAAGACCCCAGGCGTCACGATTTGACTGAACTCCGGGTGCTCCGGATCAAAAAGGTTCCTCCCCCAAAGACCGAACTCCCACGCGGGCAACGGGCGCCAGACCAACCCGACGTCGACGCGCGTGTACGCGGGTATTTGATGATGGGTGATGCTGTTTCGCAGCCGCGAGGTGTAGCCGACGGCGGTGTTCAACTCCCAGTGCCCGGGCAGATCGAGGTACGAGCGCAGGTTGAAACGATGCTCGGGGCTGTCCCCTTCCTCCTCCGGGTTGGGACGAATCCGAAGCTTGAGCAGCGAATAATCCGCCACGATCCGCCAGTTGCGCGATGGCTGCCAGGCCACGGCCAGCTCGGCGCCCTGCGATTCACCGTATCCATTATTTGTTGACACGTAGGGCACCAGCACATGCGGAAACGGGGGCCCGACCACATACTCCGGGGGCCTGGCGTCGTACAGCGAGAGCTGACGATACTCGTTGCGAAAAACAGTGAGATCGACCGAAACCCCCGGAATAGGCTCGAGGCGCCAGCCGAGTTCATGCGCGGTCACCTCCTCGGAGCGCGCCTCGGGATTGCCAAGGAAGGAAACCATGGTGGGCGGAACCTGTGGGCCCGCGTCATAGATCACGGCGTTGAAGCGCGCCTCGGTATCCAGCCGCGTGGGTGTGCGTACCGCGCTGGATACACTCGCCCAGAACGTCTGCCGTCGCGAAGGAGTCCAGAGCAGCCGCGCCGCCGGCTGCGCCTCCCAGTCAACGTAAGGGCTTTTCTCGAGCTTCGTGCCGACGATGAGGCTGACTTGCCCGGGCAGAAGCGCGATCTCGTCCTGCACGAAGACATTGACCAGATCGATCTCCTTCTCCTCCGGATTCCAGACGAGGATGGGCGTCGACTCCAACCGGTCGCGGCTCACACGGTAGCCCGCGCCCCAGACAATGTCGTGGCGCGCACCGAATCCAAAACGGTGCTGAAGTTCGAGGTCGTAGGTGCGCCTTTCTTCGTCGGTGCCATTGTTGCCGTGATGAAATTCGTCGTAGAAGCCCTGCACACTCACGTCGGCTGTCGGCGAGAACCGCCGGCTCCAACGTGCGAGCAGATGGTGTCCATCCCCTTCGTTCTTGCTGGAGACCATGCGCATGAACGGACGCTCGAAGGCCACCCCTTGGTAAAACTCGCTGTGCTCCTGCACGTAATATTGACCCTGCACGGTAAGGTTCTGCTCGGACGTCGGCGCCGCATCATAACGGAAACCGGCGCTCGTTCCCTGCCAATGATTGGTCGGCGCCAACCGGGTGTCGTCCCAGTTGGCCCGGCGAAAATGACTGAGGTAAACGCGGTAGTGTCCGGTGCGCCCGACCGCTCCGCCATGGCGGAGCGAGACCGCCGGGCGGTCTTCCGTGCCGACCGAAGCCGAAACCAGCGTGCCCTGGGTGTCCTTCGCGCTCTTGGTCACGATGTTGACGACGCCATTGACGGCATTGGCCCCCCACAGCGTCGCGCCGGGCCCCCGAATCACCTCAATGCGCTCGAGATCCTCCATCACCGTGTCCTGGCTGTCCCAGAACACTCCGCCAAACGTCGGCGTGTAGAGCGGACGCCCGTCCTGCAGCACGAGGAGTTTGTCCGACAATTGGGAATTGAATCCGCGCACGCTCACCGCCCATTGGGTGTTGTTGATCCGGGCGACATTTGTGCCGGGCAGCCAGCGCAGCGCTTCGGGAAAGTGATCGATGCCGAGACGGCGGACGTCGTCGTGGGTGACGACCGCGATCGCCGCCGGCGACGCGAAGAGCCGGGTCTCCTTCTTGGCAACGGACGTCACCGACTCGTTCATGAGCTCCTCGATGCTGAGGTCGGCGAAGTCGGACGGCAGCTGTGCCTTCAGCCTCGACGCAATGGGAAGGGACGCCATCAAACAGATGGCGACGAAGAAACAGGAGCCACGCGACGGGCAGCTGAAGAGGACTGGCTTGATCATGACTGGGGACGTAATTGAGGTATCCGGTCGGCAACTATGCCCGGCCCGGCAGGGGAACCTGTCACGGTATCGTCACAATTCGCGGAAAACTCAGCCTCGTGACCCCGGAGGCCAACCCTCGCCGCTCCCGGCCTTGCACAGAGCGAACGAATGGGAAGGCTCGGGGCCCGGAAACAGCGGGGTTTATTTTCCGTGACGCCAACGGGAACTGACCCATGCTCGCCCGGGTCGGCGAGGATAACGTCCCACCTAATGAAACCCCGCATCCTGGTGATAGAAGACGATCGCACCATGCTGGACGCCATTCAATTGAGTCTGGCGGACCAGGGCTATCGCGTGATCGAGGCCCATGATGGCAACGAGGGCCTTACCCTCGCACTCTCGCAGAAGCCCGATCTCGTCGTGCTCGACGTCATGCTGCCCGGGCTGTCCGGTTTCGAACTTTGCCGCGAACTGCGCCGCCTCCATTTTGCCCCTCCCATCCTCATGCTGACGGGGCTCAACCAGGTCGACGACCGCGTGAAAGGCCTCAACGCGGGCGCGGACGACTATCTGCCGAAGCCGTTTTCCCTGCGCGAATTCTACGCGCGCGTCCAGGCGCTGCTGCGCCGGAGCGAACGTGACCGCCAGCACAGCCTGGTCCTCGAACTCGGTGATGTTCGCGTCGACCTCGCCCACCACACCGCCACACGC
>CAYOSX010000053.1:0-15749 GCA_964406745.1 uncultured Opitutus sp.
ACCGACGGCGCCAAGGCCGTCCAGCTCTGCCTGTCCAACGACATCCGCACGCCCGCAGATCTCGACCGCATCCGCTGGGTCAAGCAGCCCGACGGCAGCCTGGCGCCGCCGCCGATGAATCCGCCCAAAGTGCGCCAGATGTCGGTGCCGACGACTTTGTCGGCGGGCGAGTTCTCCGCCATCGCCGGCGTCACCGACGAGCGCACCAAGATTAAGGAGCTGTTCCGCCATGCCGGCGTCATCCCGCAGGCGGTCGTGCTCGACCCGGTCGTCACGCGCCACACGCCGATGTGGCTGTTCCTGTCCACCGGCATCCGCGCCGTCGATCATTGCGTCGAGGGCGTCTGCTCGGGCGAGGCCAATCCCTTCGGCGACGCCTCCGCCCTGCACGGACTTTCGCTGCTGACGCGCGGTCTGCCGCGGGTGAAGGCCGATCCCAACGACATGGAGGCCCGGCTCGACTGCCAGATCGGTTCGTGGCTGTCGATGGGGCCGCTGTCGGGCGGCGTGCCGATGGGCGCCAGCCACGGCATCGGCTATGTGCTGGGTGCGGTGTTCGACATCCCGCACGGCCACACCTCCTGCATCATGCTGCCGGCGGCGATGCGCTGGAACAAGCCGGCCAACGCCGAGCGCCAGGCGCTGGTGGCGGCGGCGATGGGCCATCCCGGCAAGGACGCTGGCGACGTGCTCGACGATTTCATCCGCGGCCTTGGCATGCCGCGCAGCCTGTCGGAAGTGAAAGTCGGCAAGGAGCATTTCGAGCGCATCGCCAGCCAGGCGATGGGCACGCCGTGGATCCCGCGCAATCCGCGCCCGATTCCGACGCCGGCGCAGGTGCTGGAAATTCTCGAACTGGCCGCCTAGAACGGATTCACCCCTGTTTCGCTCTAGGCGTATTCCAGCGCCCGGGCGCGGCTGATGCCGAGCTGCAGCAGGCGTTCGAGCAGATCGGGATAGTCGAGCCCGTCATGCAGGGCGGCTTCGGCGAACTCCTGCGAGCGGGCGATTTCGGGGTTGGGATTGGCCTCGATGAAATACGGAACGCCGTCGGTCGACAGGCGGAAATCGATGCGCGCGTAGCCATCGATCGACAGGGTGCGGCAGATGCGCTTGACGCTGCGCACGATCCGGGCGCTGAGCTCGGGCGACAGTCCTTCCGCCGGACCCTGCAGGATGCCGCGGCGTTCCTGGTAGTCGGTGTCGTGCTTGACCTTCAGGGTCGCGATGCGGCTGGCGCCCTGCGCCATGTTGCCGAAATCGAGCTCCCAGATCGGCAGCACGCGCAGCCGGTCGTTGCCCAGCACGCCGACGTAGATCTCGCGCCCGTCGATATACTGTTCGGCGATGGCGTGCGTGCCGATGCGCTCGTGGATGAAGGCGACGCGCTCGACCAGCTTTTCGTCGGAATCGACCACGGAAGCCTGCGAAATGCCGACCGAAGCGTCCTCGCTCAGGCTCTTGACGATCAGCGGGAAGCTGAGCCGCGCCGGCCGCTTGATCTTGCGGTGCAGGGGAAACACCGCAAAGGCGGGCACCGGGATGCGGTGGTAGGTCAGCAGCTTCTTCGACAGATCCTTGCCGCGTGCCAGCATCAGGCCGCGCGGATTGCAGCCCGTGTAGGGCATGCGCAGCAGCTCGAGATAGGAGGCGACGTTCTGGTCGTAGGCGGTCTCGCCGTGGAACTGCTCGAGCAGATTGAACACGACATGCGGCTTGAACTGCTCAATCGCCTCGCGGATCGGCCGCAGCTCGTGCTGCACGCCCAGCGGGCGCACGTCGTGGCCGATCGAGCGCAAGGTCGTGACGACATCGTACTCGGTCTTCCAGTTGTTCTGTTCCTGCGCGGTGTGTCCGTCGAGCGTGTCCGGTGGCATCAGGTCCGGGTGCAGCAGCACCAGCACGCGCCGGCGTCTCATAGCGCGAACCATTTGCGCCGCGACCGGCTGTAGATCGCGTGCACGGTCTTGGCGGTGAGCAGCACGGTGAAATCCATGCGCAGCTTGCGCTCCGGCCCGACGGCGCGCAGCTTGAGCTCGCGGCAGCGGCCGATCATCTCGTCCATCAGCGTGTCCAGCGTGAGCTGATGTTCGCCGGTCCAGCGCGACACGGCCTGACGGATGCGGGCGCGGTTGTGGCGCAGGAAGGTCGAAGCCGCAGGCGAGCGCGAATGGCGCGGATCGTTGGAAAAGATGCGCAGCAATTCGCGGTCGTAGGTGGTGGGAAAGTCGAAGGCATAGGCAGCCTGTTTCTTTTCGTAGTGCTCTTCCAGCGTCATCGACAGCTTGCTCAGCGGATCGACCTTGCGCCGGTTGAACATTTCCGGCTTCTCGCCGGCGATCTCATGCATCAGTTCGTTGACGTATTCCAGCTTCTTCATCGCCGGCCAGCCGGCGTAGCGCTTGCGCCAGTCGCCGCGCGGGCGCAGCCAGACGGCGAAGGTTTCGGCGAAATCCTCGGCCGGATGGCTTTGCGCGTACCACAGGCGCAGATGCTGCACGTAGTTGCGGCTGGCGGGGTTGGGCCGATAGAAGCTCGGATAGCGCTTCGACGCCGGACCGAACAGCTGCTGCCAGCGGCGGCGGCGATGCAGCTGGTAGGCATTCTGCACCACATGCCCGGCCTCGTGGCGCAGGATGCGCATGCACTCGGCCACCGTTCCGCCCTCGATGTCGATCATCTTGCGCCGCTCCAGCCGCGTCAGCCGGGGATGGGCGAGATAGAACGGGATGGCGATGCCCGGCGCTTCGTCGGGGCTGAACCACTCGTCGGAAATCCACGCATGCGGGCGGATGCGCAGGCCCTTGCGATCCAGCTCGGCATAGAGCTCGTCCATGCGCCGCTCCAGCGGAGACCCCTCGATCGTCACCTTCAGGTCTTTCAGCCGCAGCTTGAGAAGCTCGGCGTCGGGCAGCTTTGTCCAGGGAAACCGGCGGGGCATGGTCCTTCGGAGGCGATTGCGGGGAAGGGGGCAATACTCGCACGCGAATGCCGCATCTTCAACCCGGCGAGGCCGGCAGCATCGGCTAAACGCCGGTTTCGACTGCCGGTTCCGCCACGCCACTATGCCAGGGCAACGACCACCCTGGTCTGGGAGACTACGTTGGGACCGAACTCGTACCAGCCCCGCATGGCGGCGAATTCCGGCGTCTCGACGGCCTCGGGTCCGGCCAGCTCGTAAATGGTGGTGTAGACCCGGCTTTCGCTGCTGCGGCGTTCGCCGCGGTCGAATTCGGCCGTCTGGCCGGCGGTGACGTAGCGAGTTCCGCTCAATACGCCGGGGCAGGCCAGCGCGTCGGGCAGGTGCACCTCGTCGTACCATTTGCTCCACGCCGCCTCGACGGCGGGGTCGACCTCGGCGGTCACGATCAGCAGGCATTTGGCGGCCATGGTTTCCTCCCTTTTTCGCCAGTTTAGCCGAGGGAGCCGCCCTTCCGGGAACTTCCGGCGCGGGGGGCGATTAATGATTCAGGAGGTCCCATGAGCAGAATTGCCGCTTCGGCCATCGCAATCCCGGCTGCCGTCGCCGCCCTGGCGCTGCCGGCGGGCGTCTGGGCGTCCTCCCCCGATGCCTGGGACAAGATGCGAGCGCAACTGGTGCAGGCCTGCATCGCCCAGGCCGGATTGCCCCAGCCCCGCGTCGTCGTCGCGCCCGAGGGCACGACCAGCTACGGCGTGGCGCTGCTGACCAGCGATGCGATCGCCAACGAGCCGCAGAAAACCGTCGTGTGCATCATGCGCAAGACTCCCGACGGCCTGCGCGACGTCGAAGTCACGCCGCCGGCCACGGAGTGGATTTCGATCGAGCAGTAGCGCGGCCGGTCAGTTCGTCGCCAGTTCCGTCAGATCGTCCAGCGTGTCGCCATAGAGCTGTCGGGCGCGCTCCTCGAGCGCCGGCAGATGGTAGGACGGGAACAGCCCGTTCTCCGGCTGGTAGTCCTTGAGCAGTTCGCGCACGAAAGTCGCCTTGTGAACCTCGGTCGGCCCGTCCGCCAGCCCGACATGGAAGGACTGCATGACCAGATCGGCCAGCGGCAGCTCCTTCGATATGCCGAGCGAACCGTGCAGATGCAGGGCGCGGGCGGCGACGTCGTGCAATACCTTCGGCATCGCCGCTTTCACCGCCGAAATGTCCTTGCGCACCTTCTTGTAGTCCTTGTGCTTGTCGATCAGCCAGGCGGTGCGCAGCACCAGCAGGCGGAACTGCTCCAGTTCGATCCACGAATCGGCGATCTTCTCCTGCACCATCTGCTTCTCCCATAGCTTCTGGCCTTGGGTTTCGCGCGAGAGCACGCGCGTACACATCATGTCGAGCGCCTTGCGCGCCTCGCCGATGGTGCGCATGGCGTGATGGATGCGCCCGCCGCCCAGCCGCGTCTGAGCCACGACGAAAGCCTCGCCGCGTCCGCCCAGCATGTTCTCCTGCGGCACCCGCACATGGTCGAGATCGACGTAGGCGTGCGTATCGGCCGCCTCGCCGTAGAAGCCGACATTGCGCACGATGTTGAGGCCCGGCGTGCCGGCGGGAATGATGAACATCGACATGCGCCGGTAGGGCGAGGGCGCGTCGGCATCGGTGATCGCCATGACGATGGTAAAGGCGGCGTAGCGTGCGTTCGAGGCAAACCACTTCTGGCCGGTGATCACCCAGCCGCTGCCGTCGCGCTCGGCCCTGGTGCGGAACACCTTGGGATCGGCGCCGCCCTGCGGTTCAGTGATGGAGAAGCAGGAGACGATTTCGTTTTCCAGCAGCGGCGCCAGCCAGCGTTGCTTCAGCGCGGCCGTGCCGTAATGCGCCAGGATTTCCGCATTGCCCGAATCGGGCGCCTGGCAGCCGAATACGGTCGGTCCGAAGCGCGAGCGGCCGAGGATCTCGTTCATCAACGCGAGCTTGACCTGGCCGTAGCCCGGGCCGCCGAGATCCGGCCCGAGATGGCAGGCCCACAATTTGCGGGCGCGCACTTCGGCCTGCAACGGCCGCACCAGCGCGTTGCGCTTCGGATCGGCGACGTCGTAGGGGCTGCCGAGAATATGGTCGAGCGGCTCGATGCGGCTGCGGGTGAATTCCTCTATCCAGTCGAGCTGGGCCTGGAAGTCCGGATCGGTCTCGAAATCCCAGGCCATTGCATTCTCCTTAACCGCGGGTCGATTCCGCCGACGGCGCTGCGTGTGCAGTCTCAGGTTTGCGCCGACGCAAGCTGTCGGCGGCGCAGCTTGTGAAGCCGGCGATCAAGGGCGAATACGATCGCGAGATTGATGTAACCGGCGATCGCCGCGCTGGCATAGGAGACGTTGTAGTTGCCGGTCTGGTCGAACAGCACGCCGCCCTGCACGGCGCCGATGCCCATGCCGACCCAGCCGAACATCACCACCACGGCGATGCCCAGGGCGAAGCGGTGCTCGGGGACCAGCTCGCGTATGACGATGAACAGGCAGGTCATGACGCCGGCATAGGCGAAGCCGAAGGCGGCGGCGACGGCATAGAAGCTCCAGGCGCTGTCGGCCTGGACGAACCAGAAGACCAGCGATGCCTGGCCGACGGAGGTCAGCATGTAGGTGCGCACGCCGCCCAGCCGGTCGGCGATCTTGCCCGCCGCGATGCGCCCCACCGCGCCCGACACCATCAGGACCGTCAGAACGCCGGCGCCGACCTGCGGCGGCAGGCCGGTGTCGGTGACCAGGGCAACCACGTGCATGATCGGCACGGCCATGCAGATGCAGCAGAAGATCGCCGCGATCCCGACCCAGATCATCGCGACCGGCGCCGAAAGCAACGGCGGGGCCGCGGCCCTGGCCGCGTCTCCCGTTGCGACGGCGAGCGGCGGCGATTCCCGCACCAGCAGCGCCATCGGCACGCCGACGGCGAGAAAGGCGACGCCGAGCGCGAAATACGCGTCGCGCCAGCCCATGGCCACGATCAGATAGCCGGCAACGAGGGGCACGATGCCCTGACCGACCGCGCCGCCGGCGGTCATGATGCCGATTGCCAGCCCGGGGCTGCGGCGCACCCAGCGGCTGGCCGTCGCCATGATCGGGGCCGTCAGAGCCGCGAAGCCCAGGCCGCCCATGGCGGCATAGAGCGCATGCAGCTGCCACAGCGCCTCGATGAAACTCAGCGCCGCCAGCGGCAGCGACAGCATGACGATGCCGAACAGGGTGAACACCCGGGTCGCCATCCGGTTCGCGAGATAGCCGATGCCAAGTCCGAATATCGCGCTGGCGATGCCGCCGATCGTGTAGGCGAACGATACCGAGCCGCGCGACCAGCCGAATTCGTCGGCCAGCGGCGCGAGGAAGACCGCCGCGCTGGTCAGCGCGCCAAAACCCAGACCGGAGCAGATCGCGGCGATGGCGACCATCACCCAGCCGTAGAGCGGATCGCGCTCGACCGTTTCGCTTGTCATGACTTCCTTCGCAGTGCCCGCGTGCGGCCTGGCCCTGCTGCAACATTGTCGCGTGACATTCCATCGTAGCGATGGCCGAATGAACGTTCAATCATATGTCTGTCGCGACCGTCATATCGGGCGGTCGTCGGCGGGATTACAGTGGAGCGGCTGTCTATCGGGCGGCGAAACGGGGTATCGACGACAATGATCGCTTCAATCCGCAGGCTGCTGATCGCCAATCGTGGCGAAATCGCCATTCGCATCGCTCGCACGGCGGCGGACATGGGAACCGAGACCGTTTCCGTTTTTTCGCAGGACGATGCGAACTCGCTGCACACGCGCAAGACCGATCAGGCCCGCGCGCTGGAAGGCGCTGGCGTTGCGCCCTATCTCGCCATTGAGCAGATCGTCGCGGTAGCGCGCGAAACCGGCTGCGACGCGGTGCATCCGGGCTACGGCTTCCTGAGCGAGAACGCTGTCTTCGCCCGCGCCTGCGAGGCAGCCGGCATCGTCTTCGTCGGTCCGACGCCCGCGATGCTCGAACTGTTCGGCGACAAGGGCAGCGCGCTCGCCCTGGCGCGGCAATGCAATGTGCCGGTGCTGCCGGGCACTGAAGGTGCGACGACGCTCGAACAGGCTGAGGAATTCCTGCGCTCGCTCGGCGAGGGCGGCGGAGTGATGGTCAAGGCGATCGCCGGCGGCGGCGGACGCGGCATGCGTCCGGTGTTGTCGCCCGAGGAGCTGGCGCCGGCCTTCGAGCGCTGCCGCTCCGAGGCGCAGCAGGCCTTCGGCAACGGCGATCTTTACGTCGAAACCCTCTATCGCCGCGCGCGCCACATCGAAGTGCAGATCGTCGGCGACGGCAGCGGTGCGGTCAGCCATCTGTGGGAGCGCGACTGCTCGATCCAGCGCCAGCGCCAGAAGCTGATCGAGATCGCGCCGGCTCCCGGCCTGACGTCCGCCATGCGCCAGAGCCTGCTTGACGCCGCGGTGGCGCTGGGCAAGGCGGCGCGGTATCGCGGCGTCGCCACCATCGAGTTCCTGGTCGATGCGTCGACCGATGCGCAATCCTTCGCCTTCATCGAGGCCAATCCGCGCCTGCAGGTCGAGCACACCGTCACCGAAGAAGTGCTGGGCCTCGACATCGTGCGGCTGCAGCTTGAGATCGCCGCCGGCAAGACATTGGCGCAGCTCGGCCTGACGCAGGAGCAGGTGCCCGCGCCGCGCGGCATGGCGTTGCAGGCGCGCATCAACATGGAAACCATGGCGGCCGACGGCTCGGCGCGGCCGGCCGGCGGCACGTTGGCCGCCTTCGACCTGCCGTCGGGACCTGGCGTGCGCGTCGATACGTTCGGCTACACGGGCTATCGCACCAGCACCCGCTTCGATTCGCTGCTGGCCAAGCTGATCGTCCATGCCGCGCCGGCCGATCTGGCCGCGGTGTCGGCCAAGGCGTGGCGGGCGCTGGCCGAATTCCGGATTGCCGGCGTGCCGACCAATGCCGGCTTCCTGCAGAGCCTGCTGCGCCATCCCGGCTTTCTCGCCGGCGCTGCCCACACGCGCTTCGTCGAGGAGCATATCGGCGAACTGGTCGGCGGCGAGGGCGGGCGGCATCGCAAGCTCTATTTCGATTCGGCGAGCGCCGCGCGGCGGGCCGGCGTCAAGGTCGACGCCGCCGATCCGCTGGCGGTGCTGACCCTGGGGCGCGACGGCGGCGGCGACATGGCGATTCCCGCCGTCGGCGACGTGGTCGAGCCGGGCCCCGTCAGGATGGATGCGCCGGAAGGCACCGTGGCGCTGCCCGCCCCGGTGCAGGGCACCATCGTCAGCTTGAGCGTCGGCGAGGGCGCCACGGTGCGCGAAGGCGACCCGGTGCTGGTCATGGAGGCGATGAAGATGGAGCACGTCGTCGCCGCCAACGTCTCGGGCATCGTGCAGCAGATCACCGTCACCGTCGGCGAGACGGTGTACGAGGAGCACGCCCTGGCCTTCATCGCCGAAGGCGATGTCGGCGCGGCCGGGGCGCGGGAGGCCGAAGCGATCGATCTCGACCATATCCGGCCCGATCTCGCCGAAGTGCTGGCGCGCCAGGCCAAGCTGCAGGACGCCGCCCGGCCCGAGTCTGTGGCGCGGCGGCGCAAGACCGGCCAGCGCACCGTACGCGAGAACATCGAACAGCTCTGCGATCCCGGCTCGTTCCACGAGTTCGGCGGCCTGGCGGTGGCCGCCCGCCGCACCCGCCATTCGCTGGAGGAGCTGATCGACCGCACCCCGGCCGACGGCATGGTCATGGGCATCGCCCGCATCAATGGCGAGCACTTCGTCGACCAGGCGGCGCGCGCGGTGGTGATGTCCTACGACTACACGGTGCTGGCCGGCACGCAAGGGCAGAAGAACCACCAGAAGAAGGACCGCATGTTCGAGATCGCCGAGCGCTACAAGCTGCCGGTGGTTTTCTTCACCGAGGGCGGCGGCGGCCGGCCGGGCGACACCGACGCCATCATCGCCGGCGACCTGCACATCCGCACCTTCCAGGATTTCGGCCGCCTCAGCGCTTTGGTGCCGATGATCGGCATCACCTCGGGCCGCTGCTTCGCCGGCAATGCCGTGCTGCTGGGCTGCTGCGACGTTATCATCGCCACCGAGAACTCCAATATCGGCATGGGTGGGCCGGCGATGATCGAAGGCGGCGGGCTGGGCGTATTCCGGCCCGAGGAAGTCGGCCCGATGAGCGTGCAGGTGCCCAACGGCGTGGTCGACATTGCGGTCAAGGACGAGATCGAGGCGGTCGAGGTGGCGAAGAAGTACCTGTCCTACTTCCAGGGCGCGGTCGATTCATGGGAGTGCGCCGACCAGCGCCTCCTGCGCCGGGCGGTGCCCGAGAACAGGCTGCGGGTCTACGACGTGCGCGAGGTCATCGAGACCATGGCCGATGCCGGCTCGGTGCTGGAACTGCGCCGCGCTTTCGGTCCCGGCATGATCACGTCTTTCATCCGTCTCGAAGGCCGGCCGGTCGGCGTCATCGCCAACAACCCGAAGCACCTGGGCGGCGCCATCGACAGCGACGGCGCCGACAAGGCGACCCGGTTCATGCAGCTGTGCGACGCCTTCGACATCCCGCTGCTGTTCCTGTGCGACACGCCGGGCAACATGGTCGGGCCGGAAGCTGAGAAGACCGGGCTGGTGCGTCATTGCTGCCGCGTCTTCGTCACCGCGTCCAACATCACCGTGCCGTTCTTCACCGTGGTGCTGCGCAAGGCCTATGGGCTTGGCGCCCAGGGCATGGCCGGCGGCTCCTTCCATGCGCCGTTCTTTTCCGTGTCGTGGCCGACCGGCGAATTCGGCGGCATGGGGCTGGAAGGCGCGGTCAAGCTGGGCTTCCGTAACGAGCTGGCGGCGATCGACGATCCGGCGCAGCGCAAAGCCGAGTTTGATCGCATGGTCGCCGGCATGTACGAGCGCGGCAAGGCGTTGAGCGCCGCCAGCCTGTTCGAGATCGACGACGTGATCGACCCGGCCCTGACGCGCGACTGGGTGCTGGCCGGCCTGTGTTCGGTGCCCAAGCCGCCGCCGCGCACCCACAAGAAGCGGCCCAACATCGACGCGTGGTGATATCCCACCGTCACCTGAGCGTCGCGACAGGTGACGGAAGAGATCAGCTGCGCCGGAACACCACGGTGAAATTGTTGGCCGGCATGGCCGCGACCTCCGCCAGCGCGAAGCCGTTCTGCACCGCCAGCGGCTCGACCTCGCTGTCGAGACAGCGTATGCCCCAGCGACCTTCGCGCGTCTTCAGGTCGGCGTCGAACGCCTCGTTCGAGGGCGCGGTATGCGCGCCATGGCGGCGGAACGGGCCGTAAAGGATCAGGTTCGCACCCGGCTCCAGAAGGCGCGCCGCGCCGGCGAACAGGCCTTCGGCCGCCTGCCATGGCGCGATATGGATCATGTTGGCGCAGAACATCGCATCGGCGCGCTCGAGCGGCCAGCGCGGCGCGACGACGTCGATATGCAGCGCCGGCAGGATGCGATCGCTGCCGCTGTCGCGCGCATGCGCGTCGATGCCGGCGAGAGCCTCCACCTCGGCATCGCTGGGCTGCCACTTCAGCTCCTCGGGCAGCCGCGGCGTGATGTAGGCGGCATGCTCGCCGGTGCCGCTGGCGATTTCCAGCACGATGCCAGAGGCCGGCAGCATGTGCTGCAGCACGCTCAGTATGGCGTCGCGATTGCGCTGGGTCGCCGGCGCGTGGCGTCTGGGATCGCCGCTCATGCCGGCGCCACGGCGAAACCCTCGTAGCCCCTGGCCGCCACCTCGTTGCATTTCTCGACATAGGGCGGCACGCCGATATAGGGCATGAAGACGCGCGGCTTTCCCGGCACGTTGGCGCCGAGATACCAGGAATTGCAGGACGGGAACAGCGTCGCGCCGGCTACCTCGTTGACGTGATCGACCCAGGCGTTCTCGGCATCCTCTTCGGCCTCGATCCGCGCCTTGCCGTGCTCGCGCATCCAGCCGATGCAGGCCGATATCCATTCCACGTGCTGCTCGATCGACGGCAGCATGTTGCTGAGCACCGACGGGCTGCCCGGCCCGGTGACGGTGAACAGGTTGGGAAACCCCGCCGTCGCCAGCCCGAGATAGGTGCGCGGACCGGCCGCCCATTTTTCCTTCAGCGCCAGCCCGCTGCGGCCGCGTATATCCATGTTGAACAGCGCGCCAGTCATGGCGTCGAAGCCGGTGGCGAAGACGATGGCGTCGAATTCGAACTCGCGTTCGCCGACCTTGAGGCCCTTGGGCGTGATCTCCGAGATCGGCGTGATCGAAACGTCGACCAGCGCCACGTTGGGCCGGTTGTAGGTTTCGTAGTAGCCGCTGTCGATGCACAGCCGCTTGCAGGCCAGCACGTTCTTCGGCGTCAGCAGCGCCGCCGTCTGCGGATCGTCCACGATGGCAGCAATCTTCGCGCGCACGAACTCGGCCGCCGTGTCGTTGGCCTGCTTGTCGAGCAGCAGATCGTTGAAGGCGCCGGAGAAGGCCAGCCCGCCCAGCTGCCAGCGGCGTTCGTACTCGGCCCGGCGCTCGGCCTCGTTGACCGCCAGCGCCGAGACCGGGTTGGGCACGAAGCGGATGCCGTTGCGGTTCTGCCACGCCTGCTTGCGTATCTCGGGGTACTTCGCCTTGAACTCGCGACGCTGCTCGTCGCTCAGCGGCGCGTTGTGCGCAGGGATCGCGTAGGTCGCCGTGCGCTGGAACACGGTCAGGTGCGCAGCCTGCGCGGCGATGATCGGGATCGACTGGATCGCCGAGGAACCGGTGCCGATCATGCCGACGCGCTGGCCGGCGAAATCGACGCCCTCGTGCGGCCATTGGCCGGTGTGGTAGGTCGGCCCTGCGAAGCTGCCCAGTCCCTTGAATTTCGGTGTGTTGGTCGACGAAAGACACCCCGTCGCCATGACGCACCATGTCGCCTCGGCGCGGCGCCCGTCCTCGGTCTCTACCCGCCAGCGATTGGCCGCCTCGTCGAATCGCGCCGATTTCACGCGAGCGTTGAACGCGATGTCGCGCCGCAGATCGTAGCGGTCGGCGACGTGGTTGGCGTATTCCAGGATTTCGGGCTGGGCGGCGTAGCGCTCGCTCCAGTTCCATTCCTGCTGCAGCGCATCGTCGAACTGGTAGGAATACTCCATACTCTCGACGTCGCAGCGCGCGCCGGGGTAGCGGTTCCAGTACCAGGTGCCGCCGACCCCGTCGCCGGCCTCGAACACGCGAGCGGTGAGACCAAGCAGGCGGAGGCGGTGCAGCAGGTACAGGCCGGCGAAGCCGGCGCCGACGATCACCGCATCGATGCTCTCGGACCGCGGCGCCGCCATGCGTTTCGCCTCAATCGGCCGGGGCGATGCGGATCGGCGCATCGGTGTGGAATACGCCGGAACTGCCGAAGCGCTTGCGATACTCGGCCTTGATCTCCGAGATGCGCATGGGCGCGTCGCCGACATTGGGATGCACCAGAACCAGGATCTTGGTCGGATTGACGACCTTGGCGGCATTGGCGCTGCGGCCGACGCCGTCGATCACGGTCAGTCCGTCGGGAAAGCGCGGCATGACGATCTCGAGCAGGAATCTGTTCCATTCGTCGTCGCTGACGGTCTTGCCATCGGCCAGGCGCAGGCCGAAATAGATTTCGGTCTTCAGCGTCTCGGCGCTGCGCCAGGGCGGCATCTGCGCCGTTGCCGCGCTGGCGCCGAGTATTGCCAGCGCTGCAGCCAGCACCGCGATGCGGGTTAATCCACCAATTCCACAGCCGGTCTGCACGATCGAACGCTCCTTCGTTTTCGTGGCCTCGATTCGGGAGCATGGCGTCGGACGTGTCAACAATCGTTCGGCGGGCTGATCCGAATGCCGCATCGGCTTCCGCATAGCGGTATCGACGCGTCAAGGAGCGGCGAGAATTCTCCGTTCGATCAGGCTGTCTATCTCGCCGTCGTCGATTCCGGCCTGACGCAGCAGATCGCGACCGTCCGCGCCCAGCGCCGGCAGCGCGAAGCTCGGCTGCGCGGGTTCCTCGGCGAAACGGATCGGCACGCCCAGATGTTCGCTGCCTTCGCCGTCGATCACCCGCATGGCGCGGCCGATCACCTGCGGATGGCCGAGCCCCTCGCGCAGATCGAGCACCGGCGCCCAGCAAACGTCCTTGCCTTTGAACCAGGCGATCCAGTGCGCCAAGGGCTGGCTGGCGAAGGTGCGCTCGAGAAAGTCGCGCACGGGAGCCTGCGCCGGTCCGGCCGGCTGGCGCGCCGCCGCGATCAGGTCGGGTCGCTCGAGCGCCGTCAGCAGGTTCTCGGCGAATTTGATTTCCGAGCCGCCCAGTGTGAGGAAGCGCCCGTCCTGCGTGCGGTAGATGCCGTAAAGCGCTGCTCCGCCGAGCAGGCGCTCGTTCTTCGGCTCGGGCAGCGCGTTGTCGGCGAACAGCGAGCCGGTAAGATGCGCCATCCATGAGACCAGCGCGTCATGCATCGAAAGATCGAGATAGTCGCCCTTGCCGGTCTGCCGCGCGCGCAGCAGCGCCATCAATATGCCCGACAGCGCCATCAGCGACGAGGCCATGTCGGCGGCCGGCACCGACGGCATCATCGGTCCGCGCTCGGCATCGCCGGTCAGGCTCAGCGCCCCCGACAGCGCCATGACCGACAGATCGTGCGCCGGCTGATCGCGCATCGGCCCGTCCTGGCCGAAAGCCGAAATCGAGCAATAGACGATCTGCGGCGCGACCTGCTTCACCGCGGCGTAATCGATGCCCAGGCGTTTCGCCACGCCGGGACGGAAGGTTTCCAGCACCACGTCGGCGTCCTTGAGCAGGGCCAGCAGGGCGGCGCGGCCCTCCGGCGCCTTGAGATCGAGCGCAACGCTCTTCTTGCCGCGATTGGTGTTGCGGAAATAGACCGTTTGGCCGTTCTGTTTCTGGCCGATGCTGCGGGTGGCGTCGCCGCCGCCCGGCTGCTCGATCTTGATCACTTCCGCGCCGTGGTCGGCCATCATCATGGTCAGATGTGGTCCGGGCAGGAAGCTTGAGAGGTCGACGACCTTCACGCCTTCGAGTTTCACAAGCGGTTTCCTCGTTCTGCGCAACGCCATGGAGCCAGCCTTGCGGGCAGCGACATTGCGTCTGCGGGGTTGCGGGATATAGCCTGACAATGCCCGGAAGAGGCAAGCGGGAGGAAACATGCAGGAAAGCAAGGTCAGGATCGCCACGCGCGACGGCAGCATGACCACCTATGTCTTCCGCCCCGACGGCGCCGGCCCGTTCCCGCCGGTGGTGTTCTACATGGATGCGCCTGGCCTGCGCGAGGAATTGCGCGACATGGCCCGCCGCGTCGCCAGCGTCGGCTACTACGTGCTGCTGCCCGACCTCTATTACCGCAGCGGCGAGGAACTCAATGTCGGCGGCGAGGATTTCCACGGCGACGAGAGCATCCGCAGGAAGATGTGGAACTGGCTGCGCAGCATCGACAACGCCAAGGTGGTATCCGACACCGAGGCGCTGCTGAAATTCATCGACGACGATCGCGCCGCCAGGACCGGATCGGTAGGTTGCGTCGGCTACTGCATGAGCGGCCAGTTCGTCTTCGCCATCGGCGCGGCCTACCCAACGCGTTTCACCGCCATCGCCTCGATCTACGGCGCCGGGCTGATGACCGATCAGCCCAACAGCCCGCATCTGACCGCTTCGGCGATCCGTGGCGAAATCTACTTCGCCTGCGCCGAAATCGACGCCTATTTCTCCGTCGACCAGGTAAAGGCCCTGGAGAAGTATCTCGCCGGCGCCGGCATCAACCACCGCATCGAGCTTTACCAAGGCGCCGAGCACGGCTTCGCCTTTCCCCAGCGCCACTGCTACGACAAACCCGCCGCCGAACGGCACTGGGAACGGCTGTTCGATCTGTTCCGTCGCAATCTTTAGGAGTCTCCACGCGTGCCCGACAGCCCCAACCGCAATGCCATCGCCGGCCGCAGCGCCTTCCTCGCCGTGATGAAGGAGGAGGGGGTGCGCCGCATGTTCGGCAATCCCGGCACCACCGAGCTGCCGATCATGCATGCGCTCACCGCGCAGAGCGAGATCTCCTACGTGCTGGGACTGCAGGAATCGGTGGTCATCGCCATGGCCGACGGCTTCGCCCGCGCCTCGGGCGAGCTGGTCGCCTGCAACGTGCATGTCGCGCCGGGTCTCGGCAACGCCATGGGCACGCTCTACACCGCCAACGTCTCGGGCACGCCGATGATCGTCACCGCCGGCCAGCAGGAGCAGGGCCACGGGCTGACCGAGCCGCTGCTCTATGCGCCGCTGGTGCCGATCGCGCAGCCGGTCGTCAAATGGGCCGTCGAGGTCAGCCGCATTGAGGACCTGCCGCGCATCATGCGCCGCGCCGCCAAGGTGGCGAAGACCGCGCCCACGGGCCCGGTGTTCATCTCGCTTCCCGGCGACATTCTCAACGCCGAAGCCGCCATCGATCTGGGCGACACGACTTTCGTCGATACGGCGGTGACGCCGACGGCGGAAGCCGTCGAGGCGCTGGCCCGACGCATCCTGGCGGCGAAATCGCCGGCAATCCTGGCCGGCAGCGAGATCTATTCCTACGACGCCTGGGACGAGGCGGTGCAGCTCGCCGAGACGCTGGGCGCGCCGGTGTGGCAGCAATCGGTTCAGACCGGCGCGCATTTTCCCTCCGAGCATGCCGCCTACATGGGCGCGCTCAACCGCAACCAGGCGCAGGTGCGCGAGGCTTTGACGCCGCACGACCTGCTGATCTGCCTCGGCGCCGAAGTGCTGACCATGTCGGTCTACAGCCCGGTCGATCCGCTGCCGCCGG
>CAYOSX010000054.1:0-15708 GCA_964406745.1 uncultured Opitutus sp.
CACCCGCGACCTGGACCCGGAGTTTGTCGCCCTCCACAAGCAAATCACGGGGCAAAACGCGCAAATCCTCTACCGCGGCACCGGCATCAAGGACTTCAACGCCAAGCCCTGAATGGAGCGCGCAAATTTTGGTGGATTTTCCCGGCGGGTTATGGCTTAACCCACCCTCTGGGACGGACGCTTAGCTCAGTTGGTTAGAGCACCTGCTTCACACGCAGGGGGTCGTTGGTTCGAGTCCAATAGCGTCCACCATCCTCCGCCCGTTGGGCTTCGGATGGCGGGTCCATCCCCGACCAAAGGCAAGGCAAGTGCTGGCAAAACAAGCGTTCGTAGCGGAGGATGCCCTCCGAAGCCTAGGCGTAGGTGGGCCTGCGTTAGCCCAAGAACCTCCGACGGTAACCCCCCGGAATCGTTCGCAAGTCGACCCGCAGCAGACAGTAAAGGGCGTCCTTGAAGGAAGGCTCGACGTGGTACGCGAGGAATTTTGCCCCGAGGGAGCAGTAGTAGCGCATGAGCGGCGGAATCCCGCGCGCACCTTCCTCCAGCGAATCCACCAGCGGCGCGAGCGCTTCGATCGGCGCGCCGGCATAGGCCTCGCCCACCAAAGTGTGATACCGGGTGGAGGCAACAAACGGGCGGCGCGCACGCACCAGCCGACACAAGGCGGGATCGTCGGCGTGGTTGCGCCGGAGCTGTTCGACCAGAAGCGCCCGCGTCGCCGGATGGTGGTCGTTGGACACGGTCACGCACCCAAAGAAGGTCGTGCAGCCATGACGAATGGCAGCGGAACCAAGCCCACGCCAAAGCAAGGCAAGGGCCCGGTTGTCGCGTTGATGTTCAGGCAGCACAAACGAACGGCTCAACTCGATCGACGGTCCCAGCTGTTGATAGAAACGCGGATCGATGGCGAAAATGTGATCCAGATAGAGTCCGCCCGGCCCCTGCGCCGCCAGCACATCGCGCGTGAAGCCAAGACGATAAGCCCCCATCAGGCTGCGCGTGGGCCGATGCCAGAGCACCAGGTGGCGGTAGTAGTCGTCCTCCGGCGAGAGATCGCACGCGAGGCCGGAGCCTTGGCCGGCATCGCGAAACGTCGCCTCGCGGGCCCGACCCAACGCCTGCAGCAGCGCCGGTGCAAGGCGTCCTTCAAAGAGCAGGACGTCAATCTCGCCATCGGGCGACCGGAGCAGGCGGTGCTCGTCGCCGAGGCGAGCGACTTCGTGCGCCATCCGATCCGGGTCGACCGGCGCACACAGCGCTTCCGACATTGCTGCGGCCGCGTAGACGGGGCGTGGCGTCTCCTGATCGGCGCGTAGATAGCACCGGGCACGCAGACGGGCGCCGGCGCCGGGACCTGGCATCATCCGGCGCAGGTCGGCCGGGGGCAGGACTGCGGCGAGACGCACATCGAGCCGTCGCGTGGACGGCTGGGTCAGTTCGCGGCAAAGCATCAGCGCGCGCAGGCGGCTGAAGCGCGGAGGCACCGCCAGGAAGCGCGCACTGTTAGCCCCCGAAAAATGCAGGCAGACCAGCGTCGCCCCGGTTTTGGCCGCCAGGCGCACGGCGTGATCATTCCACGCACGATCACACACGCTGCCGGCCAAAGCCCGGTGTCGATGGGACACCCGCCCGGCCGGGAACAGCCCAAGCACGGCCTCCGGATTGCGCAGATGACGCAAGGCGCGCACCATGCCTGCCGCGTTGCGGCGGCGCGTCGCTCCTCCCTGCCCCAACGGATCCACGGCGATCAACCGGTCCGCCCACTCGGGCACCGCACAGAGAACTTCGTTGGCAAACAGGCGCCAGCATCCCGGTCGCACGTCCTCCAGCAGCGCCATCATCACCAAGGCATCGAGGCCGCCGTGCGGATGATTGGCCGCCACCACCAGCGGGCCCCTCAACGCCCGCAGGTCGGCGAGCTCCGACGGAGCGAGGTTCCACGTCACCCCGACACGCGCGAGCAAAGCCCGCGCAAACTCCGGACCGGTGACGCCGTCGTGCACACACGCGTCGTACAGACGCCATAGCGCAGGAAAGCCGAAGGCACCCTCCACCAGCGGTTGCACCACGCGGTACGCGCGGCGCAGGGCGCGCCCGGGAATCACCTTCGCCGTATCCAGCGGACGCCCGCGAGGAAGGGCGGGAGGGGGAAGGGTAACAGGGGGAGCAATCGCAGGAGGCATGGCAGGAGACCGCGTGCAGCGCCGCGGAAGGTGACCTTTCCAAGACGCGGAGAGCGGCTTCTTATTCCCTCGCGAGGACGAATTTCTTTGGGGAGCGTTCGCCGGCACGATTCAAAACCATCTGATGCCGCAGCGTGACACAGGTATTCCAACCTTCGAGGCTCGTGATCCGGTTCGCGTCCGCTCCATCACAGACAGGAATGTCTTTGCCCACGCCGAACTCACCCTCCGGAGGGAATAAGGCGTCGCGGCGACGCTCCAAACCGCGTTGCCATGATTTCCGACGCGCCCCTCTCCGCCGCCATCGAAGCCAATACCGCCGTCATCCGCCAGGGAATGGCGCTTGTCTCTGTGCTCGGCAGGGCTCGCTACACCCGGAGGATTCACGCGTGTTACGATGCGTCGATCGGCGGACACCTTCGGCACATCATCGAACACTATCAGGGGTTTCTCGCCGGCCTCGGGGCGGACCCGATCGACTACGAGAACCGGCCGCGCAACCGAACCATCGAGGTGGATCCTGAGCACGCACTTTCCACCATGGCGGAATTGGTGCGATCGCTGATCGCCCTCCCGCCGGCCACGCGCAACCGGACCGTTGCCATCGCGTCTGAATCCGCTCCAGGCCTGACCAGCCCGTCGTCGCTTCTTCGCGAACTCGAGTTCCTGCTCAGCCACACCATCCACCATTACGCGCTCATCGCGACCATGGCCCGCCTGCAAGGCGTCGAGCCCGAACCGACCTTCGGCGTCGCTCCCTCCACCCTGAAATTTCAACGGGAGCAGACCGCATGTGCACGGTGACCTGGCGTTTGCACGCCGATGGCTACGACGTCTGCTTCAGCCGCGACGAGCTGAACCGGCGCGCACCCGAGTTGCCGCCTGCGCGCGGGCGAATCGGCGACACGGACACCCTTGCGCCTCGCGACGGGGATTTCGGGGGCACCTGGCTGCTGGTGAACCACCACCGCGTCACCATCTGTCTGCTCAACGACTACGAGGACCCTTGGCGCCCCTCTTCTGACCACGCGAGCTTGAGTCGCGGTCACCTGCCCCTCGCATGTGCCACGGCGCGCAGCGCCGGCGAGGCCTGGGGTCTGCTCCAGCGCGAGAATCTCGACCGCCGGCTTCCGTTCACGCTGCTTGTCTTCACGCCGAACGCACACCCTTCCCGGATCCGCTGGCAGGGCGGTCGCGCCCGGTACGAACCAGCCCTCAGCGAAGACGCGCCGCTCTCGTCGTCCTCGTGGAGGCCGGCCGAGGTGATCGCCGCCCGCAAGGCTGCCTACCGCCAGTGCATCCCCGCCCTGCCCACGGTGGCCGATCTGCGCGCCTGGCATCTTTCGCACGATCCAGACCGCGGAGCCCATTCGGTGCTGATGCGCCGGCCGGACGCCGCGACCCGCAGCCTCACCCATGTGGGCGTCACCTCGGATGCGGTCGTCGTCGACTATCAGCCGATTGCGCGTAACCCTCTCGCCCCAGAAGAACCGCGCGTTCTCGTTCGGTTCGCGTCCCTTCCTGCGGGATCGCACTGCGATCAACCGACCGCAGACTGCATGGAATAGCCGGACCGGCTCCGGCTCCTATCTACCATGTCCGACGAGGCCTTCGAGACCCTGGTTCGCACCTACCACGTGCCGCTGTACCGGTTCGCGTTGAGTCTCGCCCGCAACGCCTCCGACGCCAGTGACCTCACACAGCAAACCTTCTTCGTCTGGGCCACCAAGGGCCACACGCTCCGTGACACCTCCAAGGTCAAGACGTGGTTGTTCACCACCCTTTACCGCGAATTCCTGCGAACACGCCGCCATCAGCAACGCAGCACCTCGTTCGAGGATCTCCCACCCGGCGATCAGGATCCACCGGCAGCCGAGGCCAATCACGTCAATCAACTCGACGCGCCGCTGGTCATGCAGGCGTTGCAGGAAATCCCGCCGCTGCATCGCGAGCCGTTGACTCTCTTCTACCTGGATAACCTCTCCTACCTGGAGATCGCCGAAATCCTCGGCGTGCCGGTCGGCACGGTGATGTCGCGGCTCTCGCGCGCAAAGATCCAACTGCGCACCGCGCTTTCCAGGAAAGCCACCGCCAGCAAGATCATCGAGTTTCCAAACCAAGGCACCGGATCATGAACCACGACGAAGCCAAGTTCCTCCTGCGCGCCCATCGCCCGGGCACCGCCGACGACCGCGATCCGGTCTTCGCCGAGGCCCTCGACCTCGCTGCCCGAGACCCGGAGTTGCGCGCCTGGCTGGAGAGCCAGCGCGCCTTCGACGATGCGGTGGTCCGCAAGCTGGAGAAAATCCAGCCGGAGTCGGGCAGCCTCGAGACCATCCTCGCCGCAGCCCGAGCCCAGCGCCGCATCCGTCGCCGCGCCCGCACCTTCGTGTGGCTGGCCGCCGCAGCAGCTTTAGCCGTGCTGCTCTCGGTCGCAGCCACCCTCCATCGGCGGACGATCCCCGGAGACGGCGACTCGTTTCACCAAATCGCCCTCGCCGACATGAACGGCACCCTGTGGCGCCACCGCGCGAGCTCGGGTGCGATGGAGACCCTGGGCAGTGAACTGCTCGCCGGCGACCTTCGCGCCAAGGCCGGTCGCTTGATCGAGCTGTCCGCCTTGCGCGCGGACGGTTGCCGGGTGGTCAGCGTGGCGGGCCGCGAGGTATTCGAATTTTGCTTTGGCCCCCGCCACGAATACCATCTCTACATCGCACGACGGGACGACTTTCCGGACGAAGCCGCCACCGGCGACCCGCTCATCACAGATGCGGGCCGTTACGCACTCGCAAGCTGGGCAGACGAACGGCATGTGTATTCACTTGTCAGCTACGCGGGTGCCCCGGCCTTGAAGCAGGTCCTGTAGCACCACGGATGCCCAATGTGGGAGCGGCTTTACGCCGCGAGTGGACAGCGTCCGTCTGCGATCGCGGCGTAAAGCCGCTCCTGCGTGATGAATATCCGATCCCTTAACCGCGCGCCTTCGGAAGCACGTGGTCGAGGATGAAGGCGGCGACGTCCGTCTTGGGCGCAGGCCCGAAGGCCAAACGCCCGCCGGTGGCACCGAGCATGACCACCGCGTTGTCATCCGCATCCATGCCGAGGGCCGGACGGCTGACATCGTTGGCGACGATCCAATCGAGGCGCTTCTCCTCGAGTTTGCGCCGCGCATAGGCCTCGACCTCCGTAGTCTCGGCGGCGAAACCGACAATCGTCTGGCCGGGCCGTCTGCGCGCGGCGAGGGTCTTCAGAACGTCAACCGTGGGAACGAGGTCGAGGGTGACGTTGCCCGGGCGCTTCTTCTGTTTATCCTTCGAGACCTCGGCCGGGCGATATTCGGCCACCGCCGCCACCGCGATGAAGAGATCGCACGCGTCGAAAAGCGGTTCGCAGGCCGCGAGCATGTCGGCCGCCGACACCACCCGATGCACCCGCACGCCCTGCGGCGGAGGCAGCGCCACGGGGCCGCTGACAAGGTCGACCTCCCATCCGCGCGCGGCGGCGGCGGCGGCCAGCGCATAGCCCATCTTGCCGCTGGAACCGTTGCTCAGGAAGCGAACGGGATCCAGGTGTTCGCGCGTCGGTCCGGCGGTGAGCAGACAACGAAAGGGAAAATGCGGCGCCATGGTCGAAGGTCCGTTCGGATCCCGCCTTACGTCGACTTGCCCTGCCGCAGCCGGTCGAAGAACACGGCGACGATGATGACGAGGCCGATGATGATTTCCTGGAAATACGTGGGCCAGCCCATCTGTTGAGAACCGTTGCGAAGGACAGCCATGATCAAGGCGCCGATCATCGAGCCGAGGATCGTGCCGACGCCGCCGCTCAGGCTGGCGCCGCCGATGATGACGGCGGCAATGATGTCGAGTTCGAGTCCAACGGCAACCGTGGGATCACCCTGACGCAGGCGGGACAGCTGGAAGAGCCCGGCGAGTCCGAAGAACGCCCCGGCCACGACGTACACCCAGAGTTTGAGGCGGCGCGTCGGCACGCCGCAGAGCCGGGCGGTGGCCTCGTTGGAACCGAGGGCGAAAATGTGCCGGCCAAAGACCGTCTTGCGCAGCATCACCGCGGTCAGCACGGCGAGCACGATCGTGATCCAAACGCCGGCGGGCAGCGCGTAGCTGAAGGGGTCTTCCGTGGTCATCCACGTGTCGATCTTCGAAACGTCGCGGTCGTAGTTGACCGTCTGGTTGTCGGCGAGCCACTTGGCCGAACCGCGCACCGCGCCAAGCGAACCGAGCGTGATGATGAATGGCGTCATTCGCAGTCCGGAGATCGCCGCGCCGTTGAGCAAGCCGATGAAGGCGCCGGCGAGAATGATCGCGGGGACCACGGCCAGATCGTTCCAACCCTGCTGGATGAGCAAGGCGCCCACGACGCTGGTGAAGGCGATGGTCGATCCGACGGAGAGATCGATGCCGCCGCTGACGATGATCATCGTCATGCCGAGCGCGCCGACTGCGACGATCACCGTCTGGATGAAGATGATCTTGAAGTTGTGGTAGGTGAGGAAGTACTCGCGCGATTCGGTTGGGATCGAAAAGAAGACGATCACCAGAATCAGGCCGATGAAGGGGCCCAGCTTGGCGAGGACGGATTTGAGACGGTCGGGCATGGGGGAAACGGGTCAGGCGCTGCCGGTGGCGACGCGCATGATCTCGGCCTCGGTCCACTCGGAACGCGGACGGATCGCGGCGAGTTCGCCCCGGCACATCACGCCGATGGTGTCGCAGAGGCCGAGCAGTTCAGGCAGGTAGGAGCTCACGACAATCACAGCCTGCCCCTTGGCCGCGAGCTGGCCGATGACCTCGTAGATCTGGGCCTTGCTGCCCACGTCGATGCCGCGCGTGGGCTCATCGAGCAGGAAGACGCGCGCCGGGTGCTCGAGCAGGCGGGCGAAGGCGACCTTTTGCTGGTTGCCGCCGGAGAGCTCACCGATGACCTGCTGGTCATCGCGACACTTCACGCGCAGAACGTCGACCCACTTCTTCGCGGCGGCGCGCTGGCGGGCGGAGCTGATCCATCCCCAGCGGCCATAACGGTTGAGCTTGGTGAGCGTCATGTTCTCGGCGATGGAAAGGTTGAGCATCAACCCTTCCTCCTTCCGATTCTCGCTGAGAAAGCCGAAACCCTCGTCCCAGCGCTGGCGCGGCGTGGCGCGCCCCGGCGCCGCGTCGACAATGACCACGTCGCCACCCGCGAGTGCATCCAGACCGAAGACACTGCGCAGCAGTTCCGTGCGCCCGGCGCCGATCAGGCCCGCCAGGCCGAAGATCTCGCCCGCGTGCAGACGCAGCGACGCAGTCTTGAGGCGCGTGTCGCGGCCGGCGATCGCCTTGACCTCGAGCACCACGCCGCCGCTGGCGTGTTCGGTGCGCGGATACAGATCCTTGACCTCTCGTCCGGTCATGAGGGTGACGATCCGGTCAAGCGTGGCGTCCGCCATCCGGCCGGCACCCACGGTCTCGCCGTCCTTGAGTACGGTGAAGCGATCGCAGATCCGGCGGCACTCCTCGAGAAAGTGGCTGATGTAGATGATGCTCACGCCCTGCTCGCGGAGGCGGGCGATGACGGCGAAAAGTTTCTCCGTGTCAGCCTGGGTCAACGAGCTCGTGGGCTCGTCCATGATGAGCACCTTCGGCTTGATAAGCAGCGCACGGGCAATCTCGATGATCTGCTGCTCGGCGATGGTGAAGTCCCCGGCCTCGCGATCGAGGTCGATGCTGCCATGGCCCAGCTGTTCGAGCACGGCGCGGGCACGGGCGCGCGAAGCGGCGGCGTCGATCCATCCGCCGCGCGCGGATTCCGCGCCAAGGAGGATGTTCTCCTGCACGGAGAGATGAAGCGCCAGGTTGAGCTCCTGGTAAATCATGGCGACGCCCTTGAGACGGGCGTCGTGCGGTCCCTCCGGTTGATAGGGCCGTCCGTCGAGCTCCATGGTGCCGGCATCGGCGCGATGGGCGCCACTGAGCACCTTCATGAGCGTGCTCTTGCCGGCACCGTTTTCGCCGATGAGGGCATGAACCTCCCCCGGGGCGACCTCGAGGGAAACACTGCGCAAGGCGCGCGTGGCGCCGAAGCTTTTCTGAATGCCAGTCAGCCGGAGACTCGCGGCCGGGGAATTCATTACTTCAGATAACGATCGATGGGGGGGCTGAGCAGCTCGACCGAGCGGGGGTCGTTCATGTTCTCCGATGTGACCAGACCGACGCCGGTATCAATGACGGGCTCGACCTTCTCGCCGCGCAGCACCTTCACCATGGTGCGCACGCCGAGATAGCCCATGTTCAACGGATCCTGGACCACGAGGCCGTGCACGTCGCCTGCCTTGAGCCCGGCGTTGAGGGTCTCGCCGGCGTCGAACGCGATGAACTTCACCTTGCCGGCGAGGCCCGTGTCACGAAGCGCCAGCAGCATGCCGGAGGCCGAGGACTCGTTGGACGCAAAGACGCCATCGAGTTGGCGCCCATAGCGATTGAGAAGGTTTTCGGCCGCGCGTTTCGCGGAATCCCGCGTGGCACCGGCGTGCTGGTCGGTCGAGATCAGGCGAATGGTGGGGAAGTCTTTTTCCATGACCTCGAGGAAACCCGCCTCGCGTTCCTCGGTGCTGTTGGAGCCGACGGCGTAGCGAAGCATCATCACGCGGCCGGTGCCGTTGAGGGCCTTGCCGAGGGCGCGCGCCGCGATCCGGCCGCCTTCACGGTTGTCCGTGGCGACGAAACTGGCATGCGCTTTCGACTCGAGTCCCGAGTCGATCACGATCACCGGGATCTTGCCGCGAACCGCAGTCTCAACCGGGCCCGCCAGCGCACGGCTGTCGAGCGGAGCGAGCACGATGCCGCTGACCCGGCGGGCCGTGAACGTCTCGACCACGCGCACCTGCTGCTCGCGGTCGTCCTCGCGCAAAGGCCCCTGCCAGATGATTTCAACCGGGATGCCTTCGGCGGCGAGCTCCTGCTGCGCTTTCACGGCACCGGCGTGGATCGACTTCCAGAACTCGTGCGTCGTGCCTTTGGGAACGACAGCAATCTTATAGGGTTGCGCGGCCGCCGACACGGCGGAGAGACCGAGCGCGACAAGGGAAGCAAGGAGGCGTTTCATGAACAAAATCCGGGTGACGAGGTGACTGCCGAGGGGGACGGAACCTGAACACAGGCCACCGACTTTGAAAAGCGCGAATCCGCCTGCTTCCGCTAACTTGTCAGCCATGTCCACGACCGGGAAGACCGGGGTGACGGTTGACGCAGGGGCGCCGCCGTCCAGAATCACGCTCTACCCTGTCCCTCCGGTATTTCATGAACTTTCTGGTCTCCGTTGTCCGTTTGCTCTGCTTCGTCCTGATCCCAATCCCGATGCTGCAAGCCAACCTCGTATGGGATGCAACGACCCAGGAAACGCGCGCTGACTTTGGCCAGGAAGAGGTGGCATTCTCCTTTGGATTCAAAAACGAGGGGCCCTCGCCGATCACGATCGAGTCGATCGACGTGAGCTGTGGCTGCACGGCGGCCTCCCTCGACCAACGCACCTACGCGCCGGGAGAACGCGGCGTCATCGAAGTTCTCTATCGACCCGACGGGCAGACGGGGCTGCAAAGCAAGACCGTGACCGTGACGACCCGCGAACAACCGGATCGCCCGGCAACGTTGACCTTGAAGGTCGACGTGCCCCGGCTCTTCGACATCGCGCCGCGTCTCGTGACCTGGCCGCTGGGCGGCGAGCCCCTTGAGAAGACGGTTTCCATCAAGCTGTATCGGAACCCCCAGACGACCGTCGCCGTGGTGAATGCCGAGCAGGAGGCGATCAACGTCACCCTGCAGCGAGGAGCGGATCCCGGGGTGCACCTGTTGAGGATCCGGCCCAAGTCGACGGCGAACGCGTTTCGCGCCATCGTGCGGTTGCGAATCGAATCGGAAGGACTGCCGACCCAGGTGCTCGCCGTTTATGCGGACCTTCGCTGAGTGTGTCGCCGCGCTTCGATCGGCGGGATGGCTGCTTGCCGCCGCGTGCGTTCCGACGTTGCTGGCAATCTGGCTGCACCCGCGGGCCCCGACACTGCCGGCTGCGGAGGACGAGGTCGCCGCAGTCTCGGTCGGTGAGGTCCGGCACCTCGCGGGCAACGCAACCGTGCTCTGGATCGACGCACGTTCGGCGGAGGCGTACGCCGCGGGGCACATCCCGGGAGCGATCGCGTTGCGCGAAGGTGCGTGGGAGGAACTGCTGCCAGACGTGATCGACGCATGGCAGCCGGGACAACGCCTGATCGTGTATTGTGACGGCGGAGGTTGTGCGGCGGCGCGTTCGGTCGCCGCCCGGTTGCAGCGCGAACTAGCCACAACCGACGTGGCGTACCTCGAAGGCGGATGGACCGCCTGGCAGGCTCAGTCGCAACCATGAAGACCCTCGGCTGGTGGATGTTGCGCGGTGCCATGGCGGCGCTCTTTGCGTACGCGGGAATCATGAAGGCGCTCGATCCGGCGCAGTTTGCGGTCGAGCTGCACAACTACCGCCTCCTGCCATCGGCCCTCGTGCCCGCCCTCGCCTACTACGTGCCGTGGCTGGAGCTGGTGTGCGCCGCCGGCCTGATACATGCCGCCACCCGGCCCGGCGCATGGCTGCTGATCGCCGCGCTTTCGCTCACGTTCGCCGTCTTTGTCACCAGCGCCTGGATACGCGAAATTGACATGGCCTGCGGCTGCTTCGGGGGCGAGGGGCGGACGCTCGATGCGGTCACGGTGGGCCGGACGGCGGTCATCCTGCTGGCGGCCGGAATGGGAATGCTGGGGGATCGAACCGAGCCGGCGCCAGGTCTGGCCAGCGACGAAGTCCGGGATTGAGAAGACACCCGTCCTTCTCCCAACCTAGACTCCTTTAATCATGAAATCGCCCCTCAAAGTTGGCGTCATCGGTTGCGGCAAGATCAGCGACCAGTACTTCAAAGGCTGCCGCGCCTACCGTGTTCTCGAAGTCGCCGCCTGCGCCGATCTCGACCTCACCCGCGCCCAGGCGAAAGCCGCCGAGTACGGGGTGCCGCGCGCCAGTTCGGTCGACGACCTGCTGGCTGCGGATGACATCGACATCGTCGTCAATCTGACGATCCCGCAGGCCCATGCCGAGATCAACGAACGTGCCTTGCTCGCGCGCAAACACGTCTACGTCGAGAAACCGTTTGCGCTCAACGCAGCCGACGGCAAACGCCAGCTCGCGCTCGCGCGCAAGCAACGACGGCTGCTGGGCTCCGCGCCGGACACCTTTCTGGGCGGTGGCCTCCAGACCGCGCGCAAGCTGCTCGACGATGGCGCGATTGGCACCCCGGTAGCCGCGATGGCGTTCATGGTCTGCCGGGGACACGAGAGCTGGCATCCAAGTCCGCAGTTCTATTACCAGCCGGGCGGCGGTCCACTCTGGGACATGGGGCCGTACTATTTGACGGCCTTGGTCAATCTGCTGGGACCGATCGCGCGCGTCAGCGGTTTTGCCGGAAAGAGCTTTAACGAACGCACCATCACGAGCGCGCCGCTGGCGGGCACGCGCATTCCGGTGGAAGTGGCGACGCATTACTCAGGCACCCTCGAGTTTGCCAACAACGTTGCCGCCACGGTGGTGATGAGCTTCGACGTCTGGCCCGGGCCCACCCTGCCCCGCATTGTCCTCTACGGAACCGAAGGCACGCTGGACATTCCCGATCCCAACACCTTCAACGGCGACGTGCGGCTCTATCGGCCGCGCGCAAAAGAGCCCGAGGTCATGCCCGCCACGCACTCGCTCGAACGCGGGCGCGGCACGGGTGTCGCCGACCTCGCCTACGCCGCTCTGCGCAAGGGCCGGCCGCACCGGGCCAGCGGCGCCCTCGCGTATCACGTGGTCGAGGCCATGGAGTGCCTCGACCGCGCGGCTGCAGGTCGTCGCGTCGCCCTCAAGAGCGTCTGCAACCGCCCGGCTCCGTTGCCGACAGGCTTGGGCAACGACGAACTCGACACGTAGGGCGCGTTTGGACCGGCGGGGGGCGGGCAGGTCCCTCTGCCCGCCGAACGAAGGGACGGCACCCGTCCTCTCACCAACAGCCACGCCATGAATGCGCCTCATAACGCGCAACCGCGGCGCGGAACCTGCATCAAGGCGCGGCATGAAGCGTCGCGAATTTCTGGGAAATCTTGGTCGAGCCAGTCTGGTCGCAGGCGTGAGTGCTTCGATCTTTGCAGCTGCGCGCGAAGCCCGCGCGTCACACGCCACGGCGGACCGCGCGGACCCCGAAAAACTCGCCACGGATGAGCAGTATTGGCGGCAAGTTGCCACGCTCTGGGCGCCCGCACCCGATTTCACGAACCTCGAGTACGGCTATTTCCATGCCGCAGCGCTTCCGACCCTCGAGGCGGAACTGCGCATGGCACGATCGATCAACAGCCGAAACTCGCTCTACAAGCGCACGCAGGCCCGCCTTGATCACGAGGCGGCACGCGTCGCGCTCGCCGAGGTTGCCGGCGTTTCACCCGACGAAATCGCGATCACCCGCAATGCGACCGAATCGCTCGATACCATCATCCTGGGGCTCGATCTCGCCCCCGGCGACGAGATCGTGCATGGTGACCAGGACTACGGCAGCATGGTCGAGGCGCTCGAGCAGAAGGCGCGCCGCCACGGAGTGGTGTTGCGCAAAGTCTCCGTCCCGCTCAACCCGCGCAACGACGACGAGATCGTCGACGCGTACGCTTCAGCGTTCACGGCGCGCACGAAGCTCCTGCTCGTCACGCACCTGATCAATATCTCCGGCCAGATCGTTCCGGTGCGGAAGATCTGCGAACGTGCCCATGCCGTCGGTGCCGAGGTGCTGGTCGACTCGGCGCACGGTTTCGGACTCGTCGCTTTCAAGATTGGCGACCTGGGTTGCGATTATCTCGGCTCGAGTCTGCACAAGTGGATGTGTTCGCCGCTCGGCATGGGGCTGCTCTACGTACGGCGCGACAAGGTTGCGAAGATCTGGCCCCTGATAGCCGACACCGGCATTGCGACCGACAACATTCGAAAGCTCGAACAACTCGGCACCCGCCCCGAGTCCGCGCACGTCGGCCTTATCGAAGCCATTCGCTTGCATCGCGAAATCGGCCCGGCGCACAAGGAGGCCCGGATGCGTCATCTGCACCGACGCTGGCGTGAGGCTGTCGCGACGATCCCGGGAGTCGTCGTCAACAGCCCTGACGATCCGAGCCGGCACGTCTCCGTCGGCAATGTGGGCATTGCCGGCGTGGAGCCTCGCCTTCTCGCGGACTACCTCATGAAGGAGCACGCGATCTTCACCGCGCCGGTGAATCACTCGAAAGTGAAAGGCGTTCGCGTGACGCCCGGCATGCCTACCCTCGGCGAGCATGTGGAGCGTTTCGCGGCGGCAATGGTGAGCGCACACCAACACTTTGGATAGCGCGGCTCTGGGTATCGTCGAGAAGGGTGCATCCCGCACGCTTCTTCCCGCGTAGTGCAGGGTAATGACATCAAGAATCTCCACGCCCGGGGCGCCCATGGCCGCCACCGGCCTCCTCGCCCTTGCCCTCACCGTGCTCCCCGGTTGCCAATCGGCGGCTTCGCCTGACGAATCCCGGCCCCTCCCCACCGTGCCCTCTGTCGACCTTCCCCGCTTCATGGGAGACTGGTACGTGATTGCGAATATCCCCACATTCCTTGAGCGCGGAGCCCACAACGCGATCGAGAGCTATGAACTGAACGAAGACGGTACGGTCGCCACCACCTTCACCTTCAATCGCGGAAGCTTCGACGGTCCGGTCCGCACCCTCACGCCGAAGGGCTTCATCCACAACCGGGAGACGAATGCCGAGTGGCGCATGCAGTTCCTGTGGCCCTTCAAAGCTGCATACCTGATCATGTATTTGGACGATGCCTACGAAACCACGATCATCGGAGTCCCCAGTCGCAAGTACGTCTGGATCATGGCGCGCACGCCGACGATTCCCGCGGAGAAATACGATGCCCTCGTCGCCTTTCTGGATCGCAACGGCTACGAGGTGTCCAAGCTTCAAAAAGTCCCTCAGCAGGAACGTCGCTAGCCCGAGAATTTCACATCATAGACAAAGATTTGTTTCGGTCACCGGCCACCGAACGTCGACCCCGAGTCCACAAAGCAACAATTCTCCGATCCGAGCTTTCGGCGGATAGTCGATCCTTTCATTCTCGGGCATCTCGTTCCCGACCGTCTTACCCTTTGTATGGGGATTTGCGCCCTTTTCGCCTGGTGTCGCCGCCGCACGCCCTGAAAAAATAAAACCCGCGGCCTCGAGAGGCCGCGGGGTCAACCCTATAACCTTACCAAAAATCGTGCTTACGGGAGGATGACCGTATCGATCACGTGGATCACGCCATTGCCTGCCGTAAGGTCGGTGGCAACGACGGTCGCACCATCGATCATCACCTTCCCGCCGGACACCGAAATCGTCGCCTCTTTCCCATTCACAGTCTTCACCTTGCCGGCCTTAACATCGGCAGCCATCACCTTGCCCGCGACAACGTGATAGGTGAGAATACCGGCGAGCTTATCCTTGTTCTCAGGCTTCAGCAGGGACTCGAGCGTACCCGCGGGAAGCTTGGCAAAAGCAGCGTCCGTGGGGGCGAAGATTGTAAAGGGACCATTCCCCGAGAGCGTCTCCACAAGTCCGGCGGCCTTCACGGCAGCAACGAGCGTGGTGTGATCTTTGGAGCCAACGGCGAGGTCCACGACGGTCTTGGGACCGGACATTTTGGAGCCGTGATGATTGGCAAATGCGACGGAGGTCGCGAGGGCGAACAGGGCGAGGAAGGAGGCAATCTTCATAAGGATAATCGTTCTACGTTGAGGGTCGGCGACGTAGTGTCTCCGACTTCATGATGATAAAACGGGTGACGCCCCTGCTTGGATGCGTTGCCACCACGAAATCGTGCCCCCTGCCCCGCAATTAGCGTCCCTACAATCGGGCGGCTCCACTTGTTTCTCGCCCACATGGCTCTCCGGACTGCCTGACCCGGGATCGTATTAGCGATGAAGGAGCGCGCGCAACGCCTCTCGCCCACCGGCCTTAACCGCCCCCCGATGCGCGACGAGCAACGGCCCGGACCTGCTTTACCGTATCCTTTCTATCGATACCCAAAATCGCTCCTGCTCACGAACCGTTCTGAAATCATCGTAGTCTGGACGGCGTATCGTCGCCACGCAAAAAGGGTTCGAATGGGGACTCGAACACCGGGCAGGCTTGCCACGCTCTGCGATTGCACAACATCCCTTCTTTGCAATGCCGTCCGCACGAACTCGCAGTCGAAAGAAGCGCCGCCTGCATCTGCCGCTCTGGGCGAGCGCACTGCTGGCGTTCACGTTGAGCGGATGGTTCCTCGCGCAGCCTCCAAGCCGGCAGCAGGAGGTTGCTCGACTGCTCCGCAACACGTGGGACCGGGAGAAGGCAATCGATCTGGTCGATGTCGCCTGGGACCTTTACCAGCTCTACTACAGCGACGACTTTGTCGATTCTGTCGCGTCCGGAGACAGGCG
>CAYOSX010000055.1:0-14628 GCA_964406745.1 uncultured Opitutus sp.
GTACGTCGCCATCCGCGCCGACATCACGGAACGCAAGAACGCCTTGGAGCAGCTGCGCCAGTCGACGCGGGAGGTGCTCGACCTGAAGTCGGCGCTGGACGAGCATGCGATCGTGGCGATCACGGATCCGCAGGGGCGGATCACGTACGTGAACGACAAGTTTTGCGCGATTTCAAAATACGCCCGCGATGAACTGCTCGGGCAGGATCATCGCCTCATCAACTCGGGGCACCACCCGAAGGAGTTTATCCGCGATCTGTGGACCACGATCGCCCGGGGGAAGGTCTGGCATGGAGAGATCAAGAATCGCGCAAAGGACGGCTCGTTCTACTGGGTGGACACGACCATTGTTCCCTTCCTCAACGAGCAGGGAAAGCCCCGGCAATACGTCGCCATTCGCGCCGACATCACGGAGCGCAAGAACGCCCAGGAAACCATCCAGCAGCTCAACGCGGAGCTGGAGCAACGGGTGGCGGAACGCACCGCGCAGCTGGAGGCGGCCAATCGCGAGCTGGAGGCGTTCTCGTATTCGGTTTCCCATGACTTGCGCGCCCCGTTGCGCGCAGTCGACGGGTTCTCGCAGGCGGTCATCGAGGACCACGGCGAGGCTCTGCCCGAGGAAGGACGCCGGCAGCTGAACACGATTCGTTACGCGGCCCAGCGGATGGGGACGTTGATCGATGACCTGCTGTCGTTCTCCCGCCTGAACCGGCATCCGATCAAGAAGGACACGGTCGACATGACGGCGCTGGCGCGAGCGGCGACAGTGGAACTCGGAGCGCCCTGGCCCGGGCGCGAGGTGGACCTGTGTTTTGCCGGCCTGCCCGATTGCCAGGGGGATGTCGCGCTCCTGAATCAAGTCTGGCTCAACCTGCTTTCGAACGCCCTGAAGTACACCCGCAAGCGCGCCCGCGCGGTGATCGAGATCGGTTCCAGCGTTGGAGCGAAGGGTACGATCTATCACGTCCGGGATAACGGGGTTGGGTTCGACATGCGCTACGCCGAAAAGTTGTTCGGCGTCTTCCAGCGCCTTCACCGTATCGAGGACTACGAGGGCACGGGCGTGGGTCTAGCCATTGTGCAACGCATCGTCCACCGGCATGGTGGCCGGATCTGGGCCGAATCGGAGCCGGATAAAGGCGCGACATTTTTCTTCACGATCTCAGACAACACCACCGAATGAGCGAAACCCACGGCATCGAACTCCTCCTTGTAGAGGACAATCCCCAGGATCTCGAACTCGCCTTGCGCGCCTTGCGCAAGGCCAAGGTCGCCAACCGCATCCATGTGGCGCGCGACGGGGTGGAGGCGTTGGAATTCGTGTTTTGCGAAGGTCCCCACGCCGGGCGGACCATGGCCGATGCTCCCAATGTCATTCTCCTCGATCTGAAGCTGCCAAAGGTCGACGGACTCGAGGTGCTCAAACGGATTAAGGGAGACCCGCGTACCCGCATGATACCGGTCGTGGTCCTGACGTCCTCAAAGGAGCAGCGTGATGTAGTGGACAGTTATCAACTTGGCGTTGACAGTTACATTGTGAAACCCGTCAATTTTGATCGGTTCGCTGCCGCAGTGGGCGAACTCGGGTTGTATTGGCTGGTATTGAATCAACCGCCGAAGGTGGGCAACGGGCCATGATGCGACCGCTCAAAGTTCTGATCGTCGAGGATAATGCCAACGATGCGGAGCTGCTTGTGCGGGAGTTGGACAGGGTCGGTTTCGAGCCTGAGTATGAGCGGACGGACACCGCGGACGGCTTGTACCGTCTCTTGGGCGCCGCAGGGTGGGACTTGGTACTGTCGGACTATTCCCTCCCCGGCTTCTCCGCCTTGGAAGCACTCGCGATCGTGCAGGCATCCGGGCTCAGCATTCCATTCATCATCGTCTCCGGGACGATCGGGGAGGACACGGCGGTCGAGGCCATGCGAAAAGGGGCCGCGGATTATCTGCTCAAGGACCGGCTGGGCCGGTTGGGACCCGCAGTCGAGCACGCGCTCGAGCAAGGGCGGCTTCGCCGGGAAACCCGCCGGGCGCAGGATGCCCTGGCGGAAAGCGAGGAGCGCTTTCGGCAGCTCGCCGAGAATATCCAGGAGGTCTTCTGGATCTCCGACGCGCATACAGGCCGGATGCTCTACGTCAGCCCGGCCTTCGAACGGGTCTGGGGCGTGGCGGCGCGGGAGCTCTATTCGCAACCTTCGCGCTGGGTCGACGCGGTGCATCCCGACGACCGCGTGGCCGTCGATCAGGCGGCGTCGCGGAAGGCGGAGGGCGGCTACGAGCTGGAGTTCCGCATCGTGCGGCCAGACGAATCCGTCCGATGGATACGCGATCGCGCCTTCCCTGTCCGGAACCGCGACGGCGTCGTTTACCGCATCGTGGGTGTGGCCGAGGATATCACCGAGCGCCGTCGTCTTGAAGAGCGTTTTCTTCGCACGCAGCGCATGGAAGTGATCGGTTCACTGACCAGTGGCATCACGCATGACCTCAATAATATCCTCAGCTCGATGCTCATGGCGGCGGGCCTGGTGAAGTCCCGGACAAAGGAGGCGCGGGACCGGGAGATGCTGGTGACGATCGAAAAGGGCGCCCAGCGGGGAGCGCGGATGATCGCCCAATTGCTGACGTTCAGCCGGGGGTCGGAGGGAACCCGCACGAGTCTGCGTCCCGGAGTCATCGTCGACGAGGTCGCCGGCCTGCTGCGCGCCACGTTTCCGCGGATCATCGACGTTCAGGTGAAGGTTCCTCCGTACCTGCACAACGTGCTCGCGGACGCGACGCAGCTCCACCAGGTCCTGATGAATCTCTGCGTGAACGCGCGGGATGCGATGACGGGTGGCGGCCGCATCATGATGGCGGCCGAGAATCGCGAACTGGATGACCATGAGGCGAAGGCCCATGCCAACGCCAAGCCCGGACCTTACGTGATGCTGAAGGTGGCGGACAACGGAGCCGGCATGCCTGCCCCGATCCTTGAACGGATCTTCGATCCCTTCTTCACGACGAAGGACCCTGGTAAGGGAACCGGTCTCGGCTTGTCGTCTGTACTTGGAATTGTGAAGAGCCACGGCGGCTTCGTGACGGTCACCAGCGAGGTGGGGAAGGGGAGCGAGTTCCGGGTGTTCCTTCCGGCGTCGGCGGAGTCGGCATCGCCCTTTGTGACGGGTTCGGCTGGTCCCTTCCCGATGGCTGCGGGTGAACTCGTCCTGGTCGTCGACGATGAGGCGGACGTATTGAAGGTCTCGGCAAGCCTGCTCGACACGCAGGGTTATCGCGTGCTCGCGGCGGCGAATGGCGAGGAGGCGCTGACGCTCTTCCTGCAGCATGCCGAGGCGGTCCGGGCGGTGGTGACCAATCTCCACATGCCCGGAATGGGCGGGCTCGCCCTCCTTCAGGCGTTGCGAGTGCTTGATTATCTCAATGTGGGATTTGTCGTGGCGAGCGGGGAGGAAACGCCGGATTTGCGGGAGGAGTTTGATCGTTTGGGAGTGGTTGAGTTTTTACCGAAACCGATCGCGCGCTCGAAGCTGCTGCATGCGGTGGCGCGTGCGGTCGACGCCGCACGCACCAGCCGGCTTGCGATGGTCGGGCGCCCGGGCCCGTAATCTGTCGTCTCGCGCCCGTTCAGGGTGTTCGCGTGCGGACTGTACGCATGCAAGCGCGTGGATTTGGGATTGGTCTGGGGCGGATGCCGCCTTGTCATGCGGTGTCCTCGCCGCTGCCAACCCAAGCTCGTCCAATCGACGGCAGAGGACTACCCTCATCCCATGAACGCTGATCTTTCGTTCAGAAAAACGGTTCTTCTATTCATCTTTGGCGCGTGGGCGTCCGCCCTCCACGCTGCCGAGCCCGCCGGGGTCCCGCTTCGCTGGCTTGAGCCAGGGGCGCCGTCATCCGCCCAACCCGTCAGCTGGGGGGTGCCGTGGCCGCAGGGTGCGATTGCGCCTGACACCACCTTCGCCCTGCGCGCGGGAGGCAACGACAGCCTGCCCGTGCAAACGTGGGCCCTGGCCTACTGGCCCGACGGCTCCCTCAAGTGGAGTGGACACGCTGCCACGGTGCCGGCCGGTCAGTCTGCGGAGCTTTCCCTTGTTCGGGGAACGCCCGCCACTCCAGAGGCGCCGCTACGGGTCAGCCAGGCCGGCCATGCCATCACCGTGACGTCCGGCAACACCGTGTTCCGGCTGGCCAAGCAGGGGAGTGACCTCGTCGAGTCTGTCGAGGTGGACGGGCGGGTGGTGGCGCGGGCCGGGCGGCTCGTGGCCATGCGGGAGGACCGGTCCGACTACGCTAGCCGGCGCGTCTTGCGCGAGGAAGACTACACCAGCGAGATTCTGTCGACGAAGGTAGAGCAGGACGGCCCGGTGCGAGCAGTGGTGAAGGTGGAGGGCCGGCACAAGGCCGACGGTGGGTCGCGGGCCTGGTTACCGTTCGTCGTGCGGTTCTATTTTGCCGCAGGGTCCGACCAGGTGCGGATCGTGCACTCCGTGATCTTCGATGGCGACCAGCAGCATGATTACATCAAGGGCCTCGGCGTGCGTTTCGCCGTGCCGATGCGCGAGGAGGAGCACAACCGGCACGTGCGACTCGCCGGGGAGCCGACGGGTGTATTCGCCGAGCCGGTACGACTCGTCGCCGGCAGCGCGAGCCCGGGCGCGGAGATCTACCGGAAGCAGATCGCCGGCGAGCGCGTGCCTCCCCTCGCAGAGCTGCGCCTCGCCGAGCTCGTGCGGCAATTGCCCGTCTGGAACGACTTCAAACTCTCCCAGGTGCAGGCGGACGGGTTTGTCATCGAGAAACGCACCGGCAACCACAGCGCTTGGATCGAGGTCGCCGGCGGTACGCGCGCCCAAGGGCTGGCCTTTGTCGGCGATGCGAGCGGCGGAATCGCCCTCGGCATGAAGAATTTCTGGCAGCTTCATCCGACGGGCATCGAGATCGCCGGCGGCGGATCCGACGCGGCCGAGCTGACGCTCTGGTTGTGGTCGCCTGACGCCCCCGCGATGGACGTGCGCCATTACAGCGACAAGGAGCACGGGCTGCGGGCAACGTACGAAGACATCGAACCGGGGTTCAGCACCGCGACCGGCATCGCACGCACCACGGAACTCGTTCTTCAGCCCTTTGGCGACGTGCCGTCGAATGCCACCCTGGTCGATCTGGCGCGGACCACGCACCGGACGCCCCTGCTGATCTGCACGCCTGAGCACTATCATGCCGTCGGGGCATTCGGGGTGTGGAGTCTGCCGGACCGCTCGACGCCCGCGAAGCGCTGGTTCGAGGAACAACTCGACCTCGCGTTCGCCTACTACCAGGGACAGGTTGAGCAGCGTCGCTGGTACGGTTTCTGGGATTTCGGGGACATCATGCACACCTACGATCCCACCCGTCGCGAGTGGCGCTACGACGTGGGCGGCTTCGCCTGGGCTAACACCGAGCTGATGCCCGATCTCTGGCTCTGGTACAGCTTCCTGCGTACGGGGCGCGCGGACATCTTCCGCATGGCGGAGGCGATGACCCGGCACACCCAGGAGGTGGATTCGTACCACCTGGGCCGCTTCAAGGGCCTGGGCACGCGGCACAACGTGCGCCACTGGGGCGACGGCGCCAAGGAGGCGCGTGTCGCCCAGGCGTGGTTGAAACGGCACTACTACTATCTCACGACGGACGAGCGCACCGGCGATCTCATCGACGAGGTCGTCGACGCGGATCTCGCCATGCTGGCGACACCGCCGTTGCGGAAGGTGGACGAGCCCAGCAACTATCCGGTCAACATCCGCGTCGGACCCGACTGGTTCGCCCTCGCGGGGAACTGGTTCACGGCGTGGGAGCGGACGGGCGACACGAAGTACCGCGACTGGATCGTGACCGGCATGAAGTCGATGGCGGCAATGCCGCAGAAGCTCTTCACGTCATTTTCCTATGGATACGATCCGGAGACGAAGGCGCTCCATCTGATCAAGGAGCAGCCACAGGTTCCCCATCTCGCGGCGTTGATGGGAGGCCCGGAGCTGATGATGGAGATCACCCCTTTGCTGAATGTTCCCGAGTGGAACGAGGCCTGGCTGGACTATTGTCGTTACCTCGGTGCGTCGGCGGAGGAACAGGAGAAGGCCTTTGGCGGGCGCGTGAGTTACGGGCGGCAATCGTGGTACGCGCGCATGAGTGCCTATGCCGCGGTGAAACTGGACGACCCTGCGCTGGCCGCTCGCGCGTTGGAATCGATCCTGAGCCAGGCATCCAGCGGACCGGCGGTGACCCGGTTTGATACCGTGCGTTACGAAGGCCCCGACGTGCCGCGACCGGTCGATGAGATCCCGACGGGTGTGACGACGAACAACACGGCGCAGTGGGGGTTGAACGTCATCCAGCTGCTCGAGCTCGTGGGGGACGAGCTGCCTCCCACGTTGCCCGCCCAGGGAACCGAGCCCTGAGCCAGTTCTCGATCCGGCTTCGCAAATGACCTCGTGCAGGTCCTTCCCCGCGAACTATTTCTCCGCGGATGGCTTGAGAAACGAGTTCACGTCGAGCCAGTGGATGAAGGCGTCGAACCACCGATTGCTGGTGCGGTCGGGGTTGCCGAGGCCGAAACCGTGGCCGCCGTTCTGGTAGAGGTGAAACTCGACGGGACGGCTGGCCTCGTGCCACGACTTGATCAGTCCGAACTCACCGCGGAAGAGAAAATCATCGGTGGCGATGGCCGCGAACAGAGGCGGCGCATCTTTGGGCACTTCGACGGGTCCCATCCCGCCGTAGATGGGTCCGATGAACGCCAGTTTCATGGATTTGGAGTGAAGGGTGCAATGCATCGTCAGGCCGGCGCCGGCTGAGAAACCGATCATTCCCAAACGGCGCGTATCGACGCCCCATTCCTTCGCCCTCGCGACGATCAGGGAATAGGCGGCCTCGGCATCGGCGAGTTGATTGGACAAATCGATGCGCGGCGGGCGCGGACGTTCGGCGCCGTCCGCGGATGCGAAGGTCCGGTTCATCGACGCCCGCAAATCGTCGAGGGTTTCTCCGGTCGGCTGGAGACGATACTTCAACACGAAGGCGGCGACCCCGCGGGCGGCGAGGGCCTCCGCGACTTCCCAGCCCTCGTTGCCCATCGACAACCAGCGAAAGCCTCCACCGGGCGCGACGATGACGGCGGCACCGTTGGCCTTGGCGGGATCAGGCAGAAAGGGCGTGAGCGTAGCGGTCGAGATATTACGCGCCATCGGGTCGCCCCATTGGCGAAACCAGCTTTCGGGCGCAGTCTGTCCCTCGACGCCGCCGGTACCGAGAACAATCGCGTTGGGCTCGGCGGGGGCTTCGAGCGGATAGATCGTGCCGTCCTGCGCGAAGGCAGACGAGGCGAGCGCGAACAGTGCGACCAGGCAGGAAACGCGGGAGGCGTTCAGATATCGGGGAGAGGTAGGCATCGGGGTGGAGGAGAGCAACGAGCGGAGGGGGAAGGCGAAAAGACCTCCGCGGGGACACGGTGGTCGGCGACGGCGCTTGCGCCTCCGTCACCAATCCGATTCTCACCAAGCCCGCGAAGAAGCGCGCGGCCTTGTTTGCTCCAACTGTAGAATCCACGGCACGCCAGGCCGCGCAAAAGGCAGCCAAGGCGTGTAGGAGCGGCTTTACGCCGCGATGAATGCCGTCCGCATGCCATCGCGGCGTAAAGCCGCTCCTACCTCCAAGCCGGACTTCGGATGAGTCAGTATAGTCGAGGCACTCAGCTGAGGCGCGCGATGATGGCGTCGGCCATCGCGCGCGTGCCCACGGCGGGGCGGCCAAAGGCGATGTCGCCTGTCCTCACGCCGTCGACGGTGACGGTGTCGCGAACGGCCTTTTCGATCCGGGTCGCGAGGGCGTCGAGGCCAAAGCTGTAGCGCAGCATGAGCGCACCCGAGAGCACTTGGGCGCAGGGATTGGCAATGCCCTTGCCGGCAATGTCGGGAGCCGTGCCGCCGGCGGGTTCGTACAAGCCGAAGGGCTTGCCGTGGGCGTTGTGACCGGTGCCGAGCGAGGCGGAGCTCATCATGCCGAGGGAGCCGCAGATCACAGCCATCTCGTCGGAGAGGATGTCGCCGAACATGTTTTCCGTGAAGAGCACGTCGAACTGGTTCGGGTCGCGCGCGAGCTGCATGGCGGCGTTGTCGACGTACATGTGAGTGAGCGCGAGGTCGGGATGGTTCGCGGCGAAGTAGGCCGTGACCGTCTTGCGCCAGAGGACGGAGGTTTCGAGCACGTTGGCCTTGTCGACCGAGCAGACGCGCTTGCCGCGGGCGCGGGCGGTGACGGCGGCGACCTCGGCGATGCGTTCGATCTCGGAGGTCTTGTAGACCATCGTGTCGATCGCCTGCTGTTCCCCGTTCTCAAGGGTCGTCGTGGTCTTGGGCTGGCCAAAATAGATGCCGCCGGTCAGTTCGCGGATGCAGACAATGTCGATCCCTTGGGGAATGCGCTCGGCCTTGAGCGGAGATGCGTCCACGAGGTCCTTGTAGAGCAATCCCGGGCGGATATTGGCGAAGAGGCTGAATGCCTTGCGAAGGGGCAGGAGGGCGGCGCGCTCGGGCTGTTCCTTGGGCGGAAGTTTTTCCCACTTTGGACCGCCGACGGAGCCGAAGAGGATCGCGTCCGACTCCTGGCAGAGCTTGAGCGTCGAGTCGGGCAAGGCCTTGCCATGATTGTCGATGCCCGCGCCGCCAACATCGGCAACCTGGTAGGAGAGCGTCAGCCCTTCCTTCTTGGCGACGTGCTCGAGCACGCGGAGCGCCTCGGTCATGACCTCGGGCCCGATGTAGTCTCCCGGCAAAACGGCGAACTTCAGAGTGGACATAGGAACGGGCATCGTGGGCGGCAGCCGGCTGCGCTGGCAAGCCGGCTTTCGCGGTCGGAGGCGCGGGCGGGGATTATGTACCCGTAAGGGAATTGAACAGGAGGTCGCAGAGATTGCAGAGGACGAGGTCAGACCGGGGCGGAGGCGACGGAGGAACTCGGTTCGCGGTTGCGGCGCGCGAAAATCAGTGTGTGCTCCGCCCTCATGAAGCTGCACGTGTTTCCGGCCGGCCCGATTCAAACGAATGCGTTTCTGCTCACCGACTCCGCGCGGGGCGAAGCCGTTCTGATCGACGCGCCCGACGAGATATGGGCGGAGATCGAACCGTTGCTTCGCGAGCAATCGTGCCGTTTGACGGAACTCTGGATCACGCATGGTCACTGGGATCACACCCAGGGCGCGGCCTCGGTTGTCCGGCACTCGGGCGCAAAAGTGAGGGCGCATGAAGCGGACCGGGCCTTGATCGAGACGCCGGAAGTGATGAAGGTTTTTCTCGGGCGCGGCATCGAACTCGAGCCGGTGCACGTCGACCATTGGGTCAAGCAAGGCGACCGATTCGAAGCCTTGGGCCAGCAGGTGGAGGTCCGACATGTGCCCGGGCATTGTCCGGGCAATGTGCTCTTCTACTTCGCGGCAGCCGGCGCCGCGTTCGTGGGCGATGCCCTGTTTGCGGGCAGTGTCGGGCGCACCGATTTACCCGGTGGCAGCATGAAACAGCTCGAGCAGTCGATTCGCGCGCAGATCTACACTTTGCCGGACGCCACGATCGTCTATCCGGGACATGGGCCGAGCACTACGGTTGGCGCGGAGAAGCGAGGCAACCCGTACGTGCAGGGGTGAGTGACACAGGCCTTCCTGCCTGTGATTCCGGGCAGTGTCGTACGTCTCAGAGCACAGGCAGGAATGCCTGTGTCACGCGTTGGTCATTGTGAACCTCAGGGGCCGAGGGTGCTGCGGCTGACCCGGCCATTCTGAAAGATGACCACGTTCTCCTCCGGGATGCTGGCCTGACCGCCGCCGCCGAGTGAGACCGGGCTGCCGCCGACGTAGACGCCACCGGTGCCGCCGCCGACTGAAATGCTGGTGTTGCGCAGGGCACCGCCGCCACTGCTGCCGCGCGTCCGGTAGATCCAGACTTCCTCCATCACGCGACTGCGCGGATCGGGACGTGTGTTGATTTCCGTGGGCTCGCCGACGGCCATGCGCACCATCTCGGCGTCCATGCCGGGGATAACGCGTTGGTCGAGGATGGCCTCCTTCACCTCGAGCGGCCACGACTCGTAGAGGTCGCGGTTGCGATCGATGCGATCGAGTGGTGAGGACGAGGTCGCGCAACCGGCGAGCAGACCGGCGGCGATGGTTCCGAGGGCAACAAGGGTCAGACGGACGTTCATAGGCGCAGAGTAATGCGGCTTTTGTGACAGGTCAAAAACTCAAAGGTTACAGCCGCGAGGCACTTGAGGCGCGCGGGCCTTGCTGCGGTTATCACGCCGATATGCTGCAAAATCCTGGCGCTGATCGTAGCGAACAGGAAATCGAAGCAGCTGAACGTTTGCGCTTCACCCCGACGGGCCCGGATGGCCACGATGCGCGTGATGGGAGTGAACTCGTTCGTGGGAAAAACGGCATGCTGGCTTGGCCTCGCCCTAGCGGCACTGTTGGCCGGTTGTGCCGGCGGAGGCTCTGGCGGAGCCGTTTCGCCGACGCGCCCGGCGACGACGACCGCCGCGGTTCCGCCATCGCCTGTGGCCCGGCCCACGACCGCGCCTCAGGCTCCGCAACCGTCGTTCGCGTCCGGCGTGCTCCTCGGCATCGATGTGCTCGAGCAACAAGGCTTCGCCCCCTTGGTGGGCAAACGGGTGGGGCTGCTCACGCACCCGGCCGGAGTCAACCGGCACGGGGTGAGCACGATCGATGTCCTGCGTCGCGACCGGCGGTTCCGCCTCGTCGCGCTCTTCGGGCCGGAGCATGGAATCTATGGCAACGAACGGGCGGAGGTTCCCGTGCCGGACAAGGTCGATCCACGGACGAGATTGCCCGTTTTTTCGTTGTACGGACCGTATCGCAAACCCACCCCCGCGATGTTGCGCGGCATCGATGTGCTGGTGGTCGACCTCCAGGACGTGGGTGCGCGGTCGTACACCTACGTGAGCTGCATGCGCTACGCCATGGAGGCGTGCTTCGAGCAGAACGTGGAGGTGGTGGTGCTCGACCGGCCGAATCCGCTCGGCGGCCTCAAGGTCTCCGGCCCGCCGCTCGAGGCCCGTTGGATGAGTTATGTGGGGGCCTTTCCGGTGCCGTACGTGCATGGACTGACCATGGGCGAGCTGGCGCGATTTGCTGCGATGGAGCCAGGTGTATTGAAAATTCCGGACGCGGTGCGTCGCAGGGGCCGGCTGACGATTGTCGGCATGCAGGGATGGCAGCGCCGTTATTTGTGGCCGCAGACGGGGCTCAAATGGGTGCCGACCTCGCCGAACGTACCGAGCTTTGACGCGGTCGTGGGCTACGCGATGACCGGGCTCGGGGCTCAGCTGGGCGGGTTTCGGCACGGGGTGGGCACGCCGTATCCGTTTCGCCTGCTTTCGCACGCGGAGATCCCTCAGGCGACGCTCGCCACCGAGTTGAACCGCCGGTCGCTGCCGGGCCTGCGTTTTGTCCCGCACACGGTGCCGGGGGCCGGGCCCGGAGGATCAACCTTGCCGGGCGTGCGGGTGGAAATTGCCGACTGGAACGCGTGGCGCCCGACGGAGCTGTCGTTTCACATGATGCAGATCGCGGCGGCGCGGGCGGCGCGCAACCCCTTTGCCGCCGCCACCAACGGGCAGGCCGACCTTTTCAACAAGCATGTCGGCTCGTCCTCGTGGTGGCAGGCGCTCACGCGCGACGGATCACGCGTGGACGTGCACCGCTTCGTGACGACGTGGGAGGCGCAGGCGCGCTCGTTTCAGCAGGCGTCCCGCAAGTACTGGCTGTACCGCTGACGTCAGGCGGGAAGGGCGAGCACGGCGTAGCTTCGCTTGCCCTTGCGCAGGAGGATGTACTTGCCGAAGAGCAGGTCGCCGGTGGTCAGGGCGCGGGTGGGCGCGGACGGGCTGGCTTTGACGTTGTTCACGTAGATTCCGCCTCCCTCAATATCCTTGCGCGCCTGACCCTTCGACGGGCACAGCCCTGCTTGCACGAGCAATTCGGTCAAGGCGGTGCCGTCTCCGGAAAGCTGTTCGGGCGCCAACGGTTTCGTGGGGATCTCGCCGACAACATCGCGGAAGGTCTCTTCCGTGGTGTCGCCAATTTCCGCGCCGAACAGGATCTCGCTGGCACGCAGGGCCGCCTCGAGCGCGCTGTCGCCATGCACGAGTCGTGTGACCTCGCGGGCGAGCGCCTTGTGCGCTTCGCGCGCACCCGGGTTGGCCGCATGCGCTGCCTCGAGGTTCTCGATTTCCGGACGCGAGAGAAAAGTGAACTTGCGCAGGTACTCGGAGACCTTGGCGTCCTCCGTGTTGATGAAGAACTGGTAGAACTTGTACGGACTCGTCTTTTGCGGATCGAGCCACACGGCGCCGCCCTCCGTTTTGCCGAACTTGGTGCCGTCCGCCTTCGTGATGAGCGGAAAGGTCCATCCCCACGCGGGAACCCCGAGTTTTTTGCGGATCAGGTCGGTGCCGGCGGTGATGTTGCCCCACTGGTCGGAGCCGCCGATCTGCAGTTCGCAGTCGAAGACTTTGCGCAGATGGTAGAAGTCGTGCGCCTGGAGCAGTTGGTAGCTGAACTCGGTGTAGCTGATCCCCGAGTCACCCTCCATGCGGGACTTCACGGAGTCCTTCGCGAGCATGACGTTCAGCGAGAAATGTTTTCCGACATCGCGGAGGAAATCGAGAAGGCTGATCGGAGCGGTCCAGTCCGCGTTATCGACGAGCCGGGCCGGGTTCGCCGTCGTTTCAAAATCGAGCAGACGGGCGAGCTGCCCCTTGATGCGGGTGACGTTGTGGGAAAGCTGCTCGCGGGTGAGCAGGTTGCGTTCGGAGGACTTTCCCGAAGGATCGCCGATCATGCCGGTGGCGCCGCCGGCGAGGGCGATGGGGTGATGGCCGGTGCGTTGGAAGCGGGCGAGGGTCAACTGTCCCATGAGGTGCCCTACATGCAATGAATCACCGGTCGGATCGAAGCCGCAATACAGCGTCACCGGTCCCTCGGTCAGGCGCTTCGCCAGCGCATCCAAGTCGGTGCAGTCGGCCAGGAGGCCGCGCCATTGCAAGTCTTCGATCAGGTTCATAGCGGAAGGGGCCAAGGTTAAGCGGCGAGGGGAGGGAAGGAGCAAGGGCGTTTTGAAGGCCGGCCGGCAGCAGGCTTCGGGGCGAAAGATCTTATGCCGTCGAGAACGAAACAAGAATGCCGCCTTCTAGACGTAAAAACGGGTTGCCGCGTTCGGTCGCTGGAGCCTACTTTGAGCGTTCCCAGTCGGACGTCCCTCTGACGGTCCGCGTTTCCTAACCCTCAATTCCTCTCCCATGCCCATCGCGGTCGGTTCCAAAGCTCCCGATTTCACCCTCAAGTCCAAGACGGCCGACGGCCTCAAGGAAGTGACGCTCAGCGCCAATTTCGGCAAGAAGCAGACGGTGCTGCTGTTCTTCCCGGCCGCGTTCTCGAGCGTCTGCACCCAGGAGATGTGCGACATGAGCACGGGCATCGATGCGTATGCGGGTCTGAATGCAGAGGTGTATGCGATCAGCGTGGACACGCACCTCTCTCAGGAAGCCTGGGCCAAGCAGAATGGAATCAAGGTCACGCTGCTCTCCGACCTCAACAAGGTTGTGACCAAGGCGTACGACGTCGTATTTCCCAACTTCGCCGGCGTCGGCGACACGGCGGCACGGGCGGCATTCGTCATCGGTGCGGATGGGGTCGTGAAATACGCCGAGCAGACTCCGACGCCCAAGGACCTGCCCCACTTCGAAGCCGTCAAAGCCGCCCTCGCCCAGTAAGCAACGGTCGACGTCGGCGTCATCGTTCCCGCGTCGTCCCGATCGGCCGCCGCACCTCCACTTCCCTCCATGAGTCTCCCGAATCCGTTCAACACGCTTGCGACCTTCAGCGCCAACGGCGCTTCGCATTCGTTCTATTCGCTGCCGGCCCTGGCCAAGGCGGGCTTCGCGATCGATCGCCTGCCGGTGTCGATCCGCCTCGTGCTCGAGTCGCTCTTGCGCAACGCCGATGGCAAGCGCGTCTCCGAACAGGCGATCCGGGAGCTCGCTTCCTGGCAGGCGAAGGCGGAGCGGACGCAGGAGATTCCTTTCGTCGTCGCCCGCATCGTTCTGCAGGACTTCACGGGCGTTCCGCTGCTCGTGGACCTGGCGGCCATGCGCTCGGCCGTCGCGCGCCTCGGGAAGGATCCGAAGATCATCGAGCCGCTGGTGCCGGTGGATCTCGTCGTCGACCATTCCGTGCAGGTCGACTTCGCAGGTTCGGCGGACGCCCTGCGCCGCAACCTGGAGCTGGAGTTCACCCGCAACCGTGAACGTTACCAGTTTCTCAAGTGGGGCATGCAGGCGTTTGATACGTTCAAGGTCGTGCCTCCGGGCATCGGCATTGTGCACCAGGTCAACCTGGAGTTCCTGGCCAAGGGCGTGCTCTCCGACAGCAACGGGGTCTATTATCCGGACACGCTGGTCGGAACGGACTCACACACCACGATGATCAACGGCATCGGCATCGTCGGCTGGGGGGTCGGCGGCATCGAGGCCGAGGCCGGGATGCTGGGCCCGCCGGTCTACTTCCTTACGCCTGACGTCGTCGGCGTTCAC
>CAYOSX010000056.1:0-14467 GCA_964406745.1 uncultured Opitutus sp.
TCGCGCTGGAAGTCCACCCGACCGAGATCGCCTTCGACATCGCCTCCGCCGAGCGCGCGATGGAAGCCGTGAAGGGCCACAAGCGCTTCGGCTTCAACTACGACCCGTCGCACCTAGGGTATCAAGGCGTCGACTACGTGAAGTTCCTCCGCACCTTCTCCGACCGCATCTACCACGTCCACATGAAGGACGTCTGGTGGGGCCACGGCGATGGCACCGTCGGAGTCTTCGGCGGCCACACCGGATTCGGCGACGCGCGCCGCTTCTGGGACTTCCGCTCCCTCGGCCACGGCGACATCAAGTTCGAGGACGTCATCGTTGCCTTGAACGACATCGGCTACCGCGGCCCGCTCTCCGTCGAGTGGGAGGACATCCGCATGGACCGCGTCCACGGAGGAACCGAGGCCGCCGCCTTCGTGCGCAAGGTCGACTTCCCCCCGAGCTCCCTCGCCTTCGACGCCGCCTTCGACAAGAAGAATCAGTAACCGGTCATAGGTGATGGGTCAGAGGTCAGGGGTGCAGCCCCATGACCTATAACCCATAACCCATAACCCCTCACCCTTCCCCTTTCCTCCCTATGAATCGTAAACTTCGCTTTGGCATGATCGGCGGCGGACGCGGCGCGTTTATTGGCGCCGTTCATCGCATCGCCGCCATTATGGACGGACGCGCCGAGCTCGTCGCCGGCGCCTTCTCCTCCGACCCGCAACGTTCGCGCGACTCCGGCGCCGACTTCTTCCTCGATCCGGCCCGCGTGTACGGCAGCTTTGAGGAAATGGCCCGCGCCGAGCAGGCCGCCCCGGCCGAAAGCCGCCTCGACTTCGTCGTCATCGTCACGCCCAACCACCAGCACTTTCCCGCCGCCAAGTGCTTCCTCGAGGCCGGTTTCAACGTCGTTTGCGACAAACCCGTCACTTTCAACCTGAAGGAGGCCCAGGCCCTCAAGAAGATCGTCGCCAAGACCGGCAAGGTCTTTGTCCTGACGCACAACTACACCGGCAACGCGATGGTCAAGCAGGCGCGCGCGATGGTGAAGGCCGGCGATCTCGGCACGATCCGCAAGGTCGTCGTCGAGTACCCGCAGGGATGGCTCTCCGACCGCATCGAGGCGTCCGGACAAAAGCAGGCCGCCTGGCGCACCGACCCGAAACGGAGCGGCGCCGCCGGCTGCATGGGCGACATCGGCACCCACGCCGAGAACCTCGCCCACTATATCACCGGCCTCGACATCGAACAGCTCTGCGCCGATCTCAGCATCTTCGTCCCCGGTCGCAGGCTCGACGACGACGGCAACGTCCTGCTCCGGTTCAAGGGCGGCGCCAAGGGAATCCTCCATGCCTCGCAGATCTCCGTGGGCGAAGAGAACAACCTCAACATCCGCATCTATGGCACGAAGGCCGGACTCGAATGGAAGCAGGAGCACCCGAACGAACTGTGGGTAAAGTTCCCCGACCGCCCGGCCCAGCTCTGGCGCCGCGGCAACGGTTACGTGGGCGACGAAGCCAAGCGCTTCACCCGCATCCCGGCCGGCCACCCCGAGGGTTATCTCGAAGCCTTTGGCAACATCTACCGCGAAGCCTTCCGCGCCATTGAGGCCGAGGTCTCCGGCAAGAAACTGCCGAAGGACCTCGACTTCCCGACGATTGACGACGGCGTCAAGGGCATGGCCTTCATCGAAACGGTCATCAAGAGCGCCAAGGCCGGGGCCCGCTGGACCAAGTTCCCGAAGGTCTGACGGGAGACGATCGTCCCACTTCACCAACGGCGGGCCACGGCCCGCCGTTTTTTTTGGCGAAGCCGCAGGACAAGGAGTGTCGCCGCTCCTTCAATCCAGATACGCGATGGACACCGTCCGCCTGCGATCGCGGCTACTCCGTATTCTCCGCGGCGGCCTTCTTCGTCACCCACGCTGCGTACTCCGTCCGCGTCAAAAACCTCATCGACGCCGAGTTGATGCAGTAGCGCAGGCCCGTCGGCCGCGGGCCGTCGTCGAAGACGTGGCCGAGATGGCTGCCGCAGACGGCGCAATGCGTCTCGATCCGGACCATGCCGTGACTCACATCGCGCGCCTCGCCCACGAAGGCGGCCTCAAGCGGTTTCGAGAAACTCGGCCAGCCCGTGCCGCTGTCGTACTTGTGCCGGCTGTCGAAGAGCGGCACATCGCACCCAACGCAGAGATAGACGCCGTCGCGCTTGTTATCGAAATACTCGTTGCGAAACGGCGGCTCGGTGCCCTGTTCGCGTGCCACGCGGTACTGCATGGGAGTGAGGCGCGCGCGCCACTCTGCCTCGGTCCGCTGGACCTTCTTGTTGCCCAGGTCGATGACGACCTCGGACGGCAGGCCGCAGGCGGATACAGGGCCCTCGATGTTGCAGGCGGCGGGATCGGCCGCCGGGGCGTCGTCGGAAAGTTTCTTGGTCATGGGAAAAGCGGCGTAGAGCATTGAGGCCACCGCGAAAGCGGCGACGACCAGCAAAGAGAGCTTCATGGAAGGTAGGATACGCGTTCACCACCAATATTCCACTGCAAGTGCCGGGCATTATCGATTCGGCGCATCCTCGGAATCCACTCCGAGGTTGAGTTTGCGAACGCCCTTGGAAAAGGTCCGCGCCGATGGGACGAGTCACCCGGATTTCTCAGACCAAGCTGGCCAAGGACCTCGGCGTCTCCCAAGGCCTCGTCTCGATGGTGCTCAACGGACGCCGCGAAAACATCAGTCCGGACACCTACCAACGCATCTGGGATCACGCCATCAGCCTCGGCTACAAGCCCAAGGGTATGAAGCTGGAGCAGTCGCCCGCAGGAACCCGCCAGCGCCAGGTGGGCTTCGTTCTGCGTTCCGGACTCAACATCCACACGCAGGGCAGCTACTTCGGCCAGGTGCTGCACGGCCTGCACTCCGCCCTGTCCGACCAGGGTTACGCCACGGTCATCCTGGGCTCCGAGGACACGTTGACCGTCCCGAAACTCCGGCAGTTCTTTCACGCCGGCCATGCCTTGAAAGGAGTCGTGCTGCTCGGCCAGGTTGACGACGACTTCCTGCTGAAGCTGCGCGAACTCGAGACCCGTATTGTCGCCGTGTCCGCCCGTCATCAGGGCCTCTGCCACTCGGTGCTCGGCAACGAGCCGCAGGCGATCGCCTCGTTGGTGCAGCACCTCAAGGAACTGGGCCACCGGCGCATCGGCTGGATCGGCGGCAACATCGGCCTTGGACGCCACGAGGCCCGTTATCGCGCCTATCTGGCCGCCCTGCGCGGTGCCGGGCTCGAGGCCGACCCGCGCTATGCGGTCTCGCAAAAGCAGGGCGACCGGGCCGCCGGCGCCGAAGCCGTGCACGCCTTGCTCCTGTTTGCGAAACGCCGCGACTTCCCCACTGCCTTCATCACGTACAACCAGCACATGGCGCGCGGCGCCGTCGCCGCCTTCGAACGCGAAGACTACACGGTGCCCGGCGACGTCAGCGTGGGCGCAGCGGATTATTCATCCCTCGCCCACGAGGAGAAACCCACCCTCACCGCGGCGGGCTGCGACGCCGAATCCCTCGGCCGCGCCGCCGCCCGTCTCGTGCTTGACGCCCAAACCGGCGCCGACGGCAGCTGCATCGACTTGATCCTGCCCTCGACCCTGCACCTCGGCGACACCACCGGTCCTGCGCGATCCGCCGGCTGAGCACCCCCTGCGCATGGGCCCATCTCCGGCTCTTCCCCGGCGCCGTTGTCTGCCGTGGCACGGGCATCTTGCGCGTGAAGTGGCTTGGGCGTCTCGCCCAAGCCCCAAGTCTGCGGCGCGGTGCGCCGTCCACGGGCGGGACGCCCGTGCCACGTTCTGCCGGGCCAGAGGCTGAGAGGCCCCTCCGATTCACGGCGGAACACTTTTTTCTTGTGATTTATAATTATCAATTCGGAAATACGGCCACCCCCCATGAGCGTCTACGACTCCGGCGTCATCGCTTTCTACTTCGTCTTCATGCTCGCCATGGGGTGGCTGGTCTCCCGCTTCGTCCGGAACTCCAGCGACTACTTTCGCGGTGGCGGACAGATGTTGTGGTGGCTGGTCGGGAGCTCCGCCTTCATGACGCAGTTCAGCGCCTGGACCTTCACTGGCGCCGCCAGCAAAGCCTACTCCGAGGGATGGCCGATCTTCGTCATCTTCTTCGGCAACGCCCTCGGCTTCGTCTTCAACGCCCTCTACTTCGGCGCTCGGTCCCGGCAGATGCGGGTCGTGACCGTGCTCGAAGCGGTGCGCGAGCGTTTCTCCAAAGTCAACGAGCAGGTCTTCACCTGGCTGCAGATTCCTCTTGGAACGCTCTATGCGGGCATCTGGCTCAACGGCCTTGGCGTCTTCCTCACCGCCGCCTTCGGCTTCGACCTCGAACTCACCATCATCGTCACCGGCGCCGTCGTCGTTGCGATGACCCTCGTGGGTGGCAGCTGGGCCGCCATCGCCGGCGATTTCATCCAGGTGCTCATTCTCATGCCGGTGACCGTCGTGGCGGCGGTCTTCGCGCTGCGCGAGGTCGGCGGCGTGGGCGCCTTCCTCGAGAAGCTGCCGGCAGGTCACCTCGACGTCGGCTCCATGTTCGACTCGCCGATCATGCTGCTCTGGGTTGGCGCCATCGTCGTGAAACAGTACATCTCGGCCAACAATCTGTTCGACGCCTCGCGCTATCTTTGTGTGAAGGACGGGCGGCATGCCCGCCGCGCCGCCCTCATGGCCGCCCTGCTCTTCGTGGTCGGGCCCGTTGTCTGGTTTACCACGCCCATGGCGGCCCGCATCCTCCACCCGGACCTGTCCGCTGTCTTCCCGGGGCTGCGCAACCCCGCCGAGGGCGCCTTTTTCGCCACCTGTCTCGTGACCCTTCCCGCCGGCATGATCGGCCTGCTCATCAGCGGCATCCTCGCGGCCACGATGTCCTCGATGGACAGCGGACTGAATCGCAACGCCGGCATCTTCGTCCGCAATTTCTATCTGCCCGTGTTGCGTCCATCGGCAAGCGACCGGGAGATGGTCCTGACGGGCAAGATCGCGACCGGTGCGATGGGCGTGCTCGTCATTGTCGCCGGCCTGAACTTCAGCCGGCTCGAGAACGTCGGCCTCTTCGAGCTCATGCTGACCTTCGGTTCCCTTGTTGCCGTGCCCTACACCGTTCCGTTGACGCTCTGCATGTTTGTCAAACGAACCCCGCCGTGGTCGGGTTGGACCACCGTGATTGTCTGTCTCGTTGCCTCATTTGTCTCGGCCCGGTATCTCGACGCCGACTGGGTGGCGCGCACCTTCGATCTCGCCGCGCCTCTCTCGGTCACCGAAGCAGGGTACTGGACGGTCGCCTCCGGCCTCGCGCTCAATCTGACCGTGGGCTGCCTGTGGTTCTTTGGTTCGATGCGGTTCTGGAATCGCGTCGCCCCCGCCGACCGGGCGCGGATCGAGGCATTTTACACCCGCATGTGCACGCCCGTGGACTTCGCCAAGGAAGAGGGACCGGGCAACGACGTCCAACAGGGCCAGACCCTCGGGTTTCTCTGCCTCTGCTACGGGGGCTTCATCTGCCTGCTCGCCGCGATTCCGAACCCGTTGCCCGGGCGCATCGCCTTCCTCTTCTGTGGCGGCGTGGTCGTGGCGATCGGACTGGGGTTGCGTCACGCCGCCCGGCGCAACCCGGTTCCGGCCAACGCCGTGCTGGCGAAAGGCACCTCTGTCCCATGAACCATCCGAGGGTCATCCCGCTCCCGCCAAACCGCGTGTGGCGCACCTATCAAGGCGGCCGGACCTTGGACCGGCTTGGCGGTGCGGCGACACCGCACGACAGCCATTTCCCGGAGGACTGGCTCGCCTCGACCACGCGCGCCACCAACCCCGGACGCGAGCACCTCGTCGAGGGTATCTCGCCAGTCGAGATCGACGGCCGCACCGTCGCCTTCACCGACCTGCTGGCCAGCGATCCCGCCTACTTCCTTGGCGAGAGCCACGTCGCCCGGTTTGGCGCGCACCCTCAGGTGCTCGTCAAGCTGCTCGACCCAGCGATCCGCCTGCACTTCCAAGCACACCCGACGGCCGCGTTTGCCCAGCAGTTCCTCAACGCTCCCTCCGGAAAGACCGAGGCGTACCATGTACTCGCCACCCGAACCGAGGTCGCCGCTCCCTACATTTATCTCGGTTTCCAGCGCCCGCCGTCGCGCGACGCCCTTCGCCGGATGATTGAGACCCAGGACATCCGGGCGATCGAGGCCTGCTTCGATCGCGTGCCCGTCAAACCAGGCGATACCTACATCGTCCCCGGAGGCGTGCCTCACGCGCTCGGCGAAGGCGTCTTCCTCGTCGAGATCCAGGAGCCGAGCGATCTCGTCGTCCGTTTCGAGTTCGAGCGCGGCGGGTATGTGTTGCCGGAGTCAGCGCGTTTCATGAACCGGGGACTCGACTTCTGCCTCGACGTGTTCGACACCGCGCCGTGGTCCGCCGGCCGGATCCTCACCGAAGCCCGGTGCCCGCCGCGCCGGCGACGTGCCCTCGGACCCGATTCGTACCAGGATGACCTGATCGGCCCCGAGCGCACACCGTGCTTTCGGGTGCGCAAGTCTACGTTCAACGCCTCCGCCACCAAGTCCGAGTCGTCCGCCTACGTGGGCGTTATCACGTCCGGTGCGTGCGCCGTTTCGGCCGGTGACCAGACGTATCGCTTCGGTCCTTACACCCGTTTCTTTGTGCCGGCCGGTGCCGGTGCCCTTTCCTTTCAACCTGAACCCTCCGCCGAGGTCCTCGAATGCTTTCCGCCCGATCCGAACTCCCGTTGACGGCTGCTCGCTCCGCACCGTCCGTGCCCGCGTCAATGCTGGTCGCGCTCACGCCGGGCGAAGTGCGCGACTTCCTGCCCGGTCCCCTGTTGGACAATGTCCAGGGCATTGCCCGGCACCACGTCGTCATCGATCCGACGCGAGGCGACGAGGCTTCGTTCCATGCGGCGCTGGCCGAAATGAATCCGGAGATTCTCGTCGCTGGATGGAAGACCCCGCCGCTGCCGCGCGTTTTGCCGCGCCGCCTGCGCTACGTCTGTTATCTGTGCGGCTCCGTCAAGCGCCTGGTTTCCCGCGAGCACATCGAGAACGGCCTGATCGTCACCAACTGGGGCGGTTCGATCAGCCGCATCGTGGCCGAGTGGGCGCTTTTCCACATCCTTGCCTGCCTGCGTCGCGCCACGCACTGGGCGCTCGCGATGCATCACGGCGGGGGATGGAAGAATGGCGGCACCGAGACCGCCTCGCTCTTCGGTCGCAACGTCGGCATTCACGGTTTCGGCCTCGTCGCCCGCGAACTCGTCGCCCTGCTCCGCCCGTTCGGCGTGCGCATCAGCGTGCATGCACCGGATGTCACTGCGGAAGCCGAAACGCACTTTGGTATCCATCGATGTGAGACACTCGAGGCGCTGTTCTCTGCTAACGACGTGGTCGTCGAGCTCGCCCCCCTGATTCCCGAGACAGCCGGCATCGTCACGGAGTCGCTGCTGCGCCGGCTTCGTCCGGGTGCCGTTTTCGTCAACCTGGGTCGCGGCGCCGTGGTCGACGAGGAGGCGTTGATCCGTGTCGCCCGCGAGGGCCGGGTGCTCTTTGGCCTCGACGTTTTCGCAGTGGAACCGCTGCCGGTCGATCACCCCTTGCGCGGCCTGGCAAATGTCTCGCTGACGCCGCACCTCGGCGGACCGACAACCGATCGCCGGCGCGACGCGGGCGAGCACAGCCTCCGCAACCTGCGCGCCTATGCGGCCGGCCTTCCGCTGGAGAGCGTCGTCACACCCGAGGTCTACGATCGCACGTCGTGAACCCGGTTCCGCCGTATCGCCACTCGCAGCTCCAGGCCCGCCGCCTGCTGGAGCCGCTTGCCGCGCTGATGACGCCGGGCCGCGCTTCCCTGCCGATCGAGGGTCCGGCCAGCGATCATGATGCGCAGGCCGATCGCCTCGAGAGCTTCGCCCGGCCGCTTCTGCTCGCTGCGTATTTTCTGCAATCGGAGCGCCACCCGGAGGATGACGCGCTGCGCGAGCGTCTCGCGACGTGGTTTCGCGAGGGGCTCGTGGCGGGCACCGATCCCCGCTCGCCCGAATATTGGGGTCCGGATGCCAGCTATCACCAGCACCATGTGGAGATGGGTCTGCTCTCAATCGCGTTGCAGATCGCGCCTGACGCCCTGTGGCATCCCTTGCGCACCAGCGAACGCGACCAGATCGCCGGCTGGCTCGCGACGGCCCGCGGGGGCGGGATCGTTAACAACAACCACCTGTTCATGTCGGTGCACATCCTCGAGTTTCTCGGGAGGCACGGCTACGGGCACCGGACAGACCGCGCCGTGATCGCCGCGCACCTGAATCAACTCGAAACAATGCACCGCGGGGGCGGCTGGTTTGAGGACGGAATCAACCAAGCCTACGATCACTACAATGCCTACGCCTTCCATTTCTACGGGCTGTGGTGGGCGCGCTTGCACGGAGCCCGAGAACCCGAACGCGCCGCGCGCTGGCGCGACTGGGCTCGGAGCTTTGCCGGTGATTACCAGTACTTCTTCGCCGCGAGCGGCGAGCACCCGGCCTTCGGGCGCTCGATCATGTACCGGTTCAATGCCGTCGCAGTCTTCGGTCTCGCCGTCGCCGAGGAGTGCACGGACCTCCCGCCCGGACGCGTGCGCCGGCTCTGCATGCGCAACCTCGACTTCTTCCTTTCCCGTCCCATCCGGCAAACGCAGGGCTGTCTTGGCTTCGGCTGGACGGATGTGTTTCCCGACCTCGCGGAACCCTATTCGTGTGCGGCTTCGCCCTACTGGTGCGCGAAAGGTGTCTCGCCTCTCCTGCTGCCGTCGACGCACCCGTTTTGGTCCGCACCCGAGGTTCCCCTGCCCGCCGAGGAAGGAGACTTTGCCCACCGCGTGCCGCCAGCCGGCCTCGTCGTGCGCGGCGTGGGTGGCGAAATCGAGATTCTCAACGCCGGTTCGATGGTATCCAACACTCAGCTACGTTACGGCGCCTGGAAATGGAGCAAGCTCGCCTACCGCACCGGCACGTCGTTCACGCTCGCCCGCGGCGCGCCGGCGACGAACTGGTCGGCGGATAGCGCCCTTGTGCAGCATCTCGATGACGGACGCGTCTTCGGACGGCATTCCACCACCGCGATCGAACTCACCGGGAGCCATCTCGGCTATACCTACAACCTCGGCTTCAAGACCGGTCAGGTGAACACAGGCGTCGAGACGTTCGTCTTCTGGCGGGCCGGCTGGCTGCTGCAGGTGCATCACGTCACGCCGCGGCAACCCGTCGTGCTTCGCCTCGGCGGCTACGCACTGCCCCTGACCACGGACGAAGCGGCGGAGATCGGAGCGCACGGACTCGCGGCGAACGCTTCACCGGAGGTGCTCGCCTGCTCGACGCACGACGGCCGGGGAACCGTTCTGCAACCGCTGCTCGGCTTCGTTGCGGGCGAATGGGAGGCCCGCCTCGATGAGGCGTTCCCGCGGACCCACATCGCGGCCCCCTTTCACGCCACACCGGTGCTGCGCTCCGCCCGGGTGACCGAGCCGCTCGTGCTCGCCGCGCTCTCCTGGACAGGCCACAAACGCGACCATGCCGACCCATGGAGCGTCGTCCAGTCCAAGAGCGGCGACTGGTCGCTCGCTCACCCCGCGCTCGGAGCATGGAGTGTCCGCCACTGGGCCCTTCCCGCACTGTCCCAGGATAGCCCCTGACTCGCCTTTACCACCGATGAGAAACCCATTGCTTCTGTGCGTTCTCGCGCTCCTCGCCTCACTCCCTCTCACCGCCGACGAGCGCCATGTTCCCGAAAACGCCCCCCGCACGGGCGTGCTCGCCGGGCATGCGGACACGTTCCGTGCGTACGTGACCACCGGCGAGGGCGCCGTCGCCTTTGCCAAGGTGAAGGCCGACTTCGACGCGCATTACCTCACGCTGCCCCTGCCGGCCGAACCCTTGACGTACGGCGACCCCTCACCTTCGCGTCGCACCTCCGAAGTCGCGGACAAATGGCGCGACGTTCAGGACCTCACCGGTCTCGTCGCGGGCGTCGCCGAGGCGGCCGCGTATTGCTGGCTCGTGACCGGCGAGAAGAAGTACCTCGCAAAGGCGAAGGAGTTTCTGGTCGGCAGCAGCCGCTGGCACCTGTCGCCCGAATGGCGCAACGGCCCTGTCGTCGGCGCGACCTGCATCACCTACAACGATGAGGGGCACTTCCGTCTCTGGCGCAAACTGCCGCTCGTCTACGATCAGCTTCGCGACGAACTCACTCCCGACGAAAAGCGAACCGTGCTCGCCCATTTCCGCGAACGCGGCCGTCTCTCCGTCGAGTGGATCGAACGCCAGGGCAACATTTCCAAGATCGTGCGCAACTCCATCGCGGCCGATCTCTCCAGTCATCCCGTGCGCTTCATGCCCATGACGGGCCTCACCGCCCTCGCGCTCTGGGACGATCTGCCGGAAACGCGCGCGTGGTGGGCTTACGCGTATCGGTTTTATCGTGACCAGTTCACGCCGTGGGGCGGCGATGACGGCGGCTGGGCCGAAGGCGTCGCCTACTGGCGCGGCACCATCGAGCACGCGTTCTTTCAGGATGCCCTGCTCGCCATCGGCGACCCGCTCGCCTACGCGAGCCCGTTTTGGAAGAACTCGCCCTACTTCGCGGTCTACAACGTGCAGCCCTACCTCGCGACGTCCTTCGGTGACGTGCCGAACGCCGGCAAATTCAATCTGGAGCCGGCCAGCGCCGAGTACCTGCTGCATCTTGCCCGCGTCCAGCAGGACGGCTTCCTCCGCGCTTACGTCGATCTCCAGACCGACCCGCGTCCACGCCCCACCGCCCGTGGTCTCGGCAAACTCGATCGCACTTATCCCACAACGCTCGAATTCGTCGTGCGCAATTTCCTCTCTTCCTCGAAGCCCCTGCCCGCCCCGCGCGCGCTCTCCGGCCTGCCCGGGGCCCGCTGGTTTCGCGACATTGGCTGGGTTTCCATGCACAGCGCGCTCGGCCGTCCGGACGACGATCTCCACGTCACTTTCGTTTCCAGCCCCTACGGATCCTTCAGTCACAGCCATGCCCAGCAAAATGCCTTTGTGCTGAATGCCTACGGCGAAAGCCTCGCCATCAAGTCCGGCCTGCGTGAATGGCACAATTCCCCTCATCACAACCAATGGGTCCGCCAGACCGTGTCGATGAACGCCCTGCTGATCGACGGACAGGGCCAGAAGACGCAAAGCAAGGCGTCCACCGGACAGATCACCCGCTTCGAGCAGACCCCGCGCACCGTCTGGACCACCGGCGACGCCACCGTTGCCTACGCCACGTTGCAGCCCAAGGACCGCGTGAAACAAGTGACCCGCGATCTCGTCTTCATTGATTCACGTTACCTCGTGGTGCGCGATCACGTGCGGCTTGCAGATCCTGGGAAGGTCACATGGCTGCTGCATACCGAGCGCACCCTGACCTGGGATGGTGAGCAAAGCCGCGCCTTCTCCCGCAATGGCAACGCCGCCCTCACCGCGCATCTGCTCGGCGCTTCGTCATGGAACGCGCGTGTCGACGAAGGTTTCCCCGTGGCCGTCGACCCCCGCTACGTGTCAGGGGAGGCCAACTACACCACCACCGCCGAGTGGAACCTCATGCAGAACCACCTTTATGCGGAAACCGACGAGGCCGCGACGGAACACGAGATCTTTGCCGTGCTCTGGCCGGAGAAGGTGGGCGCCGCGCCTGCCGACCTGCGGGTCAGCCGTGATGGAGCGACGCTTACCGTGAAACGCCCCGATGGCCGCACCGATGTTCTCACTTTGAACGATGACTCCCTCGACCTTCGCTAACCTCGGCGGGTTTGCAGCTTCCTCCTGTCGGCAACTCGGAGCGGCGGCACTTTTACCCGCTTCAGGAGGGCCTGCCGAGGGTTGCCGTCCTTCTGGGAGGACGGACACTCTTGTCCGTCTTCTTTTCCGGTCCTCGTTGGCGCGTTTGACCTGCGCGAGCGGTCCCCCGCTCAAAACCGGCGGCAGGCCCTCCTGAGGCAGGTAAAAGTGCCGCCGCTCCTTCAATTCACGATCCACCTGTAACGATCAACATCAGTGACACGCGGCAAATTCTCACACTCATGAAACCCTCCTATTCCCGCCTCGCGCTCGGCACCTGGGCGCTCGCCGGCGACAAGTTCTGGGGTCCGCAAGCGCGGACCGACTCGATCGCCACGATCCACGCCGCCCTCGACGCCGGCGTCACCTTCATCGACACGGCGCCGCTCTACGGCGACGGCCTCTCTGAGGAACTGGTGGGCGAGGCCCTGCAGGACCGTCGCGACCGCGCCTTCGTTGCCACGAAGATCAGCGAAGGCGACATGACCGCGGACCGCGCCGTCGCCGCCTGCGAGGCCAGCCTGAAACGCCTGCGCATGGACCACGTTGACCTGCTGCAGATTCACTGGCTCGGCTCGGGAGAACGCCTCGAGGAGGTCGTCGCAGCGATGGAAACCCTCCGGGCGCAAGGCAAGGCGCGCGCCCTCGGCGTCTGCAATTTCGGCCCGGAGAGCCTCGCCCGCCTGCGTGCGTCCGGCACGGGTTGGATCACCAACCAGCTTCCGTACAACCTGATCTGGCGCGCGATCGAATTCGAGATCACCGACGCCTGCCTCAGGGACGGGCTCGGCATCCTCTGCTACAGCCCGCTCCAGCAAGGCCTGCTCTCGGGTCGTTTTCGTTCGCCCGAGGAGGTCCCGGTCGGACGTCATCGCACGCGCCACTTTCGCGGCGACCGTCCGATGTCGCGTCATGGCGGCAAGGGACACGAAGAGCTGACCTTCTCCACGTTGGAGAAAATCCGCGCCGTCGCCACGCGACTCGAGCGCCCGATGGCCGACGTGGCGCTCGCGTGGTTGCTGCATCAGCCCGCGGTGACGTCGGTCATCTTCGGCGCCCGTTCGCCGGACCAGGTGGCCGGGAACGTCGCAGCGAGCCAGCTGCACCTGGACGAAGCCACCCTCACCGAGCTCGCCCGCGCGACGGATCCGCTCAAACACGCTCTCGGATCAAGTGCCGACCTCTGGGCCGGCGAGTCGCGGATCAAATAGCGCGAGTTCCCGCAGGCTAGAAACGGAGCCGCCACTCTTAGCCGCGCAGGGTGCCGGCGGACTGTTCGGCGAGGAACGAAGCGTAGGTGCGCTCGATGCCCTCGCGAAGCGCGATGCGCGCCCGCCAGCCGAGGCCGGAGAGCCGGGAGACATCCATCAGCTTGCGCGGCGTGCCGTCGGGCTTGGTGGCGTCCCACGCGATGCCCCCGCCAAAACCGGTCACGGCGGCTACGGTTTCCGTAAGCTCGCGAATGGAGACATCCGTTCCGGTGCCGACATTGATCCAGTCGGGCGGATCGTCCTGCGTTAGCAAGAAAGCGCTGGCATCGGCGAGGTCGTCGACGTGGAGAAACTCCCGGCGCGGCGTGCCGGTGCCCCAGGCTGTCACTTCAGGATGGCCGGACAGCTTCGCTTCGTGAAAACGACGGATGAGTGCGGGGAGGACGTGGGAATTCTGCGGATGGTAATTGTCGCCCGGCCCGTAGAGATTCGTCGGCATGGCGGAGTGGAACAGCACGCCGTATTGCTTTCGGTAATACTGACAGAGCTTCAGGCCGGCGATCTTCGCGATGGCGTACGCCTCGTTGGTCGGTTCGAGGGCGCCGGTCAGCAGGCAGTCCTCGGGCATGGGTTGCGGCGCGTGCTTGGGATAGATGCACGAACTGCCGAGAAAAAGCAGGCGCTTCACGCCGTGGTGGTAGGCGGAGTGGATCGTGTTCGCGGCGATGGCGAGGTTGTCGTAGAGAAACTCCCCGGGGTACGTCGCATTCGCGTAGATGCCGCCGACCTTGGCGGCGGCGACGATGGCCACGTCGGGTCTCTCGGCCGCGTAAAACGCGTCCACGGCCGCCTGCGAGGTGAGGTCGAGTTCGCGCCGCGACCGCAGCAGGAGTTCGACGCCGGCCTCGTCGCGAAACCGCCGCACGAGCGCCGCGCCGACCATGCCGTGGTGACCTGCGATGAAAAGTTTCATGCTACACACGATCCGCTACTTGCTACGGCTACGCCTCACGGATTCGGCAGGGCGGCGATTTGGGCTTCGCGTTTGGCGAGTTCGAGATCGGCGTCGACCATGAGTTCGACGAGTTCCTTGAACCGCACCTTGGGTTCCCAGCCCAGCTGTTTGCGCGCCTTCGCGGGGTCACCGATGAGCAGTTCGACCTCGGCCGGACGCTCGTACCGCTCGTCGTATTTGACGTACTTCTCCCAGTCGAGATCGAGGCGGGCAAAGGCCACTTCGCAAAACTCCCGCACGCTGTGGGTTTCGTTGGTCGCAACGACATAGTCGTCCGGTTTGTCCTGCTGCAGCATGAGCCACATCATCTCGACGTACTCCTTGGCGTACCCCCAGTCGCGCTGGGCATCGAGGTTGCC
>CAYOSX010000057.1:0-14076 GCA_964406745.1 uncultured Opitutus sp.
GTCTCCGAGAGCCAGCGCAGGTCGTCGCGAACGAGATTCATCGCACTCATCGCGGAGGGGAACCGGACACTCGCGACTCGAGCCAGCGGAGCACGGCCCGTGCCGCCGCCAGTCGCGTCTCCACACCGAGTTTTTCCAGGATGTTTTCCATGTGCTTCTCAATCGTTCGGCGGGAACGCCCCAGTCGGTCCGCAATCTGCCCGTTGGTTTCTCCCCGGACCACGCCCTCCATGATCTCGCACTGCGTCGCTGTCAGTCCCATCGCCGCCAGCCCTTCCCTCGGCAAGCCCACGCGGGTCTCCACCACGGACGCCGGTTCGCCCATGGCGTCGGGGCTGGCCAGCCGCGACGCCGCGGAGAGGTGCCGCACGAGCGCACGAGCCATGTACACTTCAATGTCACTCAGAGGAGGCAAACGCGCGATCGCTACTTGATGCGTCTGGCCGTCGACCGTGCACTCAAACACCAAACGCGCCTCCAATTCCTGCACAATTTGCCCTACGAGGCCATTCGTCGGAGGGCCGAAGCTCACCTTCGCTCCCGGCAACAACCGGTGAAACGAGGCGATCACTTCCTCGCCGGGCCAGCCCGCGTCCGCCGACGTGTGAATGGCCAGCAAGGCGTCGGAAAACGCATGCAGTCGCGGAACATCGATCGAGTCTGCCGCGGACTGATCCGCCGTTCCTCTGGAAGCACTGTTCGGACGAGGAGGTCTCATCACAACACAGGGGAAGCGGGGTGACGGTCAGCCGATCCTAAGCTGACCGCTTGGGGCATTTTCACAGGAGGTCGCAGAGAACGCGGAGGGAAAGAGAGGCCCGATGGTTGTTCTCCGCGTCCTCAGCGCACTCCTGTGAAAAATCTGAAGGGTGACGTTCATACGGGAGGAACGAACGGCGGCGGGCATGTGACACAGGCATTCCTGCCTGTGAGGGTTTGGGATATCGCCGATCCCACAGGCAGGAATGGCTGTGTCACGGGTTCGCGAGAGGAGGTGCCTATGAGTAAATTTGAGCGAGTGAAGGCGGAGCGGCCCCTGCCTAGGGGACTGGCGCGTAGATGGGTTTCCAATCCGGGTGCAAAGCGCCGCGGGGTGCGATCACCTGCCCCGTGCCGACGTCTCCTGTGACGACGTCAATGGCGGCAACTTCGATGCGCTCCGAGCTACCCCGATAAATGATCTTCGTGTCATCGCTGGAGAAACAGGCCCACCATCCTTCGGCGGCCAAAGGAGTCATTTCTGCTGTATCGAGATCGAACCGGGCAAGTAGGTTGTATCCAATGATGCGTCCTCGGCTGTCGTAGGTCCGATACTCTATTGACGTCAGCAAATGTTTGCTGGTCCGAGCCGCCGAGAGGTAAGAACCGCGCGAATAGACATTAGGGCCGAGGTTCTCCGAGTCCCAGAGAACCGGTTGGCCTTCAAGATTCGCGGAGATGCCGCCTGCGCCACGAGGCAAGAACACGATCTTCGATTGCTCGACTTCCAGCGCATCGCGCACGGATAAGGCGAGGCCGGATCCATCGTACAACCAGACTGCTTCCATCACGGTGTAGGCGTTTTCCTCGTACAGAACCGTGCGCCCCCCTCCATCAATCGAGATCATGCACAGGTCGGCAGGGGCGGCGCCGTTGAATCGCTTGTACACGACCTCTGATCCATCCGGAGAAATATCGATGGAGCTGATCGAGGAACTGGCCGTGTCGAGCACCGGTCCGAACGTCACGCTGGTGATACCCGAGGCATCGTAGGTATAGGAAAGCGTCTTGAGTTCGGCCATCGCCCCTGCGTCGACCCGTTCGCCAAACGCGATGACGTTGCCGGTCGGGCTGAAGTCGGGTCGCAGGATCGTGCCGGCAGATGCGTACACGATCTTGGCATTCGTGCCGTCTGCATTTGCCAGCACGAGGTTCTGACCATTCCCGCCATCGGCAATATAGAGAATCTCCGGCTTGAACTCCCCGCTTGTCGAACCGCCGCCGGAGCCTCCGCCGCCACCGGGTTTGCCACCCTTGGCCAGGGCCGAAACACACAGGACGACCGAAAAAAGCACGACCAAGGTCGCGCCGAACACTGACGAGTAAGAGAAGCGGGAGAGTTTCATGGCTGGAGGGGGAGAAAGGGAACTCACACGGGGGAAATTAACAGACTCGCCGCCCTGAAGCCTGCCGAGGTTAGCGCAGGGCAACGAGGCACGCGAACCGATGCTCATGATACTGCCACGCCTCCTTGGGGGGAATACGTGATCCTGCGTACGCGTCTTCGCCAAATCATCCGGGCGGGACCCACCCGAATTCACCTGCTTCCCAGCGATATTCGGAGGCTGGCACGAGGCTTGCCAGGGATGTGCTCGCGAATAATTCCCTCAGGACTGACACGGGCGCCGACATAAATGGGAATGCGTGGCCCCGGGTGATTCTGCTGCCGGAAAAACCACAAGCCGGAATGCCTGTGTCACCCAGGTTCAATTACACTCCTCTCGAGCGCGAACCGGGGCTTAGCGGTTTGTGGTCGTCCTCTGTTGCCTCAGTTTCCTCCTGTTCAAGCCTGCTCGAAGACCTGAGTCCTGATCTCTCCAGACCTTTTTCACAGGAGATCGCAAAGTACGCGGAGGGATATTCGGTCTCGGCGGCCTTTGCGTCGCTCAGGGTTTGTGGACGTCTTTTCTATCCGCCGATCTTGAGCCACTGGATTTTGAACAGGAGGAAAGGGAGGCAACGGAGGAGTAGCGAGTAGCGGGTAGAGCGTCGATCAGTGCAGATTATCTTCGCGGCGTTTCGGGTCGAGGCCGGCCGGGTGCTGCGCGGCCGCCGTGCGCGTCTCGACGCCGAGCTTCGCCATGACGTGCTCCACGTGTTTGTCCACCGTCCGGACACTGATCGCGAGGATCGTGGCGATCTCGCTGTTGCGCTTTCCTTCGCGTATCCAGAAAAGCACTTCCCGTTCGCGTTTCGTTAACGCGATCGGTTCCCCGGCCGTGGTTTTCGAATTGACGCGCATGTAGCGGCTGTGCCGAAGGGCGAGCGCGATGCGCGCCCGAAGCTCCGTGTTGGGCAGCGGCCAGGCGAGGTATCCGTCCGCTCCCGCCTCCAAGCCCTCCACGCGATCCGCCGACCCGGTGCGCACGGCAGAAAGGAGCAGGATGGTGAGGGGGTTCAAGCTTGGTGCCGCTTTGAGACGCCGGCAGATCTCAATGCCCGAAAGGTCGGGCAGGACCACATCCAGAATAAGCAGGTGCGGGTTGAAAGAGGGAATAACCCAGAAACACTCGGCGGCATTGGCAGCGATGCGGATCTCACACGACATCCCGTCGAGAACCCGGGCCAGAATGCGGGACCGCACCGTATCGTCGTCTACGACCAAGACGCGATTCACGTCGGGGCCCGCGGGATCCGATGACGGGGCCGAGTCCGGGATGCTGGCACGAATGATTTTCATGTCGTCGCAGGAGAAGCAACAAACGAACTCGAGCATCGATGGCGTCGTCGATTGTGACTGTCAACCGCCACGCATTCCCATGGCAAGAATTCACGGTAACGTTTAAAAGGAGCGGCGACACTTTTAACCGCCTTTGGAGGTCTTGTCGCCGGGTTTGAATGGAGGACGGCGCACGAGGGCCGTCCGTGGACGAGTTCGGCGACAAAAGTGTCGCCGCTCCTTCCTTTTCTTCCCTTGGAGGTTGGACGTTGGGCGTTCGATGTTGGACGTTCAATGGCCGAGGCGGGCGGCCCGCCTCGGCCATTGACGGATCGCTCCGCATGCCCGAAGACTCCTTTACGAAAACCCACGACATGAGCAACGGCTCCGCCACGCCGGCCGCACCGGCCACTGCCACCACGATCAAACCGACTGACCTCCGGGGCATCCTGAAGTACATTCCGCGCTTCCGGGACCAGATCTTCGTGATCGCCCTCGACGGAGCGAGCGTGGCCGGCGAGAACTTCAGCAACCTGCTCGTCGACGTGGCCGTGCTGCGCAGTCTCACGATCCGGGTCGTGCTCGTGCACGGCATTTCCGTGCAACTTCGCGAGCTCTCCGACCTGCGGAGCGTTCCCATCTCCAACGCCGACGGCAGTGGCGTGACCGACGCGGCCACGCTCGATCTCGCGGTCCGCGCGTCCTCGCGGGTCTCCCATCTCATCCTCGAAGGCCTCACCCAGAACGGCCTCAAGTGCGCCATCACCAACGCGGTGCGCTCCCTGCCGATCGGCGTGCTCAAGGGCGTCGACCAGCAGTTCACGGGCAAGGTTGACCGCGTCGACAAGGCCTTTCTCCAGCACCTGCTCGCCGAGGATATCATCCCGATCATCCAGCCGATCGGTTTCGGCCCCGACGGGCACACGTTGCGCGTCAACTCCGACCTGCTTGCCGCCGAAATCGCCGAGTCGCTTAGCGCCACGAAGATTCTCTACCTGGCAGAGCTGCCGGGCCTGATGATCAACGGCGAATTCCGCCGTGAGATCTCCGTCGACGCCCTGCGCCTGCTCATCAAAGAGCACCCCGACCAGATCACCGACCAAGCCCGTTCGAAAGTCACGCATGCGGTCAAGGCCATCGAGAACGGCACGCCGCGCGTCCATCTTGTCGACAGCCGCATCTTCGACGGCCTGCTCAACGAGATCTTCTCCAACGAGGGGATCGGCACGCTCATTTACGGCAACGACTACCAGCAGATCCGCAAGGCCACGCGCCGCGACGTGCGGTTTATCTACAGCCTCACGCGCAGCGCGGTGAAACGCGAGGAGCTGCTGCACCGCTCCCAGCCGGCGATCGAGAAGAACATCGACCAGTTTTACGTATTCGAAATCGACGAGAACATCATCGCCTGCGTCACGCTCTACTTCTATCCCGACGCCAAGGACCTCGCCGAGATCGGTTCCGTCTACGTGCTTCCCTTCTACCACAACCGCGGCATCGGCCGGAAGATGGTGGAGTTCGCCACCCTGCGGGCCAAGGAACGCGGGGCAAAGCGCGTCGTCGCCCTCTCCACCCAGAGCGCCACCTTCTTCACCAGCGTCTGCGGCTTTGAGGAGACCGACAAATCGATCCTGCCCAAGGACCGGCTCAAGCTCTACGAGGAGAGCGGCCGCAATCCGAAGGTGCTGGTCAAGCCCCTCGACTGACGCCCGGCCGCATGCGCGTCGTCGTCCAGCGGGTCCGCGAAGCGCGCGTCACCATCGGCGGTCGTGTCGCCGGGGAAATCTCCACCGGGCTGCTCGCGCTGCTCGGTATCGGCCGGGAGGATACGAAGGAGGACGTTACCTGGCTGGCCCGCAAGCTTGCGGGACTGCGCGTGTTTCCCGACGACACCGGCCGCATGAATCGCGACCTGCGCGAGGCCGGAGGCAGCCTGCTCGTCGTCAGCCAGTTCACGCTCTTCGCGAGCACACGCAAAGGAACCCGGCCGTCGTTCAACAACGCCGCACCGCCCGAAGCCTCCATTCCCCTCTACGAGGAATTCCTGCGAGAATGCGAGACCCTGCTCGGCGCCCCGGTTGCGCGGGGCGAGTTCGGCGCGGCCATGGAGGTCGCGCTGGTCAACGACGGCCCCGTGACGCTCGTCATCGATTCGCGCCTGCGGGAATGACTGGCGGGCAACGGGCACACCCCTCCGGGCCAGGGCTCGAACCTCTGACGAGCCGGCCACCTGACGCTCCGCGGAACAGGCGGGCTGCGATCCGTTTGTTGGCAGAATGGTCACGTGGCTGTCGCGAAATCGTAACCCGGACATGGGACTCTCCTGGCCTTCTCCATGATCACGCTCGAACCGATCGTCGCGACGGGCCGCTACACGCTCAGTTTTTCGCAGGGAACGGAAGATCTACGGGCTGCGCAACGGCTTCGCTTCGAGGTCTTCAACCTTGAGCTGCACGAGGGCCTGGCCGAGGCTCACCTGACGGGCCTGGACGTCGATGCGTTCGACGAAGCCTGCGATCATTTGCTCGTGACCGAACGCGAATCCGGCCGGGTCGTCGGCACCTATCGGATGCAAACCGGCGTGGCGGCGGGCCGGAATCTCGGGTACTACAGCGAGCGGGAATTCGTTTTCGCGCCCTTTGAGCCGGTGCGCACCGAGATCGTCGAGCTCGGACGGGCCTGTGTCGCGGCGGACCATCGCAATCAGACCGTCCTGGGCCTGCTCTGGAAGGGCATCGCCCGCTATGCGGCCGGCCACGGCGCCCGCTATCTGGTGGGGTGCAGCTCCCTGTCCTCGCTCGACGAAGCCGCTGCGCTGGCGACCTTCCGGTCGCTGCCGCCAGGGGCGAAGGCCGCCCCGCCATGGCAGACGGTTCCGCAGCCCGGCTGGCGTTGCCTGAACGGATCGAACCCGGCCGCACCGCTGCCGCTTCCCCGCCTGATGCGCGCCTACCTCGCGCTCGGCGCGCGCGTATGCGCGGAGCCGGCGATCGATCGGGAGTTCGGCACGGTGGATTTTCTGACCTGGCTGGATTTGCGCGCCCTGCCTCCCCGGGTGTTGAGCCATTTCCTCGGCTGAACACAATTGCCGGCATGATCAGGCGTGTCGCAGGCCATGCGCGTCCGTACTGGCGCGCCCTTTGGTTCGCGTGGGAGTTGTTGCGCGCCGCCGCAGTCGCGCCTTCAGGCTCGCCCGAAGAACGCGCCCTCTGGCTGCACCAGTTGTGCCGTCGCCTGGTGCGCGTGTTGGGCCTTCGTGTCGTCGCTCGTGGGCCGGTGCCACGCGGCCTGCTGGTGGCGTGCAATCACCTCGGATACGTCGACATCGTCGTCCTCGCATCGCTGACGCCCGTCGTCTTCGTCGCCAAGCAGGAGATTGCCCGGTGGACATGCTTCGGCTGGTTCGCGCGAAAGGCCGGCTCGCTCTTCGTCGACCGGAGGCGACGCAGCGACGTTGCCCGGGTCGCCGACGCCATGCGGGAACCGCTTGAATGCGGACTGACCGTGCTTCTGTTTCCGGAGGCGACGAGCACGGACGGACGAGGCGTCCTGCCTTTCAAGTCGTCCTTGCTCGAGCCGGCCATCCGCAGCCGTTGCGCGGTCGCGCCGGCTGCCATCGCCTATTGCGCTCCCCTGCCTCACGACGCCGCGAAGGAAGTGTGCTGGTGGGGCAGCATGACGTTGCCACCCCATCTTTGGAATCTTCTCAAGCTGCCGTGGATCGAAGCCCGGGTTGCCTGGGGAAACGCCCTCGCCCACGCGAGCGATCGGAAAGGCCTGGCAACGGAATTGTACGTGAAGTCCCGCGCGCTGCATGCGACAATCGACCCCCGCACCGCCCACGATTTCGCCGAAAACGCCTGAACGGCAACGAAGCGGGGCATTTCCCTGACACCTCAACGGGCCGGGTTGAACAAGCCCCGCCTGAGCGGAGATGCGCAAACGGCTCGCCAACGAATCGGGCCGGGCCGGCCTCACACCCGTTCTCTCAAGGCCACGCGAAAGGGTCCGCAGAGCGTTCGGACGTCGGCAGGTCGGCCGTGTTGGGTCACGCGGAGCGTGCCCTGAGCCGCAAGATCGGCGTAGAGCGGACGAAGCTCGGCCAACGTCGTGCCCAACTGACGGGCCAGTTCCCCGGGGCACATCGTCGCCCCGGGCTTCAGGCGTGCCAATCGCTCGACAATCCGCGCTTCCATCCTGCACGCGATTGCGATTCGCAGAATTCTCAACCTCCTTGGCCCCGGTGCGCTGTTTTTATCATCCCGACTACACGTTCCCTCTCCCTGAAACCCACCCCTTTCCCATGGACAAGTTCTGGCGGGCGGAGGCGATGATCCGGGCCGAGGCGGGAAGCCGGGTGCGCATCCTTACGGTGGAACCCGCCTCGTTCGACGACCTCCGGCGCGTCCACACCGCGGACTACCTCAACAACATCCGCGCCGGGAGCCTTGACCCCGCCACCGCGCTCAAGCTCGGCCTTCCGGCGGGTGAGGCCCTGCTCACCCGTTCGCGGCTCGAGGTCGCCGGCACCCTAGCCGCCATGGACGCAGCCCTCGAGGACGGCCTCGCCTGCAATCTCGCTGGCGGCACCCACCACGCGTTTGCCGGCCGTGGAGAGGGCTACTGCGTGCTCAACGACGTCGCCGTCGCCATCCGGGCGCTCCTCGCGACGGCCCCGGAACGTCGTATTCTCGTGATCGATACCGATGCCCATCAGGGCAACGGCACCCACGCCCTCTTCGCCGATGACGCACGCATCTTCACGTACTCCATTCATGTCGCGAAGAACTATCCCTCGATCAAGGTGCCGGGTCGCCTTGATGTCGGCCTGCCGCGGTACGCCTCAGGCGAAACATATCTGGAGGCCCTCGAATCCACCTTGCCCGCCACCCTTGCCGACTTTCCCGCCGACCTCGTGTTCTGGATTGCCGGCGCCGATCCCCACGAGAACGACCGTTTCGGGCAGTTGCGCCTTAACGATGCCGATTTCGCCGCGCGCGACGGTTTCGTCCTTCGCCTCGTCACCGGCGCCCGCCTGCCCCTCGTCGTCCTGTACGGCGGCGGCTACAACCGCGACCGGGTGCACACGGCGCGCCTGCATGCGGACACGGTGATGCGCTGCACGCAGTTAAGGTGACCTGTCTCAGTGCGTCGCGCCGAGCCAGCCGTCCCCGCAGGGGCCACCCCCTTCAGGGATCGCGATGTTCGAGACCACCTCACCGCGTGCATTGAGCACCGGGTGATAAAACTCGGCGACCTGATCCGACGCCTCGTCGATGTAATGCCCGATAAAAGTGCGACGACTCCGATCGGTCGTTCGGTTTGGACCCGACCCGTGGATCAGGTTTCCACCAAAGAACATGGTTGCCCCTCGAGGCACCTCGACGGCCACGGGTTTCGCGTCTCGCGGGAAGGGCTTGATGTGACTGTCGCCGTAGCTCAGCCAGGCGTCGCCAGCCTCCTTCGGGCAATGGATGTCGTGGCGGTGTGAGCCGGGCACCACGTAAAGACAGCCATTGTCGATCGTGGCCGCATCGATCGCCGTCCACGCCGCGATGCACGTGGCTGGCGCGGCCAGCAGGTAAAAGTTGTCCTGATGCATGCCCTGCCCCTTCGCGCCGGGCGGCTTGAAATAATACATCGTCTGCGCGAGCAGCGGCGGCCGGCCAAGAAGGACCTCGAGCACGGAAATCACGCGCGCTTGCAACGCCCACGCCTGCGCTTGGGTGCTGTGACGATGGGGATGCATTGCGCGCACCTGGCGCTTGGTCTTGTCGACGTCCTCGATGCGGTCCTTGCCATCGTAGATGGCCGGACCGTTCTTCTTGAACTGCTCGAAGAACGCCTCGATGGCATCGACTTCCGCCGACGAAAACAAGGCTTCCACAACACAGTATCCATCGTCGTGGAACTGGCGGATCTGCGAGGGCGTAAGAGAGGGCGGCGGAGTCCGGTCAAGCGAGGCAACCATACCGCCAAGATACAGGCTCGCCCCAAAATCGGGAATGGAACCCTCCGCCAACCTAATGGAATATCTTGCTACTAATCTGCCTCGGAAAGAGGGTGCGCCCCATGGCCACGCAGACGCGACGACCTGTCACCCCGCATCGGCTCGTTGAATCCGTCATGGGGGGCTATTTTCCGCGCCAAGGCCGCGCGTACGACAATTGGCGTCCGCACGGCAGCGATGACTGGCTGCTCCTCTATACCGTCGAAGGGGCGGGCTTGATCACCCATCACCGGTTGGCGATGCCCCTCCTGCCGGGGGAGGCGGTGCTCTTCCGACCGGGCGAACCGCAGGATTATCGAACCGAGCCCCACGTCGGCTCGTGGTCCCTGCGCTGGGCGCACTTCCGCCCGCGACCCCATTGGCGCGCCTGGCTGCGTTGGCCGCGGCCGGCGGACGGTCCCGGCCGCCTGCGCGTGAACGCACCGGAGATTCGCAGCGGCATTGTCAGTGCTCTCGCCCGCCTCGTCTCCCTGAGCCGGCGCGGATGGGCCGGGACGGACGACCTGCGCATGAACGCCCTGGAGGAGGCCTTGCTTTGGTTCGACCTCTCCGCCCGAGCCCACGACCGCTGGACGATCGATGAACGAGTGCGCCTGGCCATGGACTATCTTGCTGCTCACACGGAGCGACCCTTCGCGCTCGCACCGTTGGCCCGCCACTGCGGGCTTTCAGTCTCGCGGCTGAGCCACCTCTTCAAGGAAGAGACCGGCGTCACGCTGCAGCAGTACGGCGAGGAGGTCCGGCTGCGCGAAGCCCAGCAATTGCTTACCCACACGAGCCTCCCGACAAAGGAAATCGCCGCCGCAGTCGGGTTCGAGGACCCCTACTACTTCTCCAAACGTTTCCGACGCTTCGCCGGGTCTGCTCCATCGCACTGGCGCGCCCGGCGGGATTCGAACCCACGACCGCCTGCTTAGAAGGCAGGTGCTCTATCCAGCTGAGCTACGGGCGCGTTTTCAGTCAGGCCGTAGCGTTAAGCGGGGTCCATGGTTCGCACAAGGGCAAAGGCGGGGCGCGTTGCGTGGTTTGCCTTACGATGCGGAGGGGCTCTGACAAGGCGCCGGCGGGCTTGCCATTGTGCAAACGGCAGGGTCGTCGGACCGGCAACGCGTTTGCCTAAGGGATGCGCAGGCGTTGGCCGGGGCGGATCAAGTGCGGGGCGGGGACAGCATCGAGGTTCGCTTCATAGATCTCGGCCCAGCGGCGGGCGGAGCCGTAATAGCGGAGGCTGATTTCGCTGAGGGTCTCCCCAGAGGCAACGGTGTGCACGCGCGGGCCGGAGACGCGGGCGGGCGCAGGTGCCGGTGCGGGCGAGGGAGGCGGTGGGGTCGCGACCACGGAACCTGGGCGGGAGGGCGCGGCGCGGCCGGCGGCAGGAAACGCGATCGGGACGGGTGGCGGCACACGGATGATCGGGGCGGTTCCTGTCGCCGGCCTCACACCCACTTGGGCGGCAAGACGGGCGTTGTCGCCGCGCAGGATCTGCACCGCTCCCGTCAACGACGCGACCTGGGTGCGCAAGGCCTCAACGTCGCGCGTAAGGTTCGTGTTGATCGCGGTCAGGTCGGCGATCGTCTGCTGGTGACCGGCGGAGACGCGATTCGCTTCGGCAAGCCGGGCCGTCCACATGGCATTTTGCTGTTCGGACGTTGACGAAGCCAGGGCCTCGTCCCGTTCGCGCGTCCGGGCCTCGAGCGCCGTGGAAAGCTCGTCGATGCGCGCCCGGAGGCTCGCGACCTCACCACGCAGCGATTCCGCCTCTTCGTCTACGGCGGGAGTGAGCGCTGGGACGGGCGTGACAGCGGGTTCGTTGGCGGGCACCGCCGCGGCCTTCAGGCGATCGATCTCGTCGGTGAGCTCGGCGATGACCTGAAGATTCTCGGTCACGGACGCCTGCGCTTTTGCAAGGTCGGCGGCCAGGGTGGCCTTCTCGGGATCGGGCACGGGGGACGGGCCGGCGACCGGCACGACCGGAGGACTCTGCCGCGCGGTGGCAAGTTCCTCTCCGAGCCGGCGAACCTCCTCTTCCATGGCGCGCAACTCCGCCGACAGCTCCCGATTCTCGGTCGTGAGCTGGGCGACGGAGGCACGCAAGTCGGCACGCTCGGTGTCTTCTGCAGCAGGCGACACCCCCACCTGGCCAAACACAACCGGAGGCGTCCCGTTTGCGCCACCGGGGACCGCGGCGGGCGCGACGGCCGGCCCCTTTGCCGACGGAGTCTCGCCGGCAGCGACCGGAACAACCGGAACCAAAGTCGAGAATCGGGAGCGCAATCCGGAAAGAATCCGCTCCGCCTCGGCCTTTTGCGCGTCGTCCATGCGCGCGGCCACCAAGTCACGGCTGGCCGCGGAGCCTCCATTCTCAACCGAAAGCGTCAGCCACGCGTGGGCTTCAGGAAGGTTTGCCGGGATGCCTCCCCGGCCGGCGGCCATCATGAGGCCAAGGCTTGCCTGCGCGGCGCCAATCCCCTGCTCCGCAGCCACCCGGTAAAACTGCGCGGCTTCCGTCTCGTTGCGTGCGAGGCCCCGGCCGTCCTCGAGCAGCACGGCCAGCTGATAAGCGGCCCGCGGGTGTTTCTGGTTTGCCGCCAGCCGGTACCACCGGGCGGCCTCGGTCTCGTTGCGGGGCACTCCGCGTCCGAGCTCATGGATGAGCCCAAGGTTGAACGCAGCCGGAGCATGGCCGAGGGCGGCCGCCGCTTCGTAGTGGCGACGCGCTTCAAGGTCGTCGCGGGGAACGCCCTGCCCCAAGGCGTAGGCGTTACCAAGGGCGTTGAGCGCCTCGGCGTCGCCCCGGTCGGCGCGTTCGCGCCAGGCGGACAGCTCTCCCTGGGCGGGCAACGGCGGCGCCAGCGGCGCGAGGTTGAAGGCGAACCCGGCCAGCGCCACGCGGGCGGAGACGCGAAGAAGGGAAGGCAGGGGGAGCAACAAGGAGGGGCGCACGTGGGTCAAAGGGGCATCGCGACAGGATGGTCGGCGGGTGCGGCCATGGTGCCGTCAATCCGTCACGCGGCAAGGCAGGAGGGCCGCGTCCTGCATGCCGTGGATGATTTTCTTGTCGGGCGGACAGAACGTCGCGAGCGCCCCCGAGAGGCGGGTCGCTCCGCCGGACACGAAATAATAGGGACACAACCGGAGACGCCCTTCGCGCACGACGGCCGCCTCGTCACCAGCTGACGGATACAAACGATGCTTTGCGCGCATGGGTTTGCGGAAGGTCTGGAGGATATGGGGATTCACCGGTGCGTCGGCGATCGCGAGGTCGACGCCGGCCTGCCATTCCTCCCGGGAACAGTCGCTGCCGAGGATGACGCTGCGCGCGCCCCAGGCGCTTTCGTGATAGCCGGAGATCTTGAGAATGAGATCGCGTTCCTTCTGCGAGGCGCCGGCCAGCTGGCGCCAGTCACTGAGCGGGCGGCCGCCCACCCGCGGGCCGTCGAGCACGGCTCCGGGCGGCAGCGGCGCGGGGTCGACGATCCACGACGGCGGGATCAGCTGGTGCAGCAACTTGAACGATCGGCCGCTCAGGTGCTCCTTCCAGAAGTCCTGCAGGAGATGGTGGTGAAAGAGGGCGAGGTTGAGCTTCTCTTCCTGAAAGGGCCGCAGTGGCGGTGCGATCACCACCTCACCGGCGGCCCAGGCCTCGAAAAGAAAGTGTGCGGTCGGGATGTTCGCGAGATCGAAGAGCTCGAAGAAGCGATAGATGATGTCGATCTTCTCAGGGTTGCCCTCGACATCGAAACACAGCGACGTCCCCAGAGGAAAGAGATCGTCGGGCTCAAGACAGAAGACCCGTTTGCCTTGCAGCTGCAGCTGAGCCGCGAGCCATTGCATTTCCGGCCGGTAGGTCGCCGCCTCGTCGCTGACCACGAGGGCAATGAGGGGATTGCGCGCGTCGGACCGCAGGGCGGCGAGTGACTGGTAGAAGTTGCGAATCATCGCATCGCCCGCACCGAGCACGTTTGCGTCGGCGGGAGGCTGACCTCCGCCATAGAGACGGTTGAGAAAGGCCGTGAGTCCGATGCCTCCCGGGACCGAATCGAGCTCGGTCATCACAAAGCCTTCTTCGGTCAGCAGCAGGTCGGGACGAAGCACCGTGGGAAAGGCGCCCCGGTTCTTCGGATCGCGCGCGTGGGCGACGAGTTCGGGCGGTTTGCCGCGATCGAGGTAATCCGCGACCCACGGCGTGACGAGCGGCTTGTTCCGGAGCAGATTCTTGCCCGCGACGGAGCGTAGATAGACCGTCTCAACAACTTGGTGAAACTCGAGACAGGCGGCGCCGATCGCCTCGAGTTGCGCAACCTGGTCGCGCGTCAGCGGCCAGGCCTCCGGCGAGAGCTGCCAGGTCTTCGCCTCGAACAACGGCTGGGCGGCAAAGGCCGCGTGGAGGTCGGCTCGGGAGAGGTCAGGCATGGGAGCGCAATGACCAATGACGAATGCTCAATGCCCAATGATCCATAGCAGATGCTGTCATGGAATGACCCGATTGCGAATCAGCCGCACAATCAAGGCATGCCGCTCTCATCATCCCAAATTCGTCATTCGACATTGGTCATTCGTCATTCCGGCGCGCCCACACGCCGGCTACTCATCGTCCATCTGGATGTCCTTGTTGCGGTGGCGCGGGCAGCCGGCGCGCAGCCAGGCG
>CAYOSX010000057.1:14086-14382 GCA_964406745.1 uncultured Opitutus sp.
GTGCTCACGCCGGTGCGCAGATCCTTCACCATTTGGTAGGGCTGGAGCACGTAGCTGCGAATCTGCGCGCCAAAGCCAATCTCTCCCTTGTCGCCATAAAACTTGTCCATCTCGGCACGCTGCTCGTCCTGCTTTCGCTCATAAAGGCGGGCCTTCAATACGTTCAGGGCGGCCGCCTTGTTCTTGATTTGGGAGCGCTCGTTTTGGCAAACCACCACCAGGTTCGTGGGCAAATGCGTGATGCGCACCGCGGAGTCGGTGGTGTTCACGCTCTGGCCACCCGGGCCGGACGAGCG
>CAYOSX010000058.1:0-14379 GCA_964406745.1 uncultured Opitutus sp.
GCCCGTGCCGCTCGGCATCGCACCGGTGATGCCCACGATCGAGCGATCGGCCTTCGCGAAGGTGACAAGTGCGCGGCCCATCACATCCTGATAGTTGGGGGGCGTCCCTGACGGGGCTTTACGGCTTTCGCCGGTGGCCGGATCGTAGGGGCTGGCGCCGTGAAATTTTTCCGGGGAGTTGATCGCGGCCTCCAGGCCTTTGCCCTTCTTGGTGAGGACGTGCAACAGGATCGGAGTGTCGCAGTGCCGGGCGAATTCGAGGTTCTTGACCAGCTCTTCGAGGTCATGGCCGTCAATGGGGCCCAGGTAACGGAGCCCAAATTTCTCGAAGAGGGACGACTCGACGAAGAAGTCCTTGGTTTCGCGTTTCCACTTCATGTACACGCGGTGCATGTCGTGCCCGCCCGGCAAACCGGTGAAGAATTTCTCCAGGTCGTGGTGGATCTTGTTGTACGTCGGGTTGGTGCTCAGGCGGTTGAGATAACGCGCCATCGCGCCAACGTTCTTGGCGATCGACCATTCGTTGTCGTTGAGAATGACGATCAGCCGCTTCGTGGAGCTGACCACGTTGTTGAGCGCCTCGAGGGTGATGCCGCAGGTGAACGCGGCGTCGCCGCAGACCGCGACCACGTGCTCATCCGTGCCGAGCAAATCACGCGCCGTGGCCATTCCCAGGGCTGCGCTCAGGGCGGTGCCGGCGTGCCCGGCGCCGAAGCTGTCGTGCTCGCTCTCGGAACGGGTGAGAAATCCGCTCGCGCCCCCTGTCTGGCGAAGGTGACGGAAGAATTCTCCGCCGCGACCGGTGAGGAGTTTGTGCACGTAACCTTGATGCGCGACATCGAAGACGAACTGGTCTTCGGGTGTGCGGAACACGCGATGGAGTGCAATCGAAAGCTCCACCACCCCCAGATTGGGACCGACGTGGCCGCCGTTACGCGCGGTGACGTCGATGATTTCATCCCGGATCTCCTGCGCGAGTTGCGGGAGCTGGGCCGAGGACAGGCCTTTGACGTCGGCGGGTCCCGCGATCGTGTCGAGAAGGCGTGGTCCGGAAGCGGGAGAAGCCGGCGAGGCGGCAGAAGTGTTCATCTACGAAAGGGTGCGGGCCCGGCGGAGCGCGCTCAGGCGTCGCGTGCAGGCTCTGTGCCGGCGAAGGCGACAAGTTCGTTCTTTTGTTTTGCGAGTTGCTCGATCTTGACCTCCGCGTCCTTGAGCCGGGTCTCGCATACCTTGAGCAAGGTGTTGCCTTCCTCGAATTTGGCGAGGAGTTCAGCCAGCGGGACCTGCCCGGACTCCATCGATTCCACGATGGCTTCCAGGCGTTCGAGAGCATTCTCGAAGGTCAGTTTATTGGCGGCTTTTTGGTCCACTGATCCGTTACCTTGCTTCCGCAGCCTCGGTTTTCAATCAAACTTTGGTTTCGCTTCCGGCGAGGCGGGTGCCGCTCCCTGCCGCTCGCCAGCCCAGCTCACCACCTCTCCGCCAAACCGGTGCGTGCCGGTCACTTTTGCAGTTGGCGCAGCGGGGATTTCCGGTGCAGTGGAACCATGGTTCTCTTCATTGCCCTCGGGCTGATCGCATTTCGTTTGCTGGCTGAACTCTGGCTGGCGGCCCTGAACCGGGCGGAAGTTCGACGGCACGCCTCAGCGCCCCCGCCGGCCGTGGCAGCGGTGGTGGATGATGCGACTTACCGCAAGTCCGTGGATTACACGCTGGCCAAGAATCGGCTCGGAGTGCTTGAGATGGCCTTCGATGCCGGGGTGCTCGCGCTGGTGATTTCCAGCGGGTTCCTGCCGTGGTTGTTTGCCCACGTGGCGGCGTGGGCGCCGGGGGCCACCTGGGATGACGCGATTTTCATCCTCGCGGCCGGTATCGTGCTCGCCATCCCGAGCCTGCCGTTTGAATGGATTGCTCAATTCCGCCTGGAGGCGCGGTTCGGCTTCAACAAAAGTACCCCGGGTCTGTGGATTTCAGACAAGTTCAAGGGGCTGCTGCTCGCGGTCGTCATCGGATTCCCGCTGCTCTGGGCAATGTTATCGCTGGTCGGCTGGGCCGGCTCGGCCTGGTGGATCTGGGCCTTTGCTCTGCTGTTCGGCTTCCAGCTCTTGATGATCGTCCTCTATCCGAAGCTCATTCTTCCGCTTTTTAACAAGCTGACGCCGCTGCCGGAGGGCGAATTGCGCTCCCGGCTGATGTCGCTGGCCGACCGCACAGGCTTTCGCGCAAAAACCATCGAGGTGATCGACGGCAGCAAGCGGTCAGGCCACTCCAATGCATATTTCACCGGCTTCGGCCGGTTCCGGCGTATCGTTTTGTTTGATACGTTGATCTCGCAGCTGTCCCCCGAGGAGCTGGAGGCGGTGCTCGCGCATGAAGTCGGCCATTACAAGCGCGGCCACATCCCGCGCATGCTGGCGGTCGGGGCCTTGATGCTCCTGGGTTCGTTTGCGGCGCTGGCCTGGCTGGCCCGGAGCGACTGGTTCAATCATGGATTCGGCTTCCCCTCCGGCGAGCTGGCGCCGGCCTTCCTCCTGTTCGGTCTGTTGAGCGGGACGGTGACGTTCTGGCTGACGCCTCTGGGCAACGTGTTTTCGCGCAAACATGAATACGAGGCGGACGCTTTCGCCAAGGAGGCGATGGGCGGGGCGGCCCCGTTGATCGGTGCGTTGCGCAAGCTGTCGCAGAAGAATCTCAGCAACCTGACGCCTCACCCGTGGTTCAGCGGGTTCTACTACTCGCATCCCACCCTGGTGGAGCGTGAGCGGGCCTTGCAAAAAGCGTAGCCCGGGCATGGCCGCACTCGTCCGGATGGTTCTGGCGGCCGGTGTCGCCGCCCTTGCGGCGCGGGCCGAAACGCTGACTCTGGCGACCTACAATGTGGAGAATTACACGCTGACCGACCGCATGACCGCGGACGGATACCGGCCGGAGTATCCAAAATCCGAAGACGCCAAACGCGCGCTGCGGGAGGTCATCCGGGCGCTCGATGCGGACGTGCTGGCGCTGCAGGAGATGGGCGGGCGCGGCTTCCTCGAGGAGCTTCGCCGCGACCTCGCGTCTGAGGGCTGCGTGTACGCCCACGCAGAGATCCTCGAGGCGGATACGGAGCCGCGCCACGTGGCGGTGCTTTCGCGCCGGCCCTTCGCGGCGGTCGTCAAGCACACCGATCTCGGGTTCCGTTATTTCGGGAGCGAGGAAACCGTGAAGCGTGGCCTGTTGGAGATTCGCGTTGCGGCGGGTCAGGCTGAGCTCAGCCTGTTCGTCGCTCACCTGAAAAGTAGATTTACGGAGCGAAAGGATGATCCGCAGTCGTCGCAACGACGCGCCGGTGAAGCCGAGGCGGTGCGCGATCGGGTTCTTGAGCGGTTTCCCGACCCGGCCCTGTCGGCCTTCGTGGTGGTGGGCGATTTCAATGACGGACCGGCCTCGCGGGCCGTTCGTGCCCTCTCCGCACGGGGACGTACGACCATTGCGCGCCTGCTTCCGGTGGCGGACAGCCGCGGCGAGACGTGGACGCATCGTTATCGCAAGGAAGATAGCTACACGCGCGTTGACCACGTTTTTGTCTCCCCGGGTGTCGAGCGCGCCGCGGAGGTGGTGGGCGGCCGGGGGACCATTCACGATGGCAAGGCCGTTGCAGGGGCCTCCGATCATCGTCCTGTCGTCGTCGTGTTGAAGTTCCCGGACACTCCTTGAGCACCGTCGGTCCTGCGAGGAGGCTTCGGGTCTCATGGGCGGGAATCGTCCGGTTTGCGCTTTGGTCGTGAACCTGCTGCAACAGAGGCATGCACCCGTCGTGGACCGAGACGTTGGCGGAATTCTTAAAGCGCGAGCCGGGACTGGAAGCCGTGCGGCTCGATCCGACTGCCCGCAAGGTGTCGATCGCGACGCTCGGCGACGTGGACACGGAGGCGTTGCGGACCCGGCTGGCGGCAACCTTGTCCGCGATTGAGGAACAGCTGGGTTCGGAAGCACGCGCTCCGGCGGGATACGCAGTGAGGCGCGAAGGGGCCGTGACGGAATTTTCGGAGGTGAGTTGTGAAACCGCGCCGAAGTTTTGGAAGTGGCGCGAATTCTCCTGGCCGGCGTTGTCAGCGCCCGCGACACGCGAGACCCAGGATGCCGAATGGAAGACCCTCGCGTTGTTCGCGGGACTCTGTGGTGTCGCGGGTATCGCCGGGTTCGTGACCGCGCGCCTTGGACTGGGGCCCGCCTGGCTGGCGACGGCGTTGTATGCGGTGGCTCTCATCGCTGGGGGATGGGACGCGGCCAAGGACACGTGGGAGAACGTGCGCGAGGGCAGGCTGGACATTCACTTTCTCATGCTCGCCGTCGCGGCGGGCGCGGTTGCAATCGGTGCGTGGGGAGAGGCGGCGTTGTTGTTGTTCCTGTTCTCGGCCTCGGGTGCCATGGAGGAGTTTGCCCTCGATCGCACGCACCGTGAGGTCAACGCGCTGCTCAAATCCGCCCCCAAGTACGCGTCGCTCGTTCTGCCGGACGGAGGCGAGCGGGAAGTGCCGGTCGAGGAACTTGCCATCGGCGACCGTGTGCTTGTGCGGCCAGGCGGTGCATTTTCCGCCGACGGCGAGGTTGTAAAGGGCCGCAGTGCAAGCGACGAATCGGCGCTGACCGGGGAGTCGTTGCCGGTCGAAAAGGACGTGGGTGACCCGGTCTTCAGTGGCACGCTCAATTTGTGGGGAGCGGTCGAGTTCAACGTCCGCAAGCTGCCGTCGGAAAGCACGCTGCAGAAGATCATCCGGCTCATCCAAACTGCGCAAAAGCTGCGCGCGCCGAGCGAACGTTTCACCGACAAATTCGGCGGTAAATACACCCTTGCGGTGCTTGGCCTTTGCGCGGTGATGTTTGTGATCTGGTGGCAGGTGCTGGATGTGCCGGCCTTCGCCAATGCGGAGGGGCGGACCTCCGCGTTTTATCGGACGATGACCTTGCTGGTTGTCACGAGTCCCTGCGCGCTCGTGCTGTCGATTCCTTCTGCCATCCTTGCGGCGATCGCATGGGGTGCGCGGCACGGGGTCCTGTTTCGGGGAGGCGGGGCGATCGAGAAGCTGGCGGGGGTCAACATCATCGCCATGGACAAGACGGGTACGTTGACGACGGGGGAACTGGCGGTGACGGCCTACGAAAGTTTTCCGCCGGGACGCGAGCAGGAGGTCATGGAGCTTGCACTGGCACTCGAGGTCAATTCGCAGCATCCCCTTGCGCGGGCGATCGTGCGCGATGCCCGGGCGCGTGGCGTGCGTGAGCGCGACTTGGATGAGTTTCAGTCGTTGACGGGACAAGGGGTGCGCGGCCGGATCGACGGATCGCAGATTCTGATGGGGCGTCGCGAACTACTCGAGCGCGGGCCGCTGGCCGAATGGGCGAAGACCCTTCCACCCGCGCCCGCCGAACTCGCCGAAGTGTGGGTGGTCGGTTCCGAAGTGGTGGGGCGCGTCCTGTTGCGCGACGAGCTTCGGTCGGCGTCGCGCGACGTGTTGAGTGAGCTCAAGGCGGCGGGAATTCGCACGGTCATGCTGACCGGTGACCGCCGCCAGACCGCCGAGGCGGTGGCGCGGGAACTGGGCCTCGACGAAGTGCGTGCCGGGTTGTCGCCCGAACAGAAAGTTGAGGCGATCCAAGGCCTGCGTGCGTCGGGTGGTCGCGTGGCGATGGTGGGCGACGGGGTGAACGACGCCCCGAGCCTGGCGGCGGCCGACGTCAGTGTGGCGATGGGAGCCCGCGGCAGCGACGCGGCGCTGGAGCAGGCGGAGGTCATCCTGATGCACGACCGCATCGAGAACGTGATGGCGGCCCTGCGCGTCAGCCGGCGGGCCCGTTCGGTGATCCGTCAGAATCTCGCAATCTCGCTGGGGGTCGTCGTTCTGATGGCCATTGCGGCCATCTTCGGGGTGGTGCCGCTGGCGTTGGGTGTGGCGGCTCACGAGGGGAGCACGGTGGTCGTCTGCCTCAACTCGCTGCGCCTTCTCTTTGGCGGCGTCCGGACGGCCTGAGCCGGAGCAGCGTTGTCCTATGCCTTCCCGTTGCGAAGCGGGCGGATTGCAGGTGGATATCCTTTTGACGCCGCGGGAAGTCTGGCCATGGTTTGGGAACCCAGTGCAGTCGGTCCAAACGAAACCCGTCAGCGGGCATCGTGTCTTCGGTAACTCCTCCTCATGAAAACGCATGTTTGCCGGCAATTGTTTCCGGTAGCTCTCGGAATGGCTGGTCTCGCCTTGGTGGCGACCGGCTGCTCCTCGGCGTCATCCTCCCGTCCCGTCTACAGTGCCGGCCAGGTGAATCAGATTCAGACCCATGAGCTCGGTACGATCGTTTCGGTCGAAGCGGTGACCATCGAGCGGGACACCGGCCAGCGCACTTCCGTAGGCCAAAGCGTGGGCTCTTCGGTGGGTCGTACGATCGCGCGCGGGGGCGACCCGGTCACCGCCGCTGCAGGCGCGGTCGGTGCGGTGGTGGGCAGCGTCGCCGGGTCGTCGATCGAACGGCGCGTCATGCGTGCCGAGGGTCAAAAGATCCAAGTGGCCATGGACGACGGCACCGTGATTTCGATCGTGCAGGAGAACAATCCTCCCTTCGTCGGCGGCGAGCGCGTGCGCGTCGTGAAGATTGGCGGTCAAGCCAAGGTGGAGCTCAATCACGCCAACGATTCGAACAACTACGCGATCGGCGCCCGCTGAGGAGATTTCTGTCGTTGTCCGGCGCCCGCCCCCGAAGCGCCGCGGCACACGGGTTCAATCCGAGATAAACACCTGATCGCCTACCCGCACCTCGTCGTACAACGCGATGAGGTCGACGTTTCGGAGAAGCAGACAGCCGGCACTTTGCGGCTCGCCGATTCGCTCTTCGTGATTCGTCCCGTGGATGTAGATGTAACGTTCGTAACTGTCGACGTTGCCGCCGGCGTTGACCCCGGGCTCGAGTCCACGGAGCCAGAGAATGCGGGTCGTGACGAAATTCGTCGCCTGATTGGCCTGTTCGCCGAACTCGGAAAAGTGCCGCCCCGTGGGTCGTCGCGCTTGAAAGACCATGCCCGGAGGCTGGCCGGCGCCGATGCGCTCCGCGATCGTGTGCAAGCCGCGCGGCGTTCCAAGCGAATCCTTTACGTTGGAGGGCGGACGCAGGGACGAGGAGATCACATAGGCTTTCTCCGGTTTGCTGTTGCGATAAAGCTGCATTGTCTGGGTGGAGATGCGCGCAAGGAGCACCCGGTCTGCGGGCTTGATGCCGAGACGGGTGCACGTTTCCATGAACAATTCCCAAGGAGTCTCCATCGTGAACAGTAACCACTACGTTGTCGGCATCGTCGGCGCCACAGGCGCCGTCGGTCAAGAGCTCGTGCGCCTGATGCACGAGCGAAATTTCCCTGCGACCAGCCTCCGGCTGTTCGCCTCGGCGCGTTCCGCCGGCAAAACCGTCACTCACGGTGGGAAGACCTACACGATCGAGGAGGCCAAGCCGGGGGTTTTCGCCGACGTGGACGTCGCCTTTTTCGCAGCGGGCGGCTCGGTTACCCGGGCGCTCGCCCCGGACGCCGTGAAGGCGGGATGCCTTGTCATCGACAAGAGCTCCGCGCTCCGCATGGACCCGAAGGTTCCGCTCGTCATTCCCGAAATCAACCCAGAGAAGCTGCGCTCGCACGAGGGAATCATCGCCAATCCGAATTGCTCGACGGCCATCATGCTCATGGGGCTCTGGCCGCTGCACAAGGCCTTCGGTCTCAAGCGGGTGATCATTTCGACTTACCAGTCCGTGTCCGGTACGGGTGCCGAAGCAGTGCGCGAACTCGACGCCCAGGTTCAGGCTTCCGTGAAGGGAGAGCCGATCAAGCACTCCGTTTATCCGTACCAGATCGCCTTCAACTGCATCCCGCACATCGATTCCTTCGATGCCTCCGGATACACCGGTGAGGAGACGAAGATGGCGCAAGAGAGCCGCAAGATCATGGGTCTGCCGGATCTCAAGGTGTCGGCGACCACCGTGCGCGTACCCGTGGTGCGGGCGCATTCCATCTCCGTCTGTGCCGAATTTGAACGTCCGGTGAGCGTCGCGGCCGCCCGCGAGGCCGTGGCGGCCTTTCCCGGCGCCGAACTCGTCGACGATCCGGCCAGCAAGCGCTACCCGACCCCGCTCGATTTCGCGGAGAAGGTGAAGTGCGGGGTGGGGCGCATCCGCGTGGATACCGCCTTTGACAACGGCCTGTCGTTCTGGGTGAGCGGCGACAATCTTTGGAAGGGCGCCGCTCTCAACGCCGTGCAGAACGCCGAACTTATGATCCGCGAAGGCCTGCTCAAGCCAAAGGCAGCCCTCGCCGGAGTCTGACCGGCCTTCGGGCGCGCGAAATCGTCCGGGGGGATGCGGCTCGGTTTTCCGACGACCACCCCCGGAATAAATCCTTGTCAGCCGAGCGGCGCGCCCGCTTAGCTCTCTCCTTTGCCTAGGACGGCTAGCTCAGTTGGTTAGAGCATCTCGTTTACACCGAGAGGGTCGGGGGTTCGAGTCCCTCGCCGTCCAGACGAGTTTCCGGCCGCCACCTTTTTCCCACCACCACACCCGATGCGACACACGATCTCCGTCCTCGTTGAGAACAAGTTCGGCGTTTTGGCGCGCGTGTCCGGCATGTTCTCCGGCCGCGGCTTCAACATCGACTCCCTTAACGTCGCCCCTACGCACGATGCGTCGTTGTCACGGATCACCGTTGTCCTGAAGGGCGACGAGTCCGCCCTCGACCTCGCCATCAAGCAGCTGCGCAAGCTCGTCAACGTGGTGGACGTCGTCGACTTCACCGAGGGACAGGCAGTCATGCGCGAGCTGGTGCTCGTCAAGGTGCAGGCGGATTCACGGACGCGCTCGGAAATCATGCAGATCTGCGACATCTTCCGCACGAAAATCGTCAACGTCGCCCAGGACTCCGTCATCATCGAAGTCACGGGAGACGAGGGCAAGGTCTCGGCCTTCATCAAGTTGCTCGAACCCTTCGGCATCATCGAACTTGCCCGAACCGGCCAGCTCGCGCTGAAGCGCTGACGCGCTTGTTGAAGTTGAAGCGGGAAGTTGAAGCCCAAGACCCCGCCGCCTTTTCGCCCTCCTGCTCCTCCTTTTCTTAAATTTAAACTCCCAACTTAAACTTCATTCATCCGAAGGTCTTATGCCCGCCAAAGTATACACTGACAAAGACGCCGATCTCGGCGTTCTCAAAAACAAGACGGTGGCCGTGCTCGGCTACGGTTCCCAGGGCCACGCGCACGCCCTCAATCTGAAGGACTCTGGCGTCAAGGTCATCATCGGCCTCTACGAGGGTTCGAAGTCGAAGCCTGTTGCGGAGTCGCACGGCTTTGAGGTGGTTGAAACAGGCGAGGCCGTCCGTCGCGCCGACGTCATCATGGTCGGCCTGCCCGACATGAAGCAGGCGGATGTCTACAAGGAGTCCATCGAGCCCAACCTGTCCAAGGGCAAGACCTTGCTCTTCTCCCACGGTCTCGCGATTCACTTCGGGCTGATCAAGCTGCCGAAGGACGTGGACTGCATCATGGTCGCCCCGAAGGGACCCGGGCACATGGTCCGCCGTCTCTACGCCGAGGGCAAGGGCATGCCCGCGCTCGTCGCGGTTGCCCAAGACAAATCCAAGAAGGCCCTCAAGACCGCCCTCGCTTGGGCGAAGGGCATTGGCTCGACCCGCGCCGGCGTGCTCAAGACGTCGTTCAAGGAAGAGACCGACACGGATCTGTTCGGCGAGCAGGCTGTGCTCTGCGGCGGCGCCTCCGCGCTCGTCCAGGCTGGCTTCGAAACGCTTGTCGAGGCCGGTTACCAGCCCGAGATGGCGTACTTCGAGTGCCTCCATGAGCTGAAGCTCATCTGTGACCTCATGTACGAGTCCGGCATCGCCGGCATGCGCTTCTCGATTTCCGAGACGGCGAAGTTTGGCGACATCACCCGCGGCCCGCGCGTTGTGAACAAGAAGACCAAGGCCGAGATGAAGAAGATCCTGAAGGAGATCCAGACCGGCAAGTTCACCAAGGAGTGGGTCAAGGAATACAAGGGCGGCCTCAAGAATTACAACAAGCTGCTCAAGGCCGGCGAAAAGCATCAGATCGAGAAGACCGGTGCCTACCTGCGCGGCATGATGCCCTGGATGTCCAAGAAGAACATCAAGGGGGCCCAGGCCGCTTACTAAAAGGCTGAAAGGCTGAACAGGCGGGGTGGTTGCCTCGATCTTTGGTCGGCAGGCCATTTGGGCCTTTCAACATGTGTTTCAACGGGCCGGCCGAGACGGCCGGCCCGTTTGCTTTAGGCCTTCAACTTTACCCTTAAACTGCGATGTCGAAGACAACGCTCGCCACCCGCAAGAGCCCCCTGGCCCTCGCCCAGTCGGAGATGGTGGCCGCGTGCCTGCGCGAGCGCTTGGGGGTCGAGACTGAACTGCTCAAGATTGTCACCACCGGCGATCGCCAGACGGAGTGGTCGTTGGAGAAGAAGGGCGGGAAGGGGCTCTTCACGAGCGAGCTCGAGCAAGCACTCGTGCGTCGCGAGGCCGACATTGCGGTGCACAGCACCAAGGATCTGCCCGGCGACATGCCCGACGGTCTTGCGATCGCCGGCTACCTGCCGCGCGCCGATGCCCGCGATGTGCTCGTGCTGCGCGACGGAGTCGAAACACCTGCGACGATTGCCACCGGCAGTCCGCGTCGCCGCCTTCAGGTTCGCATGCTGTTTCCAAACGCACAGTTCACGGAGATCCGTGGCAACGTGGATACACGGCTGCGGAAGATCGGCGCCGATCACGCGGCGGACGCCACGATTCTTGCCGCGGCCGGGCTTGCCCGCCTCGGCATCGGGAGCTGGCCGGGGGTCACGTTTCATCCGCTCGGCTTCGAGAACATGGTGCCGGCGGTCGGACAGGCGGCCGTGGCAATCCAATGCCGAGCGGGAGAAGAAGAGCGTTTTGCGCATGTCTTTGATGCAAAGACTTCCCGGCACGTAACCCTCGAGCGCGCGTTTCAGTCGGCCCTTGGGGGCGGGTGCCAGACCGCGTTTGCCACCCATGCCACGGTGGATACGTTGTGGTTCTTCCACGACGAAATCGGCCTGCGCAGCCTGCCGCTGGCGCCCGCTGACTTCGACAAACCTGTCGGGTTCGCCCGCGCCACGCTCGCGTATTTCGGATTCAAGCTTTAGCCAAAGAGGCCACGGAGCTCCGACCCTGAGGTCACGGAGGCCGGGTTGGATTTCGTTGTACTCAATGCGAATGATCACTGTTGCAGCAAAGATTGGACTTCGTGGTCTCGGTGTCTGAGCTCCGTGCTCTCCGTGACCCAACCTTCTCTCATGTCTGAAAAAGGTATCGTTTATCTCGTTGGCGCAGGTCCCGGTGACCTGGGCTTGGTCACGTTCCGGGCGAAGGAGCTCATTTCCCAAGCCGACGTGCTGGTGTACGACTACCTTGTGCATCCCGAACTCGTGGGGTGGTGCAAGCCGGGCTGCGAGGTTGTCTATGTCGGCAAGAAAGCCGGGTTTCACTCGGTGCCGCAGGAGGAGATCGAGACCTTGCTCGTGAAGCACGCAAAAGCGGGCAGGCACGTCGTCCGCCTCAAAGGCGGCGACCCCTTTGTCTTCGGACGCGGTGGCGAGGAGGCGCGCACGCTGGCGAAGGATGGCGTGCGATTCGAAGTCGTGCCGGGCGTGACCGCCGCGCTCGCGGCGGGTGCGTACGCGGGCATTCCGCTCACCCATCGCAACACGAGTTCGTCACTGATCTTTCTCACAGGACACGAAGATCCGAAAAAACACGAACTGCAGGTCGACTGGCGTGCCTATGGCGCGCTCAAGAACGCGACCCTCGCGATCTACATGGGCATGGGTCACCTGCGCGTGATCCTGGGCGAGTTGATGGGCGGTGGCCTTCCCGCCGCAACGCCTGCCGCAGTCGTGCAATGGGCCTCGCTCGGGCGCCAGCGCAGCGTCGCCGGGACCGTGGCGGATCTCGCCGACAAGGTGGAGGCCGCAAAGCTTTCCTCACCGGCCATCATCCTTGTGGGCGAGGTCGTTGCCCACCATGAGCAGATCGACTGGTTCGAGCACCTGCCGCTCTTTGGTCGGCGCATCGCGATTACCCGCACGCGCAGTCAGAACAGCGAACTGCGTGACAAACTCGAAACGCTCGGCGCGGAGGTGCTTGAGCTGCCGCTGATCAAGGTCGTGCCCGATGTGGCCAAGGAGGAGCTTGTCGACATCTTCACGGAACTGGGCAGCTACGACTGGATTGTCTTCACCAGCGCCAATGGGGTTCGTGCGTTTTTTGAATACTTCTTCCGCGCCTACGATGACATCCGCAGTCTGGGCTTCCTGCGCTTCGCGTGCGTTGGCGAAGGGACAAAACGTGAAATCGATCGTTACAAGGTGAAGGTCGAGTGCATGCCCGCGGTCGCGACCGGCGAGGCGCTCGCCGATGCCATGATTGAAACCGGCAGCCTGGACAACGCCAAGGTCGTGGTCGTTACGGGTAACCTCAATCGCGACATCCTTGTGACGAAGCTCGAGAGCGCGCAGGCCATCGTGGACCAGCTCCAGATGTACCGGACGGAACAGGCCGATCTCTCGGCTGAACCGGCGGCGGAGGACTTTCGGCAGAAGGGGGCGGACGCGATCCTCTTTGCCAGTTCCTCGGCGGTCTCCTCCTTCGTCGGTCAGGCGGCGTCGCTAAAATTGGGTCCTGACGCCAAGAGGCCGAAGCACGGCAGCATGGGGGCAATGACCTCAGCCACCATGAAAGAGCTGGGTCTTCCGGTCGATTTTGAGGCTAGGAGTCCCGGCCTCGATCCGTTGATCGAGGCCCTGATGAGGGCATTGAAATAAGGGATTGGAGGCTTTCGGGCTGCGCGCCCGAAAGATGAAGTCGTCACCGTCGCTTCCCTGTGTTTGGTGGTTTCACGCATGAAGGTTCCCTTCCTCGATCTCTCTCTTCAGCATCGCGCACTTCGCGACCAAGCGCTTGCGGCGCTGACGGCCACGTATGACGCCAACCGATTTTGTCTGGGCAAGGACGTGGAGGACTTTGAGAAGGCCTTCGCTTCGACCCTGGGGTATCCGCGTGCGCTTGCCCTCAACAGCGGGACGTCGCCGCTCCACATCGCGTGCATGCTTGCGGGATTCGGGCCGGGCGACGAGGTCATCGCGCCCCCCTTTACATTCATCTCGACCGTCTGGGGCGTGAGTTACACCGGGGCCTCGCCGCGCTTCGTCGATGTGGAGGAAGGAACATTCAACCTCGATCCGGCGAAGATCGAGGCGGCGATCACGCCGCGCACGAAGGGCATCATCGTTGTGCACCTCTTCGGACAGCCTGCGCGTATCGACGAAATCATGACGATCGCGCGCAAACACCGACTCTTCGTCATCGAGGATTGTGCACAGGCGGTCGGGGCAAAATTTGGCGATACCCCCGTTGGTCTTTTTGGCGATGCGGGGACCTTCAGTTTCTATCCAACCAAGAATCTCGGCGGTTGCGGCGAGGGCGGGGCGCTGGTGGCGCGCGACGACGCCTTGTTCACCCAGGCACGGCACATTCGCGTGCATGGGTCCGATCGCCGCTATTACCATGACATCGTCGGCGGCAACTTCCGCATGGATGGCTTTCAAGGCGCGCTGCTCAACGTGAAGCTGCCCCATCTGGCCGGCTGGACCGCGCGACGCCAGGCCATTGCCAGGCGGTACCTTGAAGGGGTCACACTCGCCGACGTGCGCATGCCCGACCAGCCGGCATACGGCCGGAGTGTGTTTCATCAATTCACGATCCGCCACCCGCGGCGCGACGCCCTGCGCGAGCATCTTGCCGCACAGGAGATTGGAACCGACCTGATCTATCCGGTCCCGCTCCACCGCCAGAAGTGCTATGCGCATCTGGGCTATGCGGAAGGATCGCTGCCCGTGGCTGAAAAGGCCGCGGCGACCTGTGTGAGCCTGCCGATCTTCCCGGAGCTGACCGACGCGCAGGTGGATCATGTGATCGCGTCCGTGAACGCCTTCCGCGGTTAGCCGGGCGACGGAGCGGCGACACTCCTGTCGCCGGCCCGGGTGGCGGACGGCTCGCGTACGCTGGTCCGGCCCCAAACCGGCGACAGGAGTGTCGCCGCTCCTCCCGGCTGCGCAAAACCCCCTTGCGGAAACGCCAAGGGCGCCTTCACTCGCCCTTTCCATGGCTTACGACTGGCTCAAAGGAGTGGCGGATGAGTATGACGTCATCGTCATTGGCAGCGGCTTGGGTGGATTGACCGGCGCCAACGTGCTGGCGAAGGCCGGGCACAGGGTCCTGCTGCTCGAGCATCACTACCAGTATGGCGGTCTCGCCACCTGGTTCACCCGCAAGGG
>CAYOSX010000059.1:0-14262 GCA_964406745.1 uncultured Opitutus sp.
CGCTCTCGATCAGGTTGTCCGGAATCGCCGCGCAATTGACCGCGATGAAGGGCTTTCCGGCCCGGTGGGAGTGTTTCCAGATGGAGCGCGCCACGAGCTCTTTGCCGGTGCCGCTCTCGCCCGTGATCATGACGGTGACGTCGCTGGCCGTGACCTGACCGATCACCTTGAAGACGTCCTGCATCACCGGTGAGGCCCCGACAATGCCTTCCTTGTAATCCTCGCTGTTGATCGTGGGCTTGTAATCGCTGACCGCCCGCATGTCGGCGTGCGCCTTGAGGGCGTTCTCCGCGATCGCGAGCACCTTCGCGGGATCGAAGGGCTTCATGATGTAGTCGAAGGCGCCATACTTCATCGCCTCGATCGCCGTCTGCGCAGTCCCGAACGCGGTCATCAGCACCACCATCTGCTTGGTGTTGATGGAGCGAATGTGCTGCAGCGTCTCGATGCCGCTCATGCCGCCCATCCGGATGTCGAGAAAGATCAGGTCCGGCGCCGGCCCCTTCTTCACCAGCGCAATCCCCTGCTCGCCACTGGGTGCCTCCGCGACTTGGTAGGCCTTGGAAGAAAGCACGCGGGTCAGCGAGTAGCGGATCTCGGAATCGTCGTCGATGACGAGGATGGTGGGAGGCGTGGCGTGGTCGGACATCGTGATACGAAGCGCCCCGCGCCCTGTCCGCCGAGGCACGGCGGCACGGCGCGAAGCTCGCCTTGCTTAAGAGACCTCACCTGACGGTCAATCACCATGTTCCTCGCGCCCTGGGGCGGAGGCGCATTTCAGCTTCTCGCCTGAGTATGAGGCGCCACGAGCGCGCAGCGCACTTACGCAAGCCGCCTGCGTCAGGCCTTCAGCTCAACGACAACCTGAACCTCCGTCGTCGAGTTCTTGGGCAGGCCGGCCACGGCCACCGCGGCGCGGGCATGTTTGCCGGCTTCGCCAAAAAGGGCCACGAACAGGTCGCTCGCGCCGTTGATCACAGCGGGGCTGTCGGCAAAGCCGCTGATGGCGTTCACGTAACCGCCGACGAAGACGAACTTCTCGATCCGGTCGAGCGACCCGGCGGCGGCCTTGATGTTGGCCAGGGTATTGAGGGCACAGATACGCGCGGACTCGTACCCGGTCTGGACCGTCTGCTCGCGGCCGACCTGGCCGGTGTGCGTCATCTCCCCGTCCACCGCGCAGATCGTTCCCGCGCAATAGAGCAGGTTGCCCGTGCGCACGGTGGGCAGGTAATTGCCACCCGCGGCGGGCGCGGACGGGAGTTTCAGACCGAGTTCGGCGAGCTTGGCTTCGGGATTCATCGGCTCCTTCTCGGCAAAATCGCGCGCGCAGGCAAAGCGGAATCGCCGGCTTCAGCGCGGGGCATCCTCCGTGATGATCTCCGGCCAGACGAAATCCTCCGGTTTGGCCCCGGCCGGCAGCAGGTTGGCGTCCTGCAGCGCCGCCAGCTGCCCCTCGAGCCGGGTCCGGCGCAGGCGCCCCTGCGCGTCCCCCCGCGCCGGGTCGCCGGTGACGAGCTGCAGCGCGATCATCTGCGAACGCGAGTAGTCGAGCAGTTCGGGGGACATCTGGGGATTCCGCCGCAGGATCTCCGCATGCGCCTCCGACGGATCACCCTCCAGGTAGTCGAGCCAGCCGCGCAGGGAGGCGGCCACAAACCGCCGCACGACCTCCGGATCGGTCCGGACGAGGTCGCGCCGCGCGAAGATCGTATGATACGCCTCGTAGCCCGAATCGGCGATCAGGAGGGTTTTCACGCGGGCGCCGTTCTTGCGCGCAAAGAAGGGCTCGTTGGTCACGAAGCACTGCTGGATGGTTGTCTCGTCGGCCATGAAACCGGCGAGGCTGTACGTCAGCGGCCGGAGGTTGAAATCGATGTTGTATCGTTTCTTCAGATACGGGATCCACACCATGCTCGGGGCGGCGACGATGGTCCGGCCGTCGAGGTCGGCGAAGCTGTTGGCCGGATCGTCCTCGTGCAGCATGAGGGCCTGGGGATCGTACTGCAGGTGCGCGCCGACCACGACGATGGGCAGGCCGCGTTCCTGGGCGACGAAGAGCAGATCGCTCCGGTTCATGCCGAAATCGGCGTCGCCGCGCGCCACCTTGAGGTTGATCTGGGCGTTGACGCCGCCCGGCAGGATTTCCACGGCGAACCCGGCCTCCCGATAATACCCGCGCACCAGGGCCTGATAGAACCCGCCATGCTCCGCCTGGGGAAACCAATCCGTTTGCATCACGCTGCGGCGAAGGTTGCCGGATGACGCCTCCGGCTCCGGCTGCGAACAACCGGCGAAGACCAGCAGGGAGAGCGCAAGGAACGCCGGGAATCCGCGAAAAATCATTGAAAACGCCAATCCACGGCCACGAACGGGTCAAGGGCGAGCCCCAAAGATTGCGTTGACCCCGTCCCGGGACATCTTGGCGCCTGTGAACCTGTCAGCCTGGCAAGCGCTCTCACGTCGTGATCCTGTCGCGTCCGCGCGCGAGGTTCGCTCGCGGCTGGACCGCCTGTCCGCCGCAAAGCGCCGCGCCATTGTCGCCTGGGAGCCGACGGAGGCGGAACTCGCCGCGGCGCTGACGGTGACCACCGACGCCCCACTGGCGGGCGTGCCGTGCGCCTTGAAGGATCTCTTCGACCTTGCCGGGGCGCCCACCCGCGCCGGGAGCGCCTTTCTCGCGGACCTCCGTCCCCTTCCCGACCGGGACGGTGCCCTCGCCGCGGCGCTCAAGAACACCGGCGCCGCGGTGGCGTTGAAGACCCACCTCCACGAATTCGCCTACGGGCTCACGGGCGAAAATTTCCACTACGGCGACGTCGAGCACCCGGCCTTGCCCGGAAGGACCAGCGGTGGTTCCAGCAGCGGCTCGGCGGCGGCGGTGGCGGCCGGCGTGGTGCCCCTCGCCTTCGGCTCCGACACGGGCGGTTCGATCCGGGTGCCCGCGGCGTTTTGCGGCTTGTATGGCCTCAGACTCGCGCCTCACCACCCATGGATCGCCGACGCGTTCCCGCTCGCACCGAGTTTCGATACGCCCGGCTGGTTCGCCGCCAGCGCGGAGGACATGCTCACATCCGTTCGCATCCTCATCGGCACGCGGACCGCGACACGCGAGCCGCAGGGGTTGTACCTCGACTTCGACGACCTCGCCCAAGCCGCGGAGCCGTCCGTCGCCCGGGCCTACGCGCGCGCCGCCGAGTGTTTCGCGCCGCGCGTGGACTCCTTCATCGCGGCCGAATACGTCCGTGCAACCCAAGGCGCCGTCGACGCCTACGCGATCGTGCAGAGCATGGAGGCCTACGTGGTGCACGCGCCGTGGCTCGACGAATGCCGGACGCGCTACGAACCGGCCGTCTGGCAACGCATCGACCGCGGACGGCGTTGGACGGGCGACCAGCAGGCGGAGGCCCACTTCCGCTTTGCGGCGATCCGCCGTTTCTGGGCCGAGGTGTTTCTCACCTGCGATTTCATCATCCTGCCCGCAACGCCGTTCCCCGCCCTGCGTCGCGCGGAGTGCACGCTCGAGAATCGCAGCCGCCTGCTCACGCTGACCGCGCCCGCCAGCCTGGGCGGACTGCCGGTCCTGAGCGTGCCCATCCGACTGTAGGGGGCCGAGACGAGCGGCCTGCAAATCGTGGTCAACTCGATGCACAGCCCGGTGATTCCGTGGGCGCTGGAACGGTGCAGTTCCTGCTTTGCGAGCGACGGCCCTTCGGCCATCGTCGCCCATGATCCGCGCTGAGACTCAATCAGGCTGGCTCCTGATAACGCATCCCGACCACGCCCGTCTCGCGGGCCAGATCGCCGAGGCGTGGGGTAATGACCGCTTCACGCCGCCCGAGCCGTTCGCCTCGGTCCTCTACGCTGTCCACCATCACGACGATGGCTGGCTCGCGCGGGACGCCGCTCCCTTCCTCACCCGTGACGGCAAACCGGAGGCCTTCACCCGCACGCTCGTCGGCGCCTACACCGCGTTCGAGGAGATCGACCTGCCCCGTTACCTGGAAGTCCGTCGCGCCGCCACCGACGCCGTCGCCGCAGCCGATCCGTTCGCCGGCGTCCTGGTCTCACTCCACTCCCTCAACCTGCTCACCGAACAGGCCGATCTCGCCAGCATCCGCCCCGAGCACCGCGACGTTCACCGCGCCTTCGTCGAGCAGCAGCGGGGCTGGCAGGAGACGACCGCGCGCACCCACGGCTTCGCGCCGGACCTGCTCCGTCGCGGCTTCGAGTTTCTCCAAACCTGCGATCATCTCTCGCTCATCCTTTGCGCCGATTACCGCGAACCGGTCGCCCTGCGCCACGCCCATCCCGACCGCTCCGGACAACGCCACACCCTCGCCTGCCGCGGCGCGCCCCACGCAACGTGGCGGCTCGATCCGTGGCCGTTCGCCGGTAGCGGACTCACCCTTTCGATTCCTTGCCGCGAGATCGACCGTTCCGCCTGCGCCAATCTTTCCGTCTTCCGGCAGGTGTTTGCCGCCGCACCGGTCGAGCAACGTCACGTTCACTTGAAGCCGCGATAGGCTCCAAATTTCACTACAAAAAAGAGCCAAGGACGGTTTCACAGAGTGCACAGAGCCCAGACACAGAGGCGGCAGGAGGCCACACGGTGTGCGGGGATCTCACTGCGGAAGGAAGGCGGACCAACTCTACGCCAGACGCTCGGATTGGAGGATTTCTTCTCCGTGTGCTCTGTGTCTGAGCCGTTTCGACGAGGCGTTTCGACAAGCCCAAGGCCCCGAGCGAGTCGAGGGGCTCTGTGTGCTCTGTGGCCCAATAAATTATTGTCGATGATGTGGGGTCTTCGGCCCAGCCCGGCTCAAGCCTGCAACGACAGCACGCGCCGCGCGTTCCCGCCGAGGACGGCACTGCGCGTCGCGGCGTCGGGGAGTGCGCTCGTCGCTTCCGCGACAAACGTCTCCAGGTCAGGCTCGTCGTTTATTCCTGGATACAGATTAAGCGGATAGTCCGAACCGAAGAGCACCTGGTCGGGGCGCGCCGTGACACCGATGCGCGCCCAGGCCGGCGACCGGTAGATCAACGGAGACGCTGCGGTGTCGACGCAGACGTTGTCGAACGCCCGCACGTCCAGCCCTCCCGCCCAGTGGGCGAGGATGAACATTGTCCGGGGATGCGCCCGGGCCATCTGCACAAAGTCCTCCAGCGGCGTCTCAACGCGGCCGGGGTACGCAGCCGTCGAGGGATCGGTGACATGCAGGTTCACCGGCAGCCGGAGTTCCGCGGCCAGGGCGAGCACGGCGGCCACTTCCGGCGAGGCACCGGTCAGGCCGGCATGGTGCGGGCAGAGCTCGCCGATCCCGACGAGTCCGTCGTCCCTCGCCCGACGCACCTCGGACAGCGCCTCCGCACCGGCCTTCGGCAGAACCGCCGCAAACGCCGACAGCCGGTCGGGATGCGCCCGCACACCCGTGGCGAAGAAACGATTCTGGGAAACACACGTGTCATGATTCTCCCAAGACCAACCAAGCAGCACGGCCCGCGAAACCCCGGCCGCATCCATCGCACGCAGGAGCGTGTCCACGGTCGGAAACCCCTGCACCCACCGTCCGTCAGCCCGCCGGCGCGCGCACATCTGCGCCCACCGGGGCTCGCGGTGCGCCGCCGCCCAGGCCACGGGGTCCTGGTTAACTTCCGGCGGATAGAGATGCACGTGGCTGTCGATCATGGTGGATCAAGGAGGACGGAGGATCTTCGGTCGCGCCCGCGATCAGGGCATCGTCCGCGGTGCCAGGTGCCGGCCAAGGAAGTCATCGATCAACGCGTACATTGCCACCCGGTTCTTGTAGTGATTGATGCCGTGGGGTTCGTTGAAGCGGGAAAGCCGCTCAGGCGGATTGCCGGCCCGCGTAAGCGCCGCCTCCATGCGGGTGGCCTGATCATGCGGCACCACCGGATCATCCCGTCCGTGGATGAGCAGGACGGGCGCCTTGATGCGGTCAGCCAGATGCAAGGGCGAGATTTCGTCGAGTCCCCCTGCCTCGCCGCTGAAACGCGGATCGCCGATTCGGCGGGTGTTGGCCAGTTCAGCAAAGGGATTGAGCCGTGTGCTCTCTTTCAACACGGAGGCCCAGTCGGTCACACCCGCGATGCTTACCGCAGCACGGTAACGGTCCGGCTCCTGCACCAGGCCCATCAGGGCGCTGTATCCGCCAAAACTGGCCCCGAGGATCGCGAGGCGGTCCGGATCGGCCACCCCGGCCTGGATCGCCCAATCGACGGCATCGGCGATGTCGCGCTGAATCGCTCCGCCGATCTCGCGGAACCCGCTTTCCAGAAACTCCCGTCCGTAACCGGCGGAGCCCCGATAGTTGACCTGCAGCACGGCGTAGCCGCGCGATGCCAGGAACTGCACCAACGGATCGTAATGATACACGTCGCGCACCCATGGGCCGCCATGGGGCATCATCACCAGCGGATGCCGGCCGGTTTCCGCCCCGGGCGGCAGCGTCACGTATCCATGTAGTACGACACCGTCACGCGCCGGCAGGCGGATGGGCCGCATCTCCGCCATCGTCTCCTCCTTTATCCAGGGCATGCGGTCCGCCATCTTCACGAGCGACATCGCGCGCCGGTCGAAACGATAGTACGTGCCCGGGTGCCGGGAGGACCACGAAAGGAACAGCATGACGTCACCCGACTCGCTCAACCCGGTCAGGGTGTTGATGCGTCCCGGCAAGGTCTGATCCAAGGTCGCCTGAATGCGCGCAAATTCGGGATCCAGCCACAGCGTGCCGGGTTTCTCAGTGACATAGCGGATGCCCAGCACGCGACGGTTGTGATCAAGGATGAGACCTTGCAGCGGCACCCCCATCCCGCTCCCCATGGTCGCAAGCATGTCGTAAACCGCATCGGCAACGACCAAATCCCCGAGGCGGTTTTCGTCGAGGTGATAAACGTAAATGCCTGTGCGCCCTGCCGGCGTTTCCCCGCCGAGATACGCACGTTGCCCTGTCTCATCGATACCCAGAATCGTCACACGCTCACCCAAGGACTCGATCCCCGCCAGACGACCCCACGGCGAATCAGCCGTCGCCCGGTGAATGGGGTGAGCACTGCCGTCCTCGATTTCCAGACCCATGCGCGCCACACCGTGACGATCCACGTACCATGCGACCACGTTGCCCGGATTCTGCAGTACGGTGCGGTGGGCGCCCGTGCGGGTGTTCACTTTCAGGATACTGGGCAGGAACGAACTGACGTAACCGCTGGGAGACCAGTTTTCGTGAGGGTTGCGGTCTTCGAACATGACTTCATCGCCCCGGCCCCCGACCCGGTGCAGGACACTCCCCAACCAGAGGTGACTCGCACTTTCACCCATTTGCAGGGAACGACCCGAGCCTGACAGCGGCACGTAGTTTCGCCCGTCTCGGTCAAGCCCCCAGTACCCGGTCTCATTGAGAATCAGGATGCGCCGGGCGGACGCCCAGGTGAGATTGAAGAGTCCGCCAAAGTGATTGCCGTAGAACATGGCCGGCAGGTTCACCGGCAACACCTTCTCCGAACCAACCTCGCGGATCATCACGCGTTTTGTCCCTTCCACTTCCTGCGCATAGACCATGAATTTTCCGTCCGGCGAAATCGTCAGGCGATCAACGAGGGGACTGTGCGCAAAATGCTCGACCGGAAACCGCGCCTCATCGGCCCGGGCCAGCCCGCCCGCCAAAATAGCCCAACCGAGCATCCAGCACCTTAGACTGCCCGCAGGCCAGGCTGACCATTTCTTGATTTGCACGGTCCGCAGCATGCCCGCATCCGCGGCGGGAAAAAGGCAAATCCTCCCGGCCATCGAGCCACCCCGCCCTCCGCGGCCTCTGCGATCTCCTGTGAGAAACAATCCCTCACGACGCCGTCGCCCCCGCTCGACGCGCACCGCGGTTTCGCTGGACGGCGATGTCCCGTTTGTCCATCCCGTCCTTGGCACCGCAGGTGCTGTTTCCCGCTCATGTTCAATCGCTTCTTTAAACTGCAGGAGCACGGCACGACCGTCTCGCGTGAAGTGCAGGCCGGCCTGACGACGTTCGCCGCGATGGCCTACATCCTGGCGGTCAATCCGCTGATCCTCGAGAGCGCCGGCATGCCCCGCGAGGCGCTCATCACGGTGACGGCGCTCACGGCGGCGGTAAGCACGGTGATCATGGCGGCGATGACCAATTTCCCCCTCGCCCTCGCCCCGGGCATGGGGATCAACGCCTACTTCGCCTACACGATCTGCCTCGGCATGGGCGTGCACTGGAGCTCCGCCCTCGGTCTCGTCTTCGTCAACGGCGTCATCTTCCTCGCCCTTTCGCTCACCGGCATCCGCGAGAAGATCGTCAACGCCATCCCGCATTCGCTGAAGATCGCGATCACCTGCGGCATCGGGCTCTTCATCGCCTTCATCGGCCTGAAGAACGCCGGCATCGTCGTCGCGAGCCCGGCCACCTTCGTCACCCACGGCAACCTCGCCTCACCGCCGGTCGCCCTCGCGTTCCTCGGCATCCTGCTCACCGCCATCCTCGTCGCGCGGCGAATCCCCGGCGCGATCATCCTTTCGATCGGCGCCGTCACGCTGCTCGGCCTGTTCGTGTCCAACGGCGCGGGCGGCACCGTCACGGCGGCCCCCGCCAACCTGTTCTCCTGGCCCGCCTCGCCCGAGCCCGTGATGTTCAAGTTGAGCTTCGATTTTCTGCTCAACGACTTTGCAAAGGCCATGCCCGTGCTGCTCACGCTGCTGCTCGTCGACATGTTCGACAACATCGGCACCTTGATCGGCGTGACGAAGCGCGCGGGATTGCTCAATCCCGACGGCACCCTGCCCAAGGCCGGCCGCGCCCTCGTGAGCGACTCCCTCGCCGCCATCCTCAGTTCCCTTTTCGGCACCTCCACGGTCGTCAGCTACAGCGAGTCAGCGGCCGGCGTCGAGGCAGGGGGACGCACCGGCCTGACCGCGTTGACCACCGCGGCCTGCTTCCTCCTCGCGCTCTTCCTCACCCCGCTGATCCTCATCGTGCCCGCCGCCGCCACCGCACCCGCCCTCGTGATCGTCGGCGTCTTCATGTTCCAGTCCGTCATCGAAATCAAACTCGACGACTTCGTCGACACGATGCCGGCCGTCATCACGATCCTCTGCATTCCGCTGACCTTCAGCATCGCCGAGGGACTCGGCCTCGGCGTGATCGCCCTCGCGCTGATCTCCCTCTGCACCGGCCGCGCCCGCCGCCTGCCGGCCTTCAGCTACCTGCTCGCCGCCGTGTTCTTCTTCCACATGTTCGTCTGACGGTAGGAGCGGCTTTATGCCGCGATGAAGGCGTCCGCCTGACCGATCGCGACGTAAAGCCGCTCCTACGCTCCGCCTCTTCATACCCCGACTTGCGCCCAGCCCCTGAATGAACGACCTTCCCCGCTCATGGCCAAGATCGTGAATTTCGAACCGTCATCCGAGCCGCAGCCCGAGCCGGACTTCGCCGCGCTCACCGCCCGCCTCCAGCACCTCTCGGGCAGCGCCGTGGCGCTGTCGTCCATCGACGACCGCCCGCTCTACGGCACGACACTCTACATCGCGAATTGCTCGCTGGATACACGCTTCGGGCCGTTTCGCGCCTACATTTTCCAGGACATCATCGACAAGCATTACATCATCGCGCTGGCCCACGGTGACATTGCCCACGCCAAGGTCCTCTACACCCGCCTGCACTCGTCGTGCGTGACGAGCGAGACCCTGCGCGGCTGCGACTGCGACTGCGTGCAGCAGCTCGAGGGCGCCTTCAAGGTCATCTCCGAGAAAGGCACCGGGATCCTGTTCTACCTCATGCAGGAGGGCCGGGGCGTAGGCTACATCGGCAAATCCCGCGACCGCATGCTTGTCCAGGCCTCCCTCGACCAGCTGTCGACCTTCCAGGCCTACGCGGCGATGGGCCTGCACAAGGACCACCGCAACTACGAGAACATCTCCCACATCTGCTACCTTCTGGGCCTGGACGCGTCGTTCATCGTGCTCACGAACAACCCCGACAAGGTCGAGGCGCTCCGCTCGCAAGGCATCACCGTGGCCGGCACCGAGGCGCTTGAGTTCGAGCCCTCGCCGTTCAACCTCGCCTACCTCACGTCCAAGGCCGCGGGCGGACACATCCTCGTGCGTCCCGCCGAGACGACCGTCCGCCGCGCCCTTCCGCCCGAACCCGTCGTGCCGTTCAAGCCGCACGCGCTGCCCAACGCGAAGCGGTTCATCTACTCGGCGAGCTACTTCCTGCCGATGAAGCCGGTCGACAACGACATCCTGCTCGCGGAGGAACAGTTCAAGGACCTCTTCAGCAAGAAGTCCATCGACCGCTACATGGCCGGCGCCAAGCCGCTCGTGCTCGGATACCAGTTGATTCGCGGCAACCGTTTTTTCGTGAAGATCAATCCGGACAACCTCGCCTTCTTCAAAGAGGACAATCCGAACGACCCGATCGTCGACCTGCTGACCACCCCGTACTGGTTCCGCGTCCACGTCTACTACGATCTCGTCACGACGCAGGAATTCGTGGTCCTCACGCACGGCAAGCCGCACATCTACGATATTCCGGTCGTGCGCCTGCAGAGCGAATCGCTCTTCAACCGCTTCCCTCTCCGAACCGTCGAGAACCGCGACAAGTTCAAGCAGTCGGTCAAACACATCGTCACCTACGGTGTCGGCGCGATCCAGTTGATCCACAACGACGGCCGCGGCGCCGGCTTCGGAGCCTACGCCACGGACCTCATGCTCGGCGAAAGCGGCCACGCCCTCTCCAGCGACGAAGCCTACCGCAAGATCGGCGTCGGCTATGACAGCCGCGACTACGACGCCTCGATGGTCCTGCTCCGCCATCACATCCCCAACGAGAAAATCCAGATGGTGATGAACTCTCCCTCCAGCCTCGTGAAGAAACCCGAATACGCCGAGGCCCTGAAAGCCCACAAGATCGACGTCGAGAAGTGGATCTTCCTCGACGATGACACCGTGGGAGAATGACCGGCGGCGAAGCCGCCGGAATGACGAATGACCAATGACAAATGACGAATGAACACTCGCAAACAACCAGGCACAGCCCGGCGTGGCATTCGTCATTCGTCATTCGGCATTCGTCATTCGCGAGCATAGCGAGCGCGCCCCATGGATTCCCTCGGACACGACCTGCTCGCCGAACGGCTTGCGAACATCCCGGCGATTCTCGCGGACATGCTTGCGCGCGGACCGCGGCCCCTGAAGGCGGCGACCTTGCAGGCGCAACGCTTCATCATCACCGGCACGGGGAGCTCCGAGGCCCACGCGCGCTACCTGGTGATGCTGCTCAATCTCTACACGGGACGCGCCGCCTCGTACCTTCCGCTTTCAGGTTTCGTCGATTCACCCGAAGGCGCGTTCGAAGGGAAGACGCTGATCGTCTTCAGCCAGGGCGTCTCGCCCAACGCCCAGATCGCCCTGCGCCAGCGCGGGCGATTCGCGCACACGATCCTTTTCTCCGCCACGAATCCGGACACCGCGCGCGCGGCCGGCAAACCCGATCGGGCCGCGTTGCTGCAAGGCATCCTCGACGACGGCGGCGAGTTGATCGAGTTTCCGCTCGCGGAGGAATACACGACGTTGATCCGCTTCGTCGGTCCGCTTGCCGGCTACCTCGCCTGCCTGCAGTTCGCGGGGCAATTCGCGTGCTGCCGGTATCGTCCGCCGACGAAAGACGACATCCTGCCCCTGCTCGACACCCCGGCGCCGGCGGACCTGCGCGACGCGATGATCCGCCTGCCCAGTGCGTTCGCGCAGGGCTTCAATCTCGTCACCGCCGCACCGATCTCGGACTTCGCGCAAAACCTCGCCTGCAAGTTCATGGAAGGCCTCTTCTGGCCCTGCCCGCCGATCAGCGATTTTCTGCAGTTTGCGCACGGACCCTTTCAACAGATGACTGCGCATCCGCATCCCGTGGTGATTCTCCAAGGCGGATCCGCAGCCGAAGCCGAACTCGTCGAACGCAGCGTGAAGATGCTCCGCGACGTGGGCCTGAGCGCCTTCGTGGTGCGCGTCAACGCCCCGCCCCTGACCTCCATCTTCGGCTTCGAAGCCGCCCTCAACGCCGTCGTCTTCGCCGCCATGCGCCACCTCCGCATCGACCAGGTCAACTGGCCCGGCAAAGGCCGCGACGACCTCCTCTACGGATTCTGCCCAGACAAGTAAGCCAGCCCCTCCCCCTGGGAACGCCGACGTCCCCGTCAGCCCTCCGACCACCGCCGCCCTCAACGCCTGCCCAAACCCCGCGACCCTCCGAAATTTTCACATGAGGAAAGGGAGGCAACGGAGAGTAGAGGGTAGCGGGTAGAGAGTAGCAGGTAGAAGGTAGAACACGCACGATGTTTGTGGTGGCCGACACAGACGCGGCCACACCTGCCTGAGCGCCCGACTCCCCCTCTTAAACTTAAACTCCCAACTTCAACTGGCGCGTCGCGCCTCAACGGGCGCATCGCGCCCTATCCGCCCAATCCGTCCAGCGGTGACCGCACACCGACCCCCGGCTTCTTCATCACGTGCAGATAAATTTGCGTCGTCTCGACACTCGCGTGCCCCATGAGATCCTGCACGGTCCTGATGTCGACCCCGCTCTCCATCAGATGGGTCCCAAAGGAATGCCTCAATACGTGTGGGGTTACTCGCTTGGAGATCCCAGCCGCCGAGGCCGCCGTGCGGATCATGTTCTGAAACGTGCCATCGAGCACGTGGTGTCGCCGCACAATTCCGGTGGTGCGATCCTTTGAGAGCTCGCGTGATGGGAATAGCCACTGCCATTCCCACTTTTCGCCGGCCCGCTGGTACTTTCTTTCCAAACCTTCCGGAATCCACACCCCCGGCAAACCTGCCTGACGATCTTTTTCATAGAGGTCGCGCAGCCGGCTGAGATGCTCACGCAACGCAGGATGCAACGACTCGGGGAGCATGGTCATCCGGTCCTTGTCGCCTTTGCCCCCAAAGACCTTGAGTTGCGCCCTTTCCAGGTCGAGGTGATGAATCCGCAGTCGGAGTAACTCCATTAGCCTGAGGCCCGCGCCATACATCAATTCGGCCATCAGACGGCTGGTCCCGTGCATTTTTGAAAACAGCGCTCTGCACTCCGGCACACTGAGCACCATCGGCACTCGCTTCTTTGGCGCTGATCGCCGGAAATCCAAGTCGCCCACCTGAATCCTCAACGCTTCCTGCAGGAAAAAGATCAGGGCATTGAGCGCCTGTTTCTGCGAAGACGGGCTGCTTCGTTTGCTTGTGGCGAGCCAGGAGAGAAACGCGGACAACTCTTCGCCCCCCGCCGTCATGGGCGATTTGGGTTGGATGAATTCGACAAACCTCCCCGCCCACGCGCGGTAGGTTTGCTCCGTCCGCCACAAGAATCCGCGCCGGCGAATGGCTTGAATCAACGCCTTCTCCCAGTCCGGTCCGCCGGTGTCCTGTGCGGCCGGTGCCGGTGGCACGAGATTCGACGACGCAGGACGCCTGACGCCGGTGTTTCCCTCCCTACGACCGACCATCACGAACCAACGCAACGCGTCCCTTGCCTCCTCGGCCACCGGCCCGCTCAAAGTATTCAGATACATCTTTGCTACTGCGACTGACACCGGGCTTCGCTCCCGTTTGCAATAGGCGAGAAACGTAATGATGGCTCGCCGGCGTTGTCCCCCCTCGGCCTCACTCGTCGCGTCCCGCTGGAGCGCATCCGCCCAATGCGGAAAATGGATAGGGGTCTTCTCATCGGGTCGGGAATGAATGGGGTCGGCCATGAGATGAGCTTTAACCGGCCGTCATTTCCGGCAAGTTATTTGCCATTGAATCAAGCCCCTCTCTTAACACCCTGCCGCTGAGGAGGTAGGAACAAAGACCCCTGTCCAAGCCAAGGAAGTCTCAATTCACGGGCCCCCGCAAAAGCTCAACCTGAAATGTCGCCGGCAAAAGCTCATCTGGCGGATGAGCGTTTGCCGGGAAAGCCATTCGCCACATTTTTGCCTTTCCCAGTTCGCGGACTTTCGCTACCTCTGCGGCATGGCCACGTTAGGAAACCCCGCCACTCGCCTCCCTCGCCACACACGCAGATGGAGATCCCCTGAAAACCTCAACTGAGTTGAGCTGAATAACACTGTTCGGCAGAAGTCATGAAGATCATGGATGCTTTGGTGATGGCGATACCGAGTCCTTCTTCGAAGAAGGGGGCCTAGGATCTTCCACGCTAATCCCGCTAAGAAAAGGTGCCCGCAGACTTCCTG
>CAYOSX010000060.1:0-14054 GCA_964406745.1 uncultured Opitutus sp.
TGCCCAATTGCCTCAAACACTTCCAGTCCGGTGGCTCCGGGAAGATTGAGGTCGAGAAGGACGGCGTCGAAATAGCGGGTGGCGTCCGCAATCAGGCCGATGGCTTCGCGGCCATTGGAAACCGAAGTGGTCTGGTAGCCCTTCGCGCCAAAACTGGAGGCGAGCAGGGTACGCAACGATGCCTCGTCGTCGACGACGAGCAGGTGTTCCGTCCCCCCGGGGAATCCCACGGGCCCCTGACCGGTGGCGGCAAGCACCACCGATTCGCCGAGGGGAAGCGTGACGGTGAAGGTGCTCCCGGCTCCGGGAGTGCTGTCCACTGCGATGTTACCATGGTGTCCGGTCACGATCCCGTAGACGACCGCGAGGCCGAGGCCCGTCCCTTCCTGGGCCGCCTTTGTCGTGAAGAACGGCTCGAAGATCCGTGCGCGGACCTCGGGCGGCATGCCGGTTCCGGTATCTGAAACCTGGAGACAGACGGAACTGCCCTTGGCGCCCGGAGCCGCCGGATCGATGCGGGTGGAGAGCGTGATCGTGCCTCCTCCGGGCAGGGCGTCGCGTGCATTGACGCAAAGATTCAGGATTACCTGCTGCAACTGGTTCTGGTCCGCTGCGAACGGAGGGAGGTGGTCGCAGAGTTCCAGATTGAAGGTGACGTTACGGGGGAAGGTCTCCGCCATGAGGGAGACGAGTTCGCGCACGAGATGATTGAGATCCACCGCGGTGAAACGGGGGTCCTTCTTCCGGCTGAACGTCAGGATCTGGTTGACGAGACCGCTCGCGCGGCGCGTGGCCCGGTGGATCTCGCGAAGGCCCTTCTGGACGAGTGCGGAACCCTCGTTCTGCTGCAGGCAGAATTCGGCGTAGCCGTTGATGATCGCGAGGAGGTTGTTGAAGTCGTGGGCGATGCCTCCCGCGAGGGTACCCAGGCTTTCCATCTTCTGCGCCTGGCGAAGTTCGTGCTCGAGCTGCTTGCGGCTCGTGATGTCCTCCCGCAGGCAGAGAAAGTTGGTGAGCGCGCCGTTAGGCCCGCGCAATCCGACGATCTTGACTGCCTCCCAGACCGTCGTGCCGCCTTTGCGCCGGGTGGCCAGCTCACCGCGCCACTCGCCGCCGGAGCGCACCGTCTCCCAGCATGAGAGAAAAGAAGCCGCGTCGGGATGGCCGTCGCGCAAAACCGGCAGGTTTCCGTCAATCAGGTCCTCCAGCGTGCGCCCGCTGACCTCCGTGTATTTGGAGTTCACATACTGGGCGCGTCCCTCGAGGTCGGTGATGACGATGGCGACGGGGGACTGCTCGACCGCGAGGGAGAGCCGGTGGAACTGCTCCTCCGCAAGATGCTGTCGCGTGACATCGCGCCCGACGGCCCGAATAGCGGAAATGCGTCCCCCGCTGTCGCGGACGGCGGCTTCGTCCCAGGAGAACCAGCGGATGCCCTGATTCGTCCGCCAGCGGTGCTCCGCGGACGCATGGTGGGGCGGTTGACCGAGCGAAAGGGTGCAACCGTCGATCAAGGGGAGGTCGTTGCGATGAACGAGATCGGCAATGCGAAGAGGGCCCGGCGAACCATTGTGACCGAATTTGCGTACGAAGGCGGCGTTGGCGGCGAGGATGTTTCCCTCCACGTCGCGGCAGTAGGCCGCGTCGGTGCTGTGCACCCAGGCACCGAGCCAGTCGGGGGCGGCAAAGGGGAGGGAATCTGGCGAATCGACCTCGGTGACGATGATGCACATGACGGTTACGATGAGTCGTCCGTCTCGTCAGAGGAGACCTTGGAGAACCGTGGGGAGGCGCTGCATCGAGTTCGCGATCGCGGCGCGGGCGAGCTGATCCTCGGTGCCGTCGGCACCGTAGAGAATCCGCCAGCCTTCGAGCTGGGTCCAGGAGTCGGCGGCGATCGGCTGGATACGTTCGAAGCCGCCATGCACGCCCGCATAACGCACGAGATGGTCGGCCACCTGCACGGCGGCGGCGAAAATCTCGTGGCGGGGGGCGCGCTGGGGCTCGTTGTGATAGAGCACGGCGAAGCGGAGCTCCTCGGAAAGCTGATGACGGGCGAGGTAGTGGGCGCCGATGAGGGCGCGTTCGTGCACACACCCCTCCGCCGGAGTGATGGCGGGCGTGGTCATGATGGTGCGCAATTCCTCGGGAAAGGCGTAGGCCATGACGACCTTGCCCACGTTATGGAGGAGACCGCCGAGATAGTCGGTGTCGTCGTCGATGTGCAGCGACGTCGAGGCGATGATCTCGCGCGTCATCACGGCCGTGGCGATGCTGTGGCTCCAGAGATCCTTCCAGGGAAGCTGGTCTGACGTGTTCTGCTGCAACTCCTCGAGTTCCTCGATCACGGGGGTCGCGAGCGAAAGTTCACGGATCTGGCGCAGGCCGAGAAAGAATACAGCTTCCTCGATGTTGTTCACCCGGGCGGAAAGACCGAAGTACACCGAGTTGACCATCCGCAGCAGACGCGCCGAGAGGGAGGGGTCGCGCCGGATGATCTCCGCGATCTGCGAGTTAAGGCTCTGGTCGGAGCGCACCAGCTCGCTCAACGCGCGGTTGATGCTTTGGAGGGACGCGAGCTTGGGGCACGCGTCGATCCGGCGCTTGATCTCGCTTTCGGTGTAAGGGGCGCGGGTGACGGTGGCGGTGGACATGAAGGGAAGCAGACGGGTGCTGGCCTGCGCTTCGGGAAATCGGCCCGAATGGGGGGAGACTTAAGCTACAATCCCAAGGTGGGCCGGGGTTTCTTCCTTATTTGCGCGAACGAGATGCGAAATCCTTTCAAGTTTGCGCGGGGCGCGCCGATGCAGGTCGCAACGTGCCGCGTTTTCGCCCGATCCGAGAGACCCTGTACGCCGCCTGGCCTGCCGGTGGCGTCTGCTAGCGTTCGCATGTCGCCGGCGAAGCTTCAGTCTCTTTTGCAGCAAGGCATCGTGCATCATCGCGCGGGGCGCCTGGCCGAGGCGGAGTTGATCTATGCGCGGGTGCGTGCGTTGAATCCGAACCACTTCGACGCCCTGCACCTCTCTGGGCTCGTCGCGTACCAGCAGGGACGCCCTGCGGAGGCGATTGCGCGCATGGAGCGCGCGGTGCGCATCGATCCCCGTCATCCGGTGTGTGGAATGCGGCTTGGACTCGCGTACATGGGAGCGCAACGGTTGCCCGAGGCGGAGAAGCGGTTGCGACATGCGGTCGAGCTGGATCCGTCATTGATTGCCGGTTGGGAGAACCTTGCCGTCTGCCTCAAGCTGCAGGACCGGCTTTCGGAGGCGGTGGCGTGTCACCAGAAAGTGGTGACGTTGCAGCCTGGGCATGCGGCGGGTTGGTACAACCTCGGGCTGACTCTCAGCACGCTTGGCCGTGTCGCCGAGGCGCTGGCGTGCCACGAGCGGGCGGTGGCAGCGGACCCGCAGTACGCGCAGGCGCGCTTCGGACGGGCCCAGGCTCTTCAACAATTGCATCGGATATCCGAGGCGATCGCTGACTACGACCGGTTCCTTCAGGCGGTGCCGAGACACGCAGAGGCCCTCAGTTACCGCCTCTACGCGCTGCACAATCTCGATGGCATCACGCGTGAGAAGCTATTCGAGGAACATGCCGCGTTCGGACGCATCTGCGAACCGGCTGCGGAGATGCCGGAAGGCCGGTCGATGGATCCCGACCGGCGCCTGCGCGTGGGCGTCCTTTCCCCTGATCTGCGACGTCATTCGTGTGCCTATTTCCTGGAGCCCCTGCTCGGGCACCTCGCCCCGGATAGTTTTGAGCTGTATCTTTACCATGACCATTTTCGCGAAGACGAGGTATCGGCGCGGTTCCGTCAGCGGGCGGCGGTTTGGCGCCGTATCGTCGGCCTGTCGAACCAGGCTGTCGAAAAGATCGTTCGGGAGGATGCGCCCGACATTCTGATCGACCTGGCCGGTCACGTTTCGATGACGAGCCGGTTGCCGGTCTTTGCCCGTCGAGTGGCGCCGGTCCAGGTGACCTACCTCGGCTATCCGAATACCACCGGAGTGCCGGCAATGGACTTTCGTTTCACCGACAGCGTGGCGGACCCCGAAGGTGAGGCGGACGCATTTGCAACCGAGCGACTGGTGCGCTTCGCGTCCACCGCGTGGACCTATGAGCCGCCTCGCGAGGCCCCTGATCCGGTGCCGCCGCCGGCGGCCGACCCAGGGCGTCCGGTCACTTTCGGCTGCTTCAACAATCTCGCGAAAGTGACGGACCACATGCTCTCCGCCTGGGGCCGGATCCTGCGAGCTGTGCCGGAGTCGCGGCTGGTCTTGAAAGGGCGCGGATTGGGCGAGGCGCAGGTGCGGGCGGCGTTTAACCAGCGCCTGCAGAAAGCCGGTCTTTCCCCGGATCACGTCGAGTTGATCGAGCGCACGGACGGCCTCGTGGAGCACCTGTCCCTGTACAACGGAGTCGACATCACCCTCGATACATTCCCGTACAACGGCACGACGACGACGTGCGAGGCCTTATGGATGGGGCGCCCTGTCGTCAGCCGACGGGGCGACATGCACATGTCCCGTGTCGGTGCGAGCCTGCTCGCGGCCGTTGGCCATGCCGAATGGGTGGCCGAAAACGAGGACGACTACGTGCGCATCGCCACCGGACTTGCGACGGATCGCGCAGGCCTGCGCGATTCCTGTCTTGGCTTGCGAGATGATCTGCGGAGCTCCGCCTTGCTCGATCACGCCGGCCAGTCCCGCCATTTTGGGGAGGCACTGAGGACATGCTGGCGGGTTGCGTGTGCGAGGGCCGAGGCGGTCGGTGTTTGACGGTTGGGTCGCCATCGTTTTCGCACCGATTCAACGTTGTGATCGTTCTTGCGACGCTCTGGGCGTCCAGTGCTAGGCAGAAAATGCCGCCTCAAGGATCACGGTGCGTGAATCTAGGTTGGCCGTGCAAATTAATCTTTTTAAGATTCAGATAATCAGCAGGTAGTGTTTAACGACGATCAGGTGGCATCTGTTTTGCTAAATGTGCGGGAATGCAATCGCCATCCGCACATCTCAACCCGGGGGACTCTCTCTCGGTCACTGCCTCCTCCGATTTGGAAACGACCGAGGCGGGCGATCATTTGGTTCATGTGCTCGAGGCACTCCAAGAGCATGAGCACGATGCTGCGAGGTGGTTGGACGTGGCCTTGGCTTTTCGGTCGGTCGGCCAGCCGATTCAGGCCATCGACGCGTGCGAGGCCTGTCTGAAACTTGATCCCAAGCAGGTGGAAGGATGGTTTCTCATTGCCGAACTTGCGGATGCGGTGGGGCATTCCGAGATGGCCGACGATGCTTATGAGGTAGCCGGCAAGTTGGCGCCAGGTGACCTGCGCTTGTCGATGCGTCTACCGAAGGCTTAACCGCATCGGGTCATGCGTGTGCTTTTCGCCACGGGTTCACCGGCCGCCTATATGGCCCCTCCGCAGTTGGCGGACGAGCAGGTGATATGCGGTCCCGATTGGCCGGACAGCCGGGATGCGGACGGACGCTGGGTCTCGCTGCATGCCCCTGTGGGGCAGTACGATCTGTCCAAGATGGCCGCTCGTCTGCCCGGCGACCAGCAGCCCGACGTGGTTGTATGCCTCGTCGACGCCAGCCGGCGCAGCCTTCCCCGCGGCCTCGGGGCCTTCAAATGTCCGCGCGTGCTGCTCATAGCGGATACGCATCACCTTCAATCGCCGCTCCTCGGAATGTTGGGCTATGTGACTTCGGAACCCTACTCGCGGAACGTGATTCTCTATGATCGTCACCACGCGGGTGTTTTTCGCTCCGCAGGCGTGAAGAGCCTCTATTGGTTCCCGGGTCTCACCTTCCCGCACAGTGACGAAACGGTACGGCATGCGAGGAAGGTGTCCCGGGTCGAGCGCATCGCCTTTGTTGGGCAGGCCGGAGGACTCCATCCGCGCCGATCGCGTCTCCTTGCTGCGATGCAGAACCGCGGATTGCCCTTGGTTCAGAAGCCGTTGCCTCAGGCACGAGGGCTCGCGTTCTATGGGGAGTCGGCCGTCGGATTTAACGCGAGTCTGAACGGAGACCTCAACCTTCGCATCTTCGAAATTCTTGCGGCGGGTGCCGCCTTGGTGACCGACCGCTTGGCGACTGCATCCGGACTCGACGAATTGCTCGGGAATGGCCGCGAGTATGTCGGTTACGGGAGCGCAGAAGAACTGAGCGAGGTCGTCGCGGGTATGCTTGCCGCGCCCACTCCGAGGCAGTCGCTTTCCGACGCGGGGGCCGCGTGGTTCGATACCCGTTTTTCGGAGGCGCATCGCCGCAATGGATTCAGTGCGCTCGCTTTTGACGGTAGACCTTTTTCCGGATGCGATCTCCCGTCGTCCGCAGTACGCGTCTTTTTCCCGGGGGACATTCCCCGTTTGCTGAAGTCCGTGGCAGTCTACGAGGGGCTCCAGGAGCTGCACCGGATCCAGGAGACGGTCTCGGTCGAGATCGGCGACGGAGTCCCGGCCGATGTCGCCGCCCTGAGTGCCACGCTACCGCGAATCGCCGTAAAAAACGTCGGTTCTGGCGAGGCCGTGGATATGGCCGTGGTCGGGAAAGAGACCGCGGCTCGGGCGATACCTGGGCACGCCAAGAACGTCTGGAGCGCTTTCCATGACGAACGGGCGTCTTCGGATTTCCGATTGCGCATGAGGTCGGCGGGATGGGCCTGCGTTAACGAGAAACTCGACCTCTATCGTCCGTCGCTTTCCCCAAGCGCCTCGCAGTGTTCCGGCGCCACGTCCTCCAGGGACTTGGCCACTGTTTCCTGAGCTTTCCTGCCATGCGAATCCTGTTTTCGACGTCCTCGGTACCTCACTACATGACGCCTCCGATTCTCTCGGATGAGCAGGTGAACTGCGGCCCGTTCTTCCCCGATTGCGAGATCGACGGGAAGGTGGTGTCTCTTTCGACTCCATGTGGCGAATACGATCTCTCGCTCGTCGCCTCGCGCCTTCCGGCTGACCAGCAACCCGAGGCGATCGTTTGCCTCGTCGACGCCAGTTGGGTCAACGTCCCCCGGAACTTCGCGGCTTTCAAGGGTCCGAAGATCGCGCTGATTGCGGACACGCACCACATGGCTGGGCCGATCCTGGGCATGATCAACTACCTCACTGCGCAACGGTTCGATCGGCATATACTTCTCTACACCCGCCATCATCACGAACTCTTCCGCGCGGCGGGCCTGCGAAATCTTCACTGGCTTCCCGGCCTGACCTTCCCGCACAACGACGCCATGGTGTTGGCTGCGCGCGCGCCCGAGCGAGCCCCGCGGATCGCGATGATTGGACAGTCGAGTGGACTCTATCGCCGCCGCGTCGCGATGGCCGGAGCGGTCGCCGGTGCCAATCTGCCCCTCGTCTTTCGCCAGGGCACCCAACGGGAGGCGTTGGATTTCTACGGAAGCTCACTCGTGGGACTCAATGTTTCGGCTAACGCCGACCTTAACCTGCGTACGTTGGAAATCGCCGCTTCAGGCGCGTTGCTCCTTCAGGATCGCTTGTCGCCCGAGTCGGGCCTTGGCTTCCTGCTTGCGGAGGGGCGGGAGTATGTCGGGTACGACGATGCTGCCACCCTGGTCGAGCGAGCGCGGTTCTACCTCGAGCATCCGAACGACGCCCGTCGAATCGGCGAAGCCGCCGCGGCATGGTTCGATCGCTGTCTCAACGCCTCCCGCCGCCGGTTGCTCTTCGAACAGATTGTCACGGATGGACGCGACGATCCCCAGTTTGCCCTTCCGGGCCCCTCCAAGTTCGTGCGTTCGCCTTTCGGCGGACAGGGTTCGCGATTGGTGGCGGCGCTGGCCGTCTACGAAACGATCCAGCAATTGCATGCCGACGGGGAGACGTTAGCCGTGCAGGTGGACGGGAGCGTGCCGGGCGACTTCGCGCACCTTTGCTCCACCCTGCCGAGGGTGAAAGTCCGCAGAGAGTTCTCTGCGGCCGGGCAGCCGGACTTGCTCGTCGCGTCGGTTTCGCGTGAGACCGCGGCGCTGGAGTCTGGTGTGCAGCGTATCTGGTTCTGGGACGCGGCGCCCAACCGGATTCCCGGGATCTGCGAACGCTTCAAGGCGGCGGGCTACATTGCGCCACGGGACGGGCTCGCCTATTTTCATCTGTCCTCCGCGGAACACGCGCAGCCGGTCGACCAGGATTTGGCGAAGGCACGGGAGCGGCTCCTCAACTGCGATCCTGCAGGCGCCTTTGACCTGGCCCGGAGAGCGTTGCAGCGCGATCCGGCATCGGTGGACGCTCACCTCGTGATTGCAGAAATTGCCCTGGAGAACGGCAAAACGGATCTTTGCGAGAAAATGCTGGCACGGGCGAAGGAACTTGCGAAATCCGATCCGCGCGTCGCCCTGCAAGTCATCTCGGCGGCCGGAAGCGAAGCACGGCAGTCTCTGGTGGATCGGATGCTCGCGACTTCGATGCGACATCTGCCGGACCGTGCCCTGGCGTCGGGCCGGGCGGTCGCCGAACGCGCGACCAAGCTCGATCCCGGACATGCCGCAGCGTGGCATTGGTGGGGACACCTTTCCTTTCGTCTTGCCGGAAGGCAGGTGGGGGCTGCCCGGAAAACCGAACAAGCGGCAGCGCTGGACGCCATGCGTCGTGCCGTCGAACTCGCGCCGCATCGGGCCGATTTTTGCCGCGAACTCGGCATGGCGCTTCGTCAAACCGGCAAGGCGGACGAGGCTGCTTTTGCCTTCGAGCGCGCGGCGGCAGCGGATCCGTTGGATCCGGCGAACTGGTTCTGGTTGGGCGATGCTTTGCTGAAGGCGGAGCAGTTCGAGCGCGCGGAGGCCCTCGTTGAGGAAGGACTGAAGCATGTCGGGCCCGATGGGCGCCTGACGCGCCTTCTCGAAGACGCTAGAACGAGGCGGCCCCCCGGCGGTTTCGACCCACGTGCGGCCGGTGGCGACGAAGGCGAGATGCTGGGAGGATCTCTCAGCCCGATCGCTGGAATTCTCAACGACGCGGGGGTCGATACCCATCTGCGCAGCTTGAGGCTTGCGGCGGCCTTCGACGGAATCGCCCGCCGGCAGGTGCTGCTTCCTCCTGGGGCGAGCCGTAGGGTGCTCATGGCCTATCAACCCTGGTTCGGAGTCGACATGATTAAGCTTGCTGTCGAGTGCCTCGAACAGGGTCAGTTGCTCGTATTGTTCGGGGAAGAGAGGGCTGGCGCCGGGATCTTCCGGGAACGTATCGAGCCTGCAACCTTCCGTCGGCTCGAACACCGGGGCGTCAATCTTTGGACGGTTTGCCGATACCGCGCCGCATTAATCCTGCGCAAGATGACCGAGCGGATCGACCCGACCGCGGAGGAGGACCGGAAGGTGTTGGCCGCGCTCTACGACCATGCGGCGACCATCGTGGATAAGGCGATCGCCCATCTCGACTGCTATCGACCGGAGACGGTGGCGTTCGCGCAAGGCCACGACCTGGTCTCCGCGGTGTTGCGGAGCTTGGGCATCCGGCGCGGATTGAGGGTGGTGTCCCTGGAGAATATTTTTCGAAAGGACAGGCTCTTGTGGGAAGATGTGTCAGGGATCTCGGTGAACCAGAACCTTTCGAGAAATTACTATTGGCGGTACCGGGATGCGGTGAGCGCGGACGTTGTCGACGGCAGTGTGGCCACCTATCTCGAGCAGGTAAAGGGGGCCAAGTCCGGTGAACACGCTTCGCCTACCACGCGGCTTCCGACCGACTTCGCGGCAAATCTGCCGACGATCACTTATCTCGCGCAGGTGAGCGCGGACTCGTCAGTGCTCTTCGGGCTGCGCGGTTTCGCGTCGCAAATCGAGGTCATTGCGACGCTCGCACGCTTCGCGGCGGCACGTGGGATACGCCTGCTCATCAAGCTGCACCCGAAGGAGAATCCCGCGTTCAAGGAGTCGACGGCCGCAGTACGGGGATTGACCGCCGAGGGACTGGCGCACCATGCCGGATTTCAGGAAGCCCGCGAGCGCCTCGGCGGACGGCTGATCCTTGATGACACCAATCGTTACGACACCTACGACATGATCCGAAATGCGAACGTCTGCGTGACAATCAATTCGCAGGCCGGTCTCGAGGCGGCGCTTCACGGCAAGGAGGTGGTGCTTTGCGGCGATGCGTTCTACGGAGCCCTCGGCTTCACGCACGAGGCGACGGATGCCGCCACGCTCGAGTTCGCACTCGACCGAATTCTTCGCGATGACGTGCGCGTCAATCGCGGTCCCGAGGTTCGCTCGTTCTTCTACATTTTCGCCGAACTTTACTGTTTGCCCAAGAGTGTGGCCGCCATGCGCGCGCTCCTCGGAGGGCGCCCGACTTTCGCCGAGGCGACAACTTTCGCTCAAGCGCCCATCGAACCTGCCTCCCGTCCCCTGCAACCCTCATCGCCATGATCAACGCACTCTCCGCCGCCCCTGACGTCCCCGCTGAAACGGACTCCAAGGACTTTTCTTACGAATCCGGCGAGCGGCAGACCGCCGTCCGCTTCGACGACATCCGCCGGGATCACTCCGCCCGTTACCAGCTCGCAACCCGGATCCTCAAGAAACACTTTGCAGGCCTCGGGCGGCCGCTGGCCGGACTGGACCTCTTTTGCGGGAACGGCTACGGCACCTGGCTTGCCTCGAAGGAGCTCGGGGCGCACACGCTGGGTGTGGACGGTTCGCCCGAAGCGATCGCGATCGCCGACCAGCACTTTTCGACGCAAAGCACGATCTTTACGGTCAAGCGCTTTCCCTTCGCGCTGCCGCCCGAGTCGTTCGATTTCATCTTGTGCTTCGAGTCGATCGAACACGTCGCCGCCCCTGAGGAGCTCTTCAACATGCTTGCCCGAAGTCTCAAGCCAGGAGGTGTGCTCTTCGTATCCACTCCGAACGAAGCGACAATGCCTTTGACGATCAATGCCCGCTGGTTCCGGCATCATGTGCGCCACTTTCGCGAGCGCGAGCTGGTCGACCTGGCGAATCGCGGAGGGGAAGTGCGTTATGTCGGTCAGTTCGGGCAAAAGGTTTACCGGCTCGAACGCGGACGCGTGGTCGGCTTGGACGAAGGTCTCGACATGCTCCCCGTGCAAAACTGTCCGGATCCGCACTTTTTTATTCAACTCTTCCTGAAGCCCGGCGCCCGGGAAGCGCTTTCGCCCGAGGCGTCGCCGACGAATGGTCGGTCAAAAGGAGGCTGCGACGACTTCACTCCCGGCGTGGTCAATCAATCGTTATTGAACGTGCCTGAGTTGCGCCTTGACGTCGGCTGCGGTGAGGCCGGCCCCTGTCCAGGGCATGTCGGCGTGGACATCCGTGCGCTGCGCGGCATCGGCATTCTTTCCACCGCTTGGGGGATCGACGAGCATCTCGCGCCAGGCTCCGTGGCGGCCTTCTACAGTCGGCACACGCTTGAACACATCACCTATCCTCAAGTGAAGCGGACCTTCGCCTCGTGGTTCCGGTTGCTCAAACCCGGCGGCCGGATTCATATCCTCGTGCCCGATCTCGCCTTTCACATCGCGCAATTTCTTGATCCGAATCCTTCCGGGCCTTCGCCGGCCAATCCCGCCTGGACCCAGCGCCAACATGCGCTTGCGGGATTCTACGGATGGCAGCGGGAGGCCGACCACAAGCTGTGGGATGTGCATAAGTGCGGATACACGTTCCAGATCATGGGAGAGCTTCTCGGCGAGGCCGGTTTCGTCCGGTACGCGCGTCTCGACAACAAGCCATGGCACCTGGACATCGAGGCGTACAAACCAACGTGAGCGACGAAAGGCTGTCGTCTCCCGAGGCGATCGGACATCAGGCGCGATTTGATCGACCGCGTGTCCGGCGGAACGCCCGTAGCCGGCTGTGTGCGAGCCTTGCCGGCGACCAGTGATGGGAGTCCAGCTCATGCGTGCGCATGAAGTCCGGCGCGTCCGTGTTGGTTTCTTCAATCACTGGACGGAAGGCCTGGAGCCGGTGGCTGGGTTTCTCGAACGCGCGCCCGCCTTCGACCTCCGACGAAGGGTCGCCGACCCTTCCGATGCGGAGCTATTGAGGAAGGCGTCGCTTGATTTCGACTGGTACGCGGAGTGTTCGCGTTGTTTTGGTTCGCTCGAGAGTGCGGGCCTTGAGTACCTGCCCGCATTTACCGTCGGAACGACCGGGCTTACCGCGTACCTTCAGGCTGCCCAAGTGCGGCCCAAGGGTGAATCGTGGTGGCTGATCTTCATGGCCCAGCAGCCGGAGAAGCTGGGCACGCTGGCCGGGAAAACTTTCGGCTTTCTCCGTCGCTGCGGAGTGCGGATTCTCTATTACGCCTTCGACGAGGCAAGCCGCCGGATGCCGTGCTTCTCGGAGATCGCGCCCCACCTCGATGTGCTTATCCATGATGAGACGCCGCTGGCGCCGGAAGGGGGGGTGCGCTTGCGGCCCGACTGTCTGCGAATTCACCGCAGTTGGGTCGCCAATCTTGTGCCATTCGCGGCTCCCTTTCGCGAGGAACCGGAAGAGAAGATTCTCTTTCTCGGCTCGCAGCTTGGTCTCACGCCGCATCGCAAGCGGCAGATCGCTCATCTGCAGGCTGTTTTTAAGGACCGATTTGTCGCCAGCACCGACCACTCCGTGAGCGTGGGTGATCGGTATTCATTAAATAGGTACAAAGTCGGGCTTTGTCCGGAGGGTCGGATGTTCGCCACTCAGGCGATGGCGAAGACGCATACGGACCGGCCGTTCTGGTCCGGCTGCCTCGGCATGGTACCCGTCTCCGAGGATTCCCGCGAAGGCGGGCGGCTCGAAGAGCTTGCTCGCGAACGATTGATCGTGCGCTACGCGCATGGGGACTTGAAGGCGCTCACGCAGGCCTGCGAGCAGGCGCTCGCGACGCCAGTCGTCGGCCGCCGCCGCATCTACGATCATTTCAACCGTCACGAGACAGTCGGCACGGTGGTGGCCGAGGCGATTGCCCGGGTTTTACAAGGCCTATAGGCCCCATAAGCCCTATTTCAGATCTCGGTCGCGCCCCCCGAAAACGGCGAAGGCCCCGGCTTTCGCCGGGGCCTTGTTGCCTGACTGGACCTGACCTCTGGCTGACCGGGGCCTCCGCAGGGCGTGGCTGGTCCGCCTAGCCCGGCCGCCGCTTGCGCGACGGCCGGGGTTGGGCGAATCAGGACAATCCCTGAACGAGGGCTCCTTAGCCGATGAGGCGGAGGGCCGACTGGGCGCTCTGGTTGGCCTGGGACAGCATGGCGGTGCCAGACTGAACCAGGATGTTCCATCGCGCGAGCTGCGTGGACTCCGAGGCAACATCCACATCCATGATGCGGCTGTTGGCTGCTTCGAGGTTGGCCTTGTTGACCGTGAGGACTTCCGAAGCGAAGCCGAGGCGGCTCTGCTCCGCACCGTTGTTGGCACGCATCGTCGCGACGTTTTGGATCGCGTCGGTGATGTCGGTCAGGACCACGTCGCCAAGGCTGGCGATTCCCGAGGCGGTGAGCGTGCCGATGCCGGCACCCGTGCTGGCGAGGTCCTTACCGGTGAGGTCGACGGACTGTGAACCGTCTTCCGAGACCTGGACGCTGAGGCCGGCGCTGCCGAAGAGGGCAACTCCGTTGAACTCTTCGCCGGTCAGCGAGGTCAGCTGCTCCTGAAGCTGCGTGAACTCCGCGTCATAGTTGGCGAGGTCGTCCGAGTTCTTGGTCGGATCGGCGTAGAGGGTCTTGAGCTCGCTCATGCGGTCAAGCACCTTGCCGGTGACCTTGAGAACGCCGTCCTGCGTCTGCAGGAACGACACCGAGTTTCCGATGTTGGAGTTCGTCGCGGCCGAACGTTTGGCAGCGGCGGACAGCTTCATCGATACGGCCAGACCACCCGCGTCATCGGCGGGGTTCACGATCTTCGAGCCCGAGGACAACCGGTTGAGGCTGCGCTGGAGCATGCTGTTCGAAGCGGCGAGGTTGTTGGAGGCAACCGTTGCCGCGAAGTTAGTGTTAATCACGACTGACATGTTCTATCCTTGATATTTGCGACTATCCGTCGTCGCCACGGGTCCGGGGAAAACGGCTCCGGACCGCGCCGTTCGCCGCGTA
>CAYOSX010000061.1:0-14041 GCA_964406745.1 uncultured Opitutus sp.
GAAACGGATATTACGGTGGCCGCGGGAACAGGATTCGTGGCGACAGATGTCAGTGACTTGAGTAATCAGCCTATTATTCAAACGGCGGAAGACAGTCTTCCGGCGGTGCCACGTCCTGCGCAAGATGGAAGACTCATGACGGTGGGGCAAATCTCAACACCTCTTGAATATGATCTTCCGGGGAATGGTCGGCAGCAACTGTCGATTGGCTGGAAGAATACGGGTACGGAAGCTTGGTCTCGTATGGGGATGCGTCTCGTGGATTCGACGCCCTGGGTCAAGGCGAGTTGGCTCGCGGATGCCACATGGAGCGATAGTCGTCCGCCAGAAGCGTCCGTGCGGCCTCGAAGTCGGTGGTGACCCGGGCGGCGGCGGTGTAGCCGGCGGTGTCGGGGGGCGTGAAATGGTAGGCGGGCAGCCGGCTTCCGGAGAGAAGCACGGAGGCGATGGCCTCGCGGTCGATCGCGTGGGAAAGAGCGCGGCGCACCCGCACGTCGTTGAGCGGCGGCCGCGTGGTGTTGAAGCGAATGAAATACGATTCGAGGAACGGATCGACGCGCAGGGTTTCCGGGGCCGTGCGGCGGTAATGCGAGATGCGGTCGGGCAACACGTCGTACGTGAGATGAAGCTGGCCGGCGCGGAAGGCGCTTTCGTCGGCGGCGATGTTGTCGTTCGGGTAAAAGACGACGCCCTGCAGGCGGTTCGCGGCTGCGTTCCAATAGTGAGGACTCTTCTCGACGACGATCCGGCTGTTCTGCTCCCACGCCTTCAGCGCGAAAGCGCCGTTGCCGACGAAGTTTTCCGGACGCGTCCAACGGGTGCCGCGCGCGTCGATTGCCCCGTGCTTGAGCACGGTCGCCGGATGAACCGGAAACCACGCTTGATGGGCGATCAACGACAGCAGGTACGGCGTCGGTGCGCTGAGGGTGAGTTGAAGGGTGTGATCGTCGAGGGCCTTGACGCCCACCTTGGAGAAGTCCGTCAGCTTGCCGGTGTTGAACGCTTCCGCGTTGGCCAGCGGATACAACATGTACGCGTACTCGGCGGCGAGGGCAGGCGAGAGGATGCGTTGGTAGGAGAACACGAAATCGCGTGCGGTGACAGGATCGCCATTGGACCAACGCGCATCCGGACGCAGGTGGAAGGTGTACATGAGACCGTCATCGGACACCTCCCAGCGCGTGGCCGTGCCGGGGATCGCCTGCGACGTGGCCTCGTCAATGACCGTGAGCCCTTCGAACAGGGCGATGAGGATGTTGTAGTCGGTGTAGGCCGTGCAGATGTGTGGGTCGAGATCCTGGGGCTCGGCGCCGTTGCCCAGGTGGAGGGTTTGCGTGCGCACGCCCGCCTCCACGAGCGTTTCGCGCGAGCCGCAGCCGGCGACGAAGAGGGCGGTCAGGAAAGCGAGAAATGTAATCCAGCCGGAGCGCGTGGTCATGTGTCCGGAGGTTAACGCAACGTCCGGCGGGCTCAAGTATCGTCCCGCGAAACAATGGCGTTGCCTCGCGTTGGCGTCGCGTCAAACCAGAGCGCGCACGGTCCACCTTCCCCTCTTATGCAGTGGTATTACGCTAACAACGGGCAGCGCTCGGGCCCGGTTTCCGACGCCGAGTTTCAATCGCTGGTTCAAGCCGGCACGATCGGGTCCGCGACACTTGTGTGGCGGCAAGGCATGGCGAACTGGCTGCCTTACGCCCAAGTGGCCACAGCGGGTGCGGTCCCGGCAGCCGGTCCGGCCGCGATGGCGTCCTCCGGCGAGATGGCTGCCTCGGCCGGCGGTGGCGATGCCGGGGACACCGCGGGCGGCGTGGCGACCCTAGCGTCTCCCGTGCGCGGGCCCGAGCCACTGTTGTTCACCGGGCAATGGCAGGAGTATTTCAAGATCTGGATCGTCAACGTGCTCCTCACCATCGTGACCCTCGGCGTCTATGCGGCGTGGGCGAAGGTGCGGAAGAAGCGGTATTTTTATGCGAATACACAGCTCTTTGGGCATGCCTTCGAATACCTGGCGGATCCCAAGCGCATCCTGATCGGCAACATCATCGTGGTCGTGCTGTTCCTCGCCTACACGTTTTCCGGCGCGATTTCGCTCATGATCCAGGTGCCGTTCATGGTGCTCATTGCCCTGATCATACCGTGGTTCATCTGCCGCTCGCTCGCGTTCAACGCCCGCAACTCCTCCTGGCGCGGTCTTCGCTTCCGTTTCTCGGGCGGGTATGGCGAGGCCTTCGTGGCGTTTGTGCTCCTGCCGATCGGAGCCCTGCTGACGCTCGGCGCCCTGCACCCCTACGGCGCGAAAAAACGCAAGGAGTTCGTCATGGCCCGGCATTCGTTTGGCACGACGCCGTTCGACATGCAGGCGCCGGTCGGCGACTTCTATAAGATCTACCTGGTGGCTGTGCTCTTCTTCCTGCCGGTGATCGCCGCCTACGGGGGCATCATCTTTTTTGCCGTGATGGCGTCACGCAACGGCGGTCAGCCACCGATGCAGCCACCCCCCGCCTTCGCGTTCTTTGGTCTCGCGATGATCGTCGCGATTCCGCTCGCCGTCGTCGGCACCTTTTTCCTTCGCGCCCGTATTTTCAACCTGACGTGGAATCACACCGCCCTCGCGGGCCATCGCTTCGTCGCGACGCTGCGGGCGCGTGATCTCATCATCACTCACTTTGTGAATTCCCTTGTCGTCGGTCTGACCCTCGGATTGCTCCACCCGTGGGCGGTGTGCCGGATGGTTCAGCTCCAGCTTGCGTCCCTGGAGGTCGTGCCCGAAGGCAGCCTCGACGATTTCGTGGCAGCTTCCCAGGAGGATGTCGGGGCGATCGGCGAGTCCGCCGGTGACTTCCTCGACTTCGACATCGGCATTGGCGTATGACGGAGGTCATCGCGGCCTACTTCGACGGTCGCTCCTCGCAACCCCGCGCGGTGCGCCTGCGTTTTGCTCCCGATGGCTGGCTGCACATCGAAGCGGATGGACTGCAGCTCGCGTTTTCGCGCGACCAGGTGCGCATTGCCGCGCGCCTCGGGCGCACCGCGCGTTTCATTCATCTCCCGGGTGAGGCGCATTGCGAGACCGCGGACAACGACGGGGTCGACGCGGGACTGAAGACGTGGGGCAGGGGAGGCGGCGGTCGCTGGCTGCACCGGATCGAGACGAGCTGGCGCCTCGTTGTTGTGTCGTGCGTGGTGTTGCTGGCCGCAGGATTCCTCACCGTGCGCTACGGCCTGCCGGCGGCGGCCGAAAAGGCGGCGCATGCCCTGCCCGCAAGCGTCACGGACCGGCTCGGCAGCGATACGCTGGCGACCTTGGACAAGATTGCCTTCGAACCCAGCAAACTGCCCGCAGAGCGCCAGGCTGAGATTCGGGCGAAATTCTCCGAAATGTTGCAGGCCGCCGGAGATCCGATGGCGTACCGGCTGGAGTTTCGCGACTCCGGCCGCATGGGACCCAATGCGTTTGCCCTGCCCTCAGGAGAACTCGTCATGACCGACGCCCTCGTGACGCTTGCCGAGGACGATCGTGAGATCCTCGCTGTCCTCGCGCACGAGGTCGGGCATGTACGGCACCGTCACATCCTGCGCGCTGTCCTTCAGAACTCCGCCGTGGTCGTGGTGTTCACGTTGATCACGGGAGACCTTTCCTCGGCCACGGCCTTTGGCGCGGCGTTGCCGACTTACCTCTTGCAGAGCAAGTTTTCCCGCGAGTTTGAAAACGAGGCCGACGCGTTTGCGGTGGATTACCTGCGCAAGGCCGGCCTCGAACCGCATCACCTCGCCGACATCCTTGACCGGCTGACGAAGGCTCATCGCCACGACGACGACAGCGATATGCTCGACTACCTCAGCAGCCATCCGCCGACGGCGGAGCGCAGAAGCCGTATTCTCGGTGAGCGGTGAGCCGGTCCGCTGGCTGCAGACCGTCGGGTTACTGCAAATCCGACCGATCCGACCGATCGGTCCGATCGGAAGGCAGACGTTCTGGCTCCCCCCGCGCGCCAAATACTTTCTAAGAAACTTCCGGGCCCCGCGTCTAACCCCCTGAAGGTCCCCATGAATTCGACCTCCGATCATGAAGACGCCGGAGAGTTTGTGCAGCATGCCGTGGCGCGGTATCAGGCGCCGCTTACACGCTACGCGACGCGCTTGCTTGCGGACGAACACCGGGCGCGCGACGTGGTGCAGGACACGTTTGTGCGTCTCATGGCGCAGCCGCCCGCGGTCATCGACGGCCACCTCGCGGAGTGGTTGTTCACCGTTTGCCGCCACCGCAGCTTTGACCTCCTGCGGAAGGAGGGGCGCATGAAACGCTTCTCCGAAGGGGAGGCCGAGCGCGTCGCGGCCGATGAACCGCGACCGGGCCGTGCGCTCGAGCATTCCGAGACCCGCGAAACGCTGCTTCGCCTCATCGACCACCTGCCCCCGAACCAGCAGGAGGTCATCCGCCTCAAGTTTCAGAATGGATTCAGCTACAAGGAAATCAGCCGTATCACCGCTCTTTCGACCGGCAACGTTGGTTTCCTGATCCACACGGCCGTCCAGCGCCTGAGGCGCGAATTTGCCGCCCAGCAGCCGTGACCGAGAGGACCCAGCACCATGAACCAAGCACACCTTTCTTCCGATGATCCGCGCCTGACCGCCTACGCGTTGGGTGAATTGACGGATGATGAACGCGCCATCGTCGAGGCGGCGGTCCAGGCCGACCCGGACCTTCAGGTAACCGTGGCCGAGATCCGCGCCCTGGCGGCCGACCTCGAGGAGGCGCTCGCCGCCGAGCCGGTCGCGCTCCCGGTTTCGCCTCGAGACGAAACGAGCCCGGCACCTGCCGTCGACCACGCTTCCCCTGACGAAGGACTGCGGCGCGTGACACGCTTCCCCTATTTCCTCATCTCCGGCCTCGCCGCCGCCTGTTTTGCGGTCGTCGTTGCGGTCCACGAGTGGCGGGCGCCCGATACGCCGGTTTCGGAGAAAGCCGTGAGGCAGGAACGCCAGATCTACGAACTGCAGCTTGCCCCGTCGGCGCCGGACGCCGCACTGGCCGAGGCCGTTCTGCCGGAGATCGCGTTGCCCGCGGCCTCCATGGCATCCGTACCGGCCGCTGCCGGACAACGGGAGTCATCCGCCGCGTTCAATGCCGATCTCAACGCGCAATGGACGGTGCCTCCTCTCCAGGAAAGCGTCGCCGCCAAGGAATCGGCTCCCTTTGCCGAGACCGGTGCCTCCAACGATCGCTTCTTCCGCGCACCGGCCGCGACCGGCTCAGGGTCGGGACGGCTCGCCGTGAATGGAGGCGGTGCGGCCGTGTCGCGTTCGCTGCAGGTCACGCCGATGGTTTTTACCGCGGCATTTCATGACGCGCCCCGCGATCTCGCCGCTCCGTCGGAAGACTACGCGCGCGTTCCTGAGAGCCGGTTCATGAGCGTTTCCGACCAGCCGGTTTCCACGTTCTCGGCCGACGTTGACACCGCCGCGTACGCGAATGTGCGTCGCTTCCTGCGAAACCGTCAGCGCCCGCCCGTGGACGCGGTTCGAATTGAGGAAATGGTCAATTACTTCCCCTATCGTTATCGTCCTCCCGCGGACGATGCGGGTGAGCCCATCGCGGCCGGCATCGAGGCGGCGTCTGCTCCATGGAATCCTGCGCACCGGCTGGTGCGGATCGGCCTGAAAGGCAAGGAACTGACCGCGGCCGACCGCCCTGCCGCCAACCTTGTTTTCCTGCTCGATGTCTCCGGTTCAATGCATTCGCCGGAGCGTCTGCCCCTCGTGCTCGAGTCCATGCGCCTGCTCGTCGACCGGCTGCGTCCGGACGACCGCGTCGCCATCGTGACTTACGCGGGACAGTCCGGTCTGGCGCTGCCGTCGACCCCTGCTTCGGCGAAGCGCGAGATCCATGCCGCCCTCTCCACCCTCCGCGCCGGCGGATCGACCCATGGCAGCCTGGGCATCCAGCTCGCCTACGACATCGCCCGGGCAAACTTCGTGCCTGACGGACTCAATCGCGTGCTGCTCTGCACGGATGGCGACTTCAACGTCGGGGTGACCCATCACGGTGAACTCGTCCGCCTCGTCGAAGAGAAGGCCCGCAGCGGGGTGAGCCTTACGGTATTCGGCTTCGGCATGGGCAACCTCAAGGACGACACGCTCGAGCTGCTCGCGAAGAGCGGCAACGGGAGTTATGGCTACGTCGACTCCTCGCGCGAAGCACGCAAGCTGCTCGTCGAGCAGGTCGAGGGCACGCTCGCCACCATCGCGCAGGACGTGAAGATCCAGGTCGAATTCAATCCGGCCCAGGTCGCATCGTATCGCCTGATTGGTTACGAGAACCGCCGTCTGGAGCGTCAGGATTTTGCCGACGACACGGTCGATGCCGGCGAAATCGGCGCCGGACACACCGTGACGGCGCTCTACGAAGTGGTCCCGGCTCCAGCGACCTCGGAGCGAACGCCGGCCTCCGAGCCGTTGCGCTACCAACTCCCGCCCTTGCCCCTTCCCCGCGTCGACCCCGCCGTGCTCCGTGAACTGCTGACCGTTAGAATCCGCTTCAAGGAACCTCAATCGGAGACCAGCAGGCAGGTGGAATTCCCCTTCACGGACGGTGGCGTGGGCTTCGCCGATGCCTCGGGTGACTTTAAATTTGCCGCGGCCGTGGCCGGGTTTGGGCTGATCCTCCGCGACTCGCCGCACAAAGGGCAGGCGACGTTTGAGCAAGTGCTGTCGTGGGCCGAAGCCGGACTGAGCGACGACAAGGAAGGTCACCGGGCTGAGTTCGTCGAGCTGGTCAAGCAGGCCCGAGAGCTGTCGGGTGGGTAGTTGAGGTGCTTCCGGTGCTTCCTAAAATATTCTTTTTAGGGTAATTAGGTTACTTTTCGCCAAGGGCGGGGAAGGGTCCACGTTGAAGGCATGAGAGTGGGGTGGTTTCGACTGATCCCACCTTCGTGCGCAGAGCTTTTTCTTGTAACCGAGGAGGGGCCCGGGAAGTCTCATTTCCGGTTGTCCCCGCTCGGATCGTCCCCGCCTGGGCAGGAAGACGCCTCTGTTCGTATCGATTGCTTTTAACCCAACCCTTCACATTGCCCATGAAACGCCTGTTGCTCTCCGCCCTCACCGTCACCTGCCTCACCTTCGTCCTGCCTGCGCCGGTCGCCTTTGCCGCCGATGAGCCGGAATCCGAGATGGCTGAATCGATGGAGAAGATCTCCGGCGCGTTCCGCCGGGTTCGCCGCATGGTGAACAGCGCGGAAAACAACGCGCAGGTGCTCGAGTATCTTGCCACGATGCGCACGGAGGCCATCGCGGCCAGCAAGCACACTCCGATGATGGCCGCCGACCTGCCTGAGGCGGCGCGGGCGAAGTTCGTGGAAGACTTCAAAAACCGCATGACGGAGTTCATTGCTGCGATCGAGAAGACCGAGGCCGCTGTAAAGGCCGGTGATAACGCCACGGCTGCCTCGCTGGTGAGTGACCTCGGCGGCATGCAGAAGTCGGGTCACAAGGACTTCAAGAAGGACGACAAGAAGGGATGATTCCGGTGAGTCGAGCGTGGTGGCTCGGCCTGATCTGTTTCCTCGCCTGCGCCGGCTCCGGCCGTGCGCAGGAGGATATGCTCGGGCGTGCGTTGGCCGGCGAGGTGCGTGAGCTTTTCCGGCTCACGTGCATCGAGTGTCATGGCGATGACCTCAACCGTCCCAAGGGCGATTTTGGCTACGTGCTCGACCTTGCGCGCGTTGCAGCCAACCCCGATCTCGTCGTTCCGGGCAAACCGGACGAATCCGAGCTCTACCTGCTCGTGCACGAGGATGAGATGCCCGGTGAGGATTCGGACTACGGCAATCTCAGCGACCAGCACAAGGAACTGGTCCGACGTTGGATCGAGCTGGGTGCACCCTCCCCGGATGTCACTCCGGCAGCGGCGACGACCGCAGCCCCGCCGGTGCGCGAATCGCGCCTGACCGGCACCGAGCGGACTGTTCGACTTTTTGGACAATTTCATCCGGCGTCGGTCCACTTCCCGGTCGCACTGTTTGTGGTCGCAGCGCTCGCCCATTTCTGGGGCCTGACGCCGGCCTACCTGTTTTGCCTGCGCGTCAGCGCGATTACCTCTCCGCTTGCCGCCGCCATGGGGTGGGCGAATGCGGAATTCGCCAGTTTCACGGCCAAGTCGGCGTCCGTGCTCGCCTGGCACCGCTGGCTGGGCGTTGCCGCTGCCCTCGTGGCGGTGCTGGCCTGGCTGCTCGCGAAACGTGGAGGGACAGTCTTCAAGCTCGCGCTCTACGGAGGCACCGCGTTGGTGCTCATCGCCGGCGCCTTGGGCGGTGTGCTCGTGCACGGCTGGGATCATTACCGGTGGTGAACGGCCGGGACGTTTGCAGGATTCTCTGAAACGCCTGCAACTTTTGGGCGTCGTCAGGAGTTAAGACATCGACTGGTTCCCGGATTGAGACGACCCACGCGTTGGCAGGCGCCACGCTTGCTTGCGTTTTGCACTGGGGGCAGGCTCGACCAAATTCCTGATTCTCATGGCCAAAGTTGTCTCCGGACGCAGTTCACTCCGTTTTCGTTTAATTCTCCTCGTCGGCGTCGTTGTCGTAGCTGCCTTGGCTGCCGGCGCGATCTACAAGCGCAAGCAGGAGGGCAAGGTCACGGCGGTGACGGTCGAGAAGGCGACCATCCGCACGGTGACCCAGACAGTCACCGCCACCGGCAAAATCCAGCCGGAGGTCGAGGTCAAGATCGCCCCGGAGGTCGCGGGCGAGGTGATCGAGCTGCCTTTCAAGGAAGGCGACGCCGTCAAGAAGGGCGAGCTGCTCGTCCGCATCAAGCCGGACAACTACCGCTTTCAAGTCGAACAGCAGGAGGCAAATCTCGCCGCCACCCGCGCCGCCGCGGTGCAAAGTCGTGCGCAACTGCTCAAGGTGCAGGAGGACTTCCGGCGTTCCGAAGACCTTTTTCGCCGCGACCTGATTTCCGACGCCGATTATCTGGCCGCCCGGACCAACCTTGAGGTCGCCGAGGCCAACCTCGCGAGCGCCGAGGCTCAGATCCGCCGCGCCGAGGGTTTGCTCAATCAAGCGCGGGACCAGCTGCAGAAGACGACCATCTTTGCACCCATGGACGGGATCATCAGCGCACGCTCCACCGAGGTGGGCGAACGCGTTGCCAGTACCGGCCAGTACGGTGGCGCCGAGGTCATGCGCCTGGCCGACCTCGATAACATGGAGGTCCGCGTCAACGTGAACGAGAACGATGTCGTCAACGTGAAGCTCGGCGACCGCGCGCGTATCTCGATCGACGCTTACCCGGGACGCACCTTCCTCGGAGAAGTCCGGGAGATCGCCAGTTCCGCGAAAACGGAAGGACTCAATACGCAGCAGGAGGTGACTAATTTTCAGGTAAAGATCCGCATCGCCGACAAATCCGAGCGTCTGCGTCCGGGCATGTCCGCCAACGCCGACATCGAGACCAAGACGGTCGCCGATGTGGTCACCGTTCCGATCCAGTCCGTCACAGTGCGGGCCCGCGACAGCGCGAAAACAGTCGAGCAGCTCGCGAAGGACCGGGAGAAGAAGGCGAAGGAAACACAGGGCGAGGGTGCCGTCGCGGCGGTCAGCGAGCGGCAGCAACGGGAAGACGAGCGCGCTGATCGCGAGGCGCTGCAACGGGTGGTGTTCGTCCTCGACGGCGACGTTGTCCGTCAGGTGCCCGTTGAGACAGGCATCGCCGATCTCTCGCACATGGAGATCGTCTCCGGCCTGAAGGAGGGCGAATCAGTTGTGAGCGGCAGTTTCAGCGTCATCACCCGCACGCTCAAGGACGGCATGAAGGTGCGCGTCGACAAGCCCGCCGGAGGGCCGAAGTCCTGAGGCGGCGTTCCGCACCCGTCATGACCTCTCCTTCCACCAATGACACGGCGCGCATCGTGCGCCCGCCCGGCGCCCTCGTGATCGAGATCGAGGGCGTGACCAAACTTTACCACATGGGCACGGAGACCATCCACGCCTTGCGTGGCGTGGCCCTGAAGATCCACCGCAACGAGTATCTCGCCATCATGGGCCCGTCCGGCAGCGGCAAATCAACGCTCATGAACATGCTCGGCTGTCTGGATACACCGACGGCCGGACACTACCTGTTCAACGGGCGCGAGGTCGCCGAGATGAACGACAACGAGCTCGCGGAGATTCGTAATCGCGAGATCGGGTTTGTTTTCCAGACCTTCAATCTTCTCCCCCGTTCGACGGCGCTCAACAACGTCGAGCTCCCGCTCATCTACGCAGGGGTGCCCCGCGCCGAGCGGATGGAACGTGCTCGCCTCGCGCTCGAACATGTGGGCCTCGGCGACCGCATGCATCATCGGCCGAACGAACTCTCTGGCGGACAACGCCAGCGCGTCGCCATCGCGCGCGCGCTCGTCACGCGTCCGTCGATCATCCTCGCCGACGAACCGACCGGGAATCTCGATTCCCGCACGGGCGACGAGATTCTGGTGCTCTTCGAACAGCTGTACGATCAGGGCAACACGCTCATCGTCGTGACGCATGAGGAGGATGTCGCACGCCATGCGCGCCGGATCGTTCGCCTGCGCGACGGTCTCATCGAGAGCGACGCCGCGCCATGAGGGTGTTCCTCACCGAGATCGTCGAAGCGTTCCGCATCGCATTCGCGCAGATCCGCGCCAATGCGATGCGGTCGGCGCTCACCGCGCTTGGTGTGATCATCGGCATCGTGGCGGTGACCCTCATGGGGACCGCCATGCGGGGCATCGACGCGGGCGTCGACCGCAGCATGGCGGGCTTTGGCGACAACGTGCTCTACGTGTCGAAGTGGCCCTGGCGTGACGTCACCGACTGGTGGAACCTTCGCAACCGGCGCCCGATCCGCACGCACTACGCCGACCAGGTCAATGCCTGGATACAGCGGCATCCCGAAGGACCGCTGCTCCTCGCCATGCCGGTGACAAACCGCAGCAGCACGATCATCCGTGGCGAATATCGCTTGAACAACATCTTCACGCTGGGGGTCTCGGCGGACATGCCGCGCATCATGCGCACGGACCTGGAGGAGGGCCGCTTCTTCAGCGAGTTCGAGGCGGAATCCGGGCGAAGCGTGGCGGTCATCGGCTTCGATGTCGCGGACGCCCTCTTTCCCGGGGAGTCGCCGCTCGGCCAGACGATTCGCGTGAGCGATCGTCCGTTCGAAGTGGTGGGCGTGGTGGCCCGGCAGGGCAGTTTTCTTGGGCTTTTCAGCTGGGACTCGCAGGTGGTGATCCCGCTCAACGCCTTTCGTCGATCGTTCTCGACCAACAACAACAACAGCGAATTGCGCGTGCAGGTGGATCCGGCGCGCATGACGGAGGCGCGGGATGAGCTGCGCGGGTTGATGCGACGTCTGCGTCAGCTCGGTCCGGAACAGCGGGACGACTTCGACATCAACGAACAGGCCGCGATCCGCGAACGCATTGATCCCTTGAAGAACGGCATCGCGGTGGCCGGCTTCTTCATCACCGGACTCGCCCTCTTCGTGGGGGCGATCGGCATCATGAACATCACCTATGTGAGCGTGAAGGAACGCACGCGGGAGATCGGCACCCGCAAGGCGCTCGGCGCGCGTCGTCGGACGATCCTCCTCCAATTCCTCATCGAAGCGGTGAGCATCTGTCTTCTCGGAGGCGTGATCGGCCTGGCCGTTGCCGGAGGCCTTTCCATCGCGGTCGCGAAGATTGCCCCTTCCTTCCCGCTGGTGTTCTCGGGTGGCCTCGTGGGCGTCGGCCTGACGGTATCCGTGCTCACCGGCGTCTTCAGCGGGTTCGCCCCCGCCGTGCAGGCCAGCAAACTCGATCCGGTGGTCGCTCTTCGCTATGAGTAGCCGTCCGCCCAGCCCTCCTGCCGTGCCGGCATTCGTTTCTCGCCCGTCATGAGCCTGCGCGAAATTCTCGCCCTTGCCCTGGCTTCGCTGCGTGCCAGCACGCTGCGTTCCGCCCTGACCATGCTGGGAATCGCCGTGGGCGTATTCTCGGTCATCGGCGTCATGACGGTGATCAGTGGTTTGCGCGGGTCGATCGAGAGTGGCCTGAATGTGCTGGGAGCGAACTCCTTTCAGGTCACCAAGTTTCCCGCGATCAACTTCAGCGATCCGCGCCAGCGGTTCGCGAATCGTCGCGATCTCGAATTCGCGCAGTCGGTGCGTTTCCGCGAGCTGATGGAGGCCGATGGACTCGCCGATGTCAGCCTGCAGCTCAATCGCGGAGGCCTGCGGGTCACCCATCTGGATCGCCGCACGAATCCCAACGTCCGCCTCATCGGCACCGACGCGCGCTTTGTCTTCAGTTTCAATTACGAGATCGAGTCAGGACGCAATCTCGACGCGGGGGACATCGAGTTTGGGCGTCCGGTAGCGTTGCTCGGGGCCGACGTGGCGTCCCGGGTTTTCCCGGACAGCGATCCCCTCGGGCAATCGGTGCGTGTCGACGGGCGTATTTACACCGTGGTCGGGCTGCTGAAGAGCAAGGGGACGTCGTTTGGCCAGAGTCAGGATAACTTTGTCGCCGTTCCGATCACGCAGTTCCTCGACGTTTACGGACGCGCGCGACGTTCGATCAGCATCAATGTGCAGGCCCCGTCGCAGGAGACGTTTGACGACACGGTTGACCGGGCCATCGGCGTGATGCGCCTGGTGCGCGGACTCGAGCCGGAGGACCCCAACGACTTCGAAGTGTTCTCGAACGATTCGTTGATCGAGGCCTTCAATAACATCGCAAGCGTGGTTGCCGTGGCGGCGTTCGTGATCAGTGCCATCGCGCTCGTCGCCTCGGGGGTGGGCGTGATGAACATCATGCTCGTCAGCGTCACCGAGCGTACGAAGGAGATTGGGATTCGGAAAAGCATCGGTGCGCGCAAGACCGACATCCTCACGCAATTTCTCCTCGAGGCGGTGGTGTTGTCGCTCTGCGGAGGACTCGCAGGTGTGGTCGTGGGCGTGCTCGGTGGGAACGCCGCCTCGATGTTCCTGAACGCCGGAATCGTCTTCCCATGGGCCTGGGCGGCGGCGGGCGTGCTCGTCTGCGGGGGCATCGGCGTCGCCTTCGGGCTGTATCCGGCATGGAAGGCGGCCTCGCTCGATCCGATCGAAGCGTTGCGTCACGAATAGCCCGTGGGCCCGGGGCTCAGCGAATCTCGATGCGCGACCAGTAAGCCCAGTCGCTGTTGAAACGACCGTCCGGTCCCGGTGACGTGCGGAAAACAAGCACTCCCTTGAACGGACCCGCGTCGAGTTCCTCGGATTGGGTGCCCCGATCGGCCTGGGCTTCCACGGGATCGAGGGTGCGGCGGAAGAGGAGACGCCGGACTCCGTTGTCGCGGACTTCGAAGATCTCGAAGGTCACTCCGTCGGTCACCGAACTTGCGTCTGCGGCGTAGGCGCCCGGGTAAATGCCGTAGTTCACGATGATGCGCCGTGCGGTTTCAGGCGGTGTGAAATGGAGTTCGGCGGTGGGATGGGCCATCAGCGAGGGCTGGCCGTCGTGTTCACCCGCGACAAAACCATGCATGGCCCGGGCGCGCGTGGGCGCGGGGAGAAAGGCCGGAAGGCTGACCGTGTCCACCGGATGATCCGTCAGCGCCGCGTCCACCGGAGCATTCTCGAAGCTGACGTTGAGCGTGGTATCTTCTGGCAGACGATCCTGCAGCGTCTGCGCGGCGGTGAGAAACACCTCCTCACTGACATAAAGATCGCCGGCGTCGCTCCGCGTGAGAGGGGTCGGGGCGAGACCGAACCGCTCTGTGCGCTCGCGGATGAAGTCGGGCGAGCGCTGCAGGGACGGGTTGTTGACCAGCAGGGCGGCGATGCGAAGCGGGGCGAGTTGGTCGAGGATCCGTTCGAGGCTCGCGGTGTCGTCCTCGTAGCCATTGCGCACCATGATCGCACGACGATGCGCGTAGTAGGGTACGGTGGCATTCCAATCCCACCCGTAGATCAGGACAACCCCATCGGCCGGGGTGGAGGCCTGGATCGCCGTCGCCACGCCCGGCGCCGAAGGCAGTTCCCTTCGCGT
>CAYOSX010000062.1:0-13938 GCA_964406745.1 uncultured Opitutus sp.
GAGAACGGCGCGCTGCTCATCGTGATCTGGTGCGCGATCATCCTGCATGCCCGTTGGGGTGGCCTGATCAAGGCGCGGGGTCTGATGGTGCTCGCGGTGGGCGGCAACATCGTCACGGCCTGGAGCTGGTTCGGCACCAACATGCTGGGTGTCGGACTGCACAGCTACGGCTTCATGGACGCCGCTTTCTGGTGGCTGATTGCCTTTGTGGTGAGCCAGCTCGCCATCATGGGGCTCGCGGCCATCCCGCTGACTTCCTGGCGCAGCTTCCGGCCGCAGGCATCGTCCAGCGAAGGATTGTCGGGACCGGGCGCGCCCCGTCGGGCAGGGGCCCGGATTCCCTCTTGAGCGAGGCAACGGTTTCCCGTTGCCCGCCTGCAGCCGTTGCCCTGCTCTAGGGGTCGCCATGCCGACCCAGCCCCGAACCTTCCTCGGCGCGTTCGCCCGGTCCGCGTTCGCGCTCGCCGTCTCGCTGGCCCCCCTCATCGCCTCCGCGGCCCGCACGACTGTTTCAATGGTCGAAGACCGATGGTTCATCGACGGCGTGCGCACCTATCCGGGCGCTCCCGCCCAAGGGCTCCTGCTCAATGTGCGTATGGTCAACGCGACGTTTGAAGACGCACGCCCCGCCTCGGAATGGCCCGAGGCCCTCCCCTCCTCCTTCGATCCCGACGCCAACACCCGGGCCTTCATCGCGCGCCTGCCCGAATACCGGGAGAACGGCGTCCGCGCCATCACGCTGAACCTCCAAGGCGGCAGCCCCGGCTACGAGGGCGCCCACAACTCCGCCTTCGAGGCGGATGGCTCCCTCCGGTCCGCAACCATGGAGCGCGTCCGCTCGGTCATCTCCGCCTGTGACGAACTCGGGATGGCGGTCATTCTCGGTTGTTTCTACCAGCGCCAGCATGGCGAGGCGCCGACACTCCTGGACCGGGCCCTCTCCGGTCGCGACGCCGTCCGCGCCGCCGTGCGCAACGCCGCAACCTGGATACGCGAAAGCGGATTTCGCAATGTCCTGCTCGAGATTGCCAACGAGTATCCACACCATGGATTCAGTCGGTGGCGGGATGGCGAATGGCTGCGCACGCCGTCCGCCCAGATCGAGCTGATGAACCTCGCGCGGCTGACCCACCCCGGCCTGCTGGTCTCGACCAGCGGCCTGGGCAACGGCACCGTCCCTCCGTCCATCGGCGAAGCGGCGGACTTCCTCCTTGTCCACCTGAACAACACCGGGCTGGACGACGTCGCCGCCCGTCTTGGAGCGCTCAAATCGGCCCATCCCAAGAAGCCCATCGTGGTGAATGAGGACGCCAAGACCGGCCCGGCGGGCGCGCGGTCCGCCGAGCTCTGTGTCGGCGCCGGCGTTTCCTGGGGTTACATGGGCGCTGCGGTCAACCAGTATGCCCCGTTCGAATTTCGGGGAGCCGCTGACGATCCCGCCGTGTACGCCGCCCTCGCCTCCCTCTCCGGTCGGGCCGGACCGCGCCTGGCCTCCGGTCCGCTGATCAGCGTCGTCATCGCCCATCCCGCCGACGGCCAGGCCTTCCCCGCCGGCGCGTCGATCGAGATCGCCGCCTCCCTCGCCCAACCCGTTGACCAACCCGTCCGCCGCCTGCGTTTCTTCGTCGGTGACGCCGAACTCGGCACTGTCTCCTCCGCTCCCTGGACGGTCGCCTGGCGCGACCTTCCCGCCGGACGCCACCGCCTGCGTGTCGAAGCCATCTCCCGCACCAACGCCATCATCGCCACTGCTTTCGCCGACGTGACCGTCGGCGAAAGCAGCGCTCCGTGACCGGCACCGCGGCCCGCGCCCGATGTTCGTAAGGCCGACGGGACGTCCGCGCTCCCGGGCACGCCATCCGCCCTCTGGGAACGCCGACGTCCTCGTGGGCCTTCTTCCGCGAATCGTGCCCAAGGCGATCGCCTACGCGCCCGTGGACCAACGTCATCCGGTCGACACCACCCAGTCGAGTATCCGAGAGCCAAATACCACGGCCCCGATCGTCGCGGCGCCGAACGTCGCGACCAGCACGCCGAATGCCGCCACGTCCTTGGCCCTCCGGATCCGCTCGCGCCGCTCCAGGGTGACTTCATCGGCGAGCAACTCGACCGCTGTGTTGAAGGCCTCAGCCGCCCACACGCTCGCCACCGCCAGTGCAATCAACGCCCATTCTTCCCGCGCCAGCCGGGCAACGAGGCCCAGCCCGATCACCCCCACGGTGGCCGCTGCGTGGAAGCGCGCGTGCGCCTGCGTTGCCAAGAGGGTTCCCCCTCCGCGGAGCGCATGCAGGAAGGCGTCGAGTCGTTTCATAGGCTGCACACGGTCACTTTTCCTCGTCGGCCCCCTGAGGTCTCCGGCCCCAGCGTCCGGCCAGCACTCCGCAGATGATCAGCTGCAGCGGGTGATAGATCATGATCGGAAGGAGAATCAGCCCGATGCCCGGATGCGCCCCGAAGATGAGCTGTGCCATCGGCACGCCTGACGCCAGGGTCTTCTTTGAGCCGCAGAAAACGGCCGCAATGCGGTCCTCCACCGGAAAGTTCATCAGGTCACAGACCGCTCCAACCATCGCCATCACGGCGAAGAACAGCGCGGCGGAGCCCGCGACGGTGAGTGCGATCATGCCCCAGCCGTTCTCCGACCAGACGCCTTCCTTCATCGAATCGCAGAACGACGTGTAGACGAGCACGAGGATCGTGACGCGATCCACCGAGCCGATCCGCTTCTTGTGCCGGCCAACAAAGGCGCCGAGTACGGGTCGCGCGAACTGGCCTGCCACCAAGGGCAGGATGAGCCAGATGACCAGATCGAGGATTACCGGACCCAGTTCGAGCTGCTGGCTGCCGGTCTTGAGCAGCAGGCCGATCCAGAGCGGGGTCAGGAACACGCCGAGGAGGCTCGACAAGGTCGCGTTGAACACCGCCGCCGGCACGTTCCCTCGCGCCGCCGCGGTCAACGCCACGGAGGAGGAAACCGTCGACGGCAGGGCGCAGAGATAGAAAACCCCTAAACGCAGGTCCGGCGACAAGCCGGAGCCCACCGTGAAGAGAAAGATGAGGCCAATGACGGGAAACAGCAGGAACGTGCAGAGCTGCACGACCAGATGGAGTTTCCATTGCAGGGTGCCGGCCTTCAGCGCCGCGAATGACAGCCCGACGCCGTGCAGAAAGAAGATCAGCGCCACGCCGGCTTTTGTCAGGATTTCTGGATACAGCCAGCCGCCGCGCGCCCCCGGGTCGGGAAACAGCCACGCGAGCAGCACGGCCATCGCCATCCCCGGCATAAACCAATCGATTCTGGCCTTCATCTGGGTGGTGTCTCCTCAAGGGCTGGCTGGCGGACGCAGCCGGCGCAGCAGGAGGGCTTTCAGTTCATCGCGTCCTTCAATGCGCAGGGCCCAGAGCAAACCGCCGTAAACGCCCACGCCCGCGGGAATGAGCACAAGAAGCGCGCCTGCGTCGGCCCAGCCACCGGTCCCGATCAAGCCGGACCAAAGGATCCAGCCCCCGCCGACCACCCCGCCCATCACGCCGGCGGCGGCCAGCACACGCACCACCGTGGCCACGAGCGGGCGGAAGCCGAGGGAGGAGCGTTTTCGCGCCAGGCATGCTTGCAAATACCACGCTTGCACGACGACCGCCAGGTTGCTCGCCATGGCCAGTCCGATGGTCCCGAACGGCTTCATGAGGGCGACGCTGAGGACCACATTGACAAGGAAACTGATGAGCGCTGCCCGCACAGGCGTCGCCGTGTCTTTCTGCGCATAGAACGCGCGCAGTACCAGGTTCACGAAGGAGAAAAACGGCAGGCCGAACGCGAAGATTGCGAGGACGGGCACGACGCGGAGGGTATCCTCGGCTTGAAACGCGCCTCGCTGGAACAAAAGGCGGACAACGGGCTCGGCGAGCACGGTCAGGCCGACGGCCGCCGGAATGTTGATGACGAGAATCAGACGCATCCCCTGCCGGTAGGACGCCGTCAGGTTCTGCCAGTCCCCCTGCGCCGCATAGCGCGAGATGAGCGGAAATACGACCGTCGATACCGCCACGGCAAACACCCCGATCGGCAGCTCCATGAGGCGGGTGGCGAGATTGAGCACCGCCGCGGCGGCGTCGTTGACCGACAGTCCAATCAGCCGCGAGACGGACATGTTGATCAAGTAGATCGCCGAGCCGAAGACCGTCGGGCCCATCAGGCGCAGGATGGAGCGAATCTGCGGACTCATCCTCAGGTCGAAGGAGGGACGCCATCCTTCGCGCATCAAGACCACGGCCGGCACGATCATCTGCAGAAATCCGCCGATCAGCACCCCCGTGCAAAGCCAGCGCATGCGTCCGTCATTCGTGCCCGACCATCCCAGGTAGGCCGCGCCGCCCAGCATGCCGATCATCGCCAGATTCAGCCAGACCGGCGAAAGTGCCGGTTCGAGAAAGCGGTTCAACGTCTGCAAGGCCGCGCTGAACACTGCCGCGAGACACACGAAGATCATGTACGGAAACAGGAAGGCCGCGAGTTCCGTCCCAGCCAGCCAGCGTGCCGCGGTCTCCGGACTTACGTCCCAATTCGCGAGACGGGCCTCGAGCCAGTGCGTGTTGCCCAAGGTCGACACGGCAAGGATCACGAGCAACGTCGTCACCACCAGGAGCCAGCTCGCCACCTGGCTGACGAGGACGAAGGCCCCCTTTCGCTGCCGCTGGGTAAGCTCTTCATTCAGCGTCGGAACGAACGCCGCCGTCAACGCGCCCTCGCCGAGCAGTCTTCGGAAGAGATTGGGCAGCGTGAAGGCGGTGACGAAGGCGGAGGCCAGGGCCGTGGTGCCGAAAACGGCGCTGAGCAACATGTCCCGCACGAGGCCGAGCACGCGGGAGCCCATCGTGACGGCGGCGACGACGCTGATGTTCCGGAGGCTCTTGGACACGACCGTTGTTTTCGCCGCGGACCCGGCGGCTTACAAGTTAAGTTATTCACGGTCCGTGGCATTGACGCTGCTTCGACCGTTTTGCACCGTGAGAGTCCCGTCATGTCCCTCATTCCGAAACTCACCGAGAAACTTCAGCGCCATCCGAAGCGCATTGTTTTTCCCGAGGGAACGGATCCCCGAATTCTTCAGGCCGCCCGCCAATGGGTCACCCGTCGAATGGGCGCCCCGATCCTGCTCGGTGATCGCGCTGCGATCAAAGCCACGGCCATGCGGCTCGACATCAACCTGCAGGGAATGCGGTTGATCGAGCCTGAGCGCAGCGAGGACGTGGAGATGTTCACCACGCAGCTTGCCGAACTGCGCCGTGACAAGGGCCTCACAACGGATGCCGCCCGTGAGGCGGTGCGGCAGAACAACTACTTCGCGACCATGATGCTCGCGAACAGCCAGGCCGACGCGATCGTCTCTGGCGCGACGATGACGGCGTCCAGCGCCCTGCGTCCGCTGTTCCAGATCATCCCGCGCCTCGAACACGTGCACACGGCGTCATCGCTGATGATTCTCGATTTCGACGAGAGCAAGGTGGGCAGCGACGGTTCGCTCTTTCTTGCCGATTGCGGCGTCATCCCGGAACCGACGGCCGAGCAGCTCTGCGACATTGCTGTTTCCACGGCCATGATCGCCCAGCACCTGACGAACGAAGTGCCGCGGGTCGCCATGCTTAGTTACGCGACGCGCAGCGCGTCCGAGCACCCCGTCCTGCTCAAAGTGCGCACAGCCACCCGCCTCGCGCGCGAGAAGGCGGCGGCGGCCGGTCTTGAGATGGAAATCGATGGCGAGATTCAGGTGGACGCCGCCCTCGACAGCGTGGCTGCGGGTATGAAGGGCGTCACCAGCCCGGTGGGCGGGAGGGCGAACGTGCTCATCTTTCCCGACCTCAACTGCGGCAACATCGCGTTCAAGCTCGTGCAGGTGCTGGCCGGCGCGAACGCCTTTGGGCAGATCCTCACCGGCCTGAGCCGGCCCGCGGCCGAGATCAGCCGCGGCGCAAGTGCGCACGATGTCTTCGGAGCTGCCGCCGTCGTGGGCTGCCAGGCCATCGATCGCCGCCTCCTCTTCGGCACGCGCACCTTTCCCGTTTCACCGACGGCATAGACGATGAACGACGACGCCTCTTCCCCGCCCTCCGCGGCCACGCGCAATCCGTTCGAAATGCCGGCGCTCCCTTTGCTCCGCAGCCCGTCGAACACGCAGACCAAACGCCTCTTCGTCGCGGCGACGCGCATGAACGACGGCAAGACGACGACGTGCCTTGGGCTCTACGCGGCACTCCAGTCCATCTATCAGCACATCGGCTTCATCAAGCCCATCGGGCAGCGTTTTGTGCAGGTTCAGGGACATCAGGTCGACGAGGACTCCTACCTGCTCGACACGATCTACGATGTGCACGTGCCCATCGAGAGCATGAGCCCGGTGACGGTGGACTCCATGTTTACCCGCCGTTTCCTCAAGACGCCGGAGTCGATGCTCGGGCAGCTGGAGGACAAGATCTGCCGCGCCTTCGACCGGGTCTCGTGGGAAAAGAAATTCACGCTGATCGAGGGCACCGGACATGCCGGGGTCGGCTCGGTCTTTGATCTCTCAAACGCCCGGGTCGCCCGGTTGCTCAAGGCCAAAGTCGTCATGGTCTGCCCAGGCGGAATCGGCCGGCCCATCGACGAAATTGCGTTGAACAAGGCGCTTTTCGACAAGGAAGGGGTCGAGGTGGTGGGCGCGATTCTCAACAAGGTGGAACCCGAAAAGATTCCTGTCGTCGCCGAATACGCCGGACTCGGTCTCAAGCGCCTGGGTGTGCCTTTGCTCGGCGTCCTGCCCGTGCAGAAGATGCTGTCCGCCCCCAACCTTTCGCAGATCGCCGAGGAAATCGAAGGGCAGTGGATCAACGCCCGTGAGCGGGGACTGACCCAGCGCGTACACCGCGTCGTGATCGGGGCGATGACGGCGAAGGGCATCATCGATGCGTTGCAACCCGGCACGCTCATTATCACGCCCGGCGATCGCGACGACATCGTCCTGGCCGCAATTTCCAACGCGCGCCAGGCCGGGGAAACGATTGCGGGCCTCGTATTGACCAACGATCTGAAGCCACACGGCAAACTGCGCGACTTCCTTGCCGAAACGCACATCCCAGTGATCTCAACCGGCGAGGAAAGTTACACGGTCACCTCCAAGATCCACGGGATGACGGTGAAGACCCAGCCGCAGGACACGGACAAGATCCCGGTCATCAAGCGCCTGATCACCGAAAACGTCGACCTCAAGGCGTTGCTCGCCTCGTTATAACGCGGGGAGCTTGTTGCCCGCCCGGGGATGTCCCGTTGCTGGCAAATCAGCGCCGCGTATCACCGCGACGAAGACGCCTTCGCTCCGAAAAGTCGGTTTAACGCACCGTCAGCATCAGCGTGTTGCCGTCGATCACGGCAGACGACACCCGTTCCCACGCGGCAGCCACGTCCTCAGCGGCGCTTTGCGTGCGGGCGAGCGAGCTCGCCAGAAAACTTTCGGCGGCCGGAATGCGATGCAAGGCCAGCGATCCGAGGTAGCTTTCCGTGGGAACAAAGACGACGCGATCCCCTTGTTTCTCGAAGCCGCCGCGCACCTGAAAGAGCACCTCTTTGCCATAGCCAACGGCTTTGTGGCTGGCCGGCCCGCCGATCTGCATCACGCCGTCGCTAAGGCGGAAGTTCACGGAGGTGGGCTCGAGAAACGCGGGCGCCGGAGCATCGGCGCCACCGGCGGGTTTGGCGCCGTCGGCAATCCACGCGTTGAGCTCATCCTCGACAACGGAGATCTCCGCGGACTGCCCCTCCAGGAGAAGTTGCCGCTTGCGCATCCACTGACCGCTGCGAGCGGTGCTCTTCGAACCTTCAATATAGACAACTTCGTTGCGCGCAACCTCACCCTCTTTGGGTGCGGCGCGCAGCGTCTTGACCGGCGTAAAAAAAATCAGGTAGCCGGCAGCCAGAAAGACGCCGAGCAGGATGCTCAGTGCCGCCCCGAGGGTAACCTCGAAGAGACTGGGGCCGTAGAGTTCGCGGTTGAGCCTGGATTTGATCGACATGGCGGGTTCAGGATTTCGCCGCGCCTGCCGCGGGCGCGGGCTTGGCGGCGGGTTGTGTGGTCTTGGCCGGCTCCGACTTGCCGCCGGATCCGCCCTCGCTGCCGGGCGAGGGCTTTGCCTTGTAATCGGTGATGTAGAAACCGGTCCCCTTGAAGATCAGTCCGGCGCCGCCGCCGATCTTGCGTTTCACGCCGCCCTTCCTGCCGCATTCCGGGCACTTGGTGAGCGGTGCGTCCTTCATGGACTGAAACACCTCAAACTCGGACTCACACTTCGAACAGACGTACTCGTAGGTAGGCATACGGAACAAAAAATCGCCCCTGATCGCTATACACGGACGCCGCCTTTGCGAGACTCTTCCACAAACCGGTAGAACGACGCATAATACGTCCAACTTGCAGCAAGCCCGACGAAGACGGTGAACGTCATCAAGGGATAACCGGCCGCAAGAAAACCGATCACCGCGAAGGTCGGCAGCCAGAATCGGGCACTGCTTGATCGCAACATAGCGACGAGCACCCCGATCCGGAACGCGTCGAGGTACTCCTCGCGCTTTTGGTACTGATAGAGACCGGCAGCCGTCAAAGGACCCGCAAGCATCACGGCCGGCACGAGGGGCAGATACACGAACGCGCCATAGGCGAACAACCGCAAAGGCCAGGTCAGTATCCACGCCAGCACGATGGGCAGGGCACCCAGCACCATGAAGATGATGAAGGCGGAGATCCCGTTGATGAAAAGCCGGCGCCAGTCGCTCCACTCCGGAAGCTCAATGCTGTCTCCTCGCCGCGCCCGCGCGACCATCTCGTAGAGGTAGCCGAAGGCAAGGAAATGGGCGACGGGCACCACCAGCAGGAGCGCCCCGAACACGCATTTCACAAACCACGAGGAGTCGGCGAAAAGTCGTTTGCAAACAAGTTCGAGGGTGGGCATTGCGGCGGAGGAAATTCGCGCAAACCGTAGGGTCGCGTCCATGCACTTCACAACCAAATTAAACGAAGCCGTCACGCGCATCGAAGCCGCCCTCGCCCTCCATGTGCCCGCGGCGGATACACGCCCGGCGCGCCTGCATGCCGCCATGCGCTACAGCCTGGACGCCGGCGGCAAACGCCTGCGGCCGGTGATGCTCGTCGCCGCGGCGGAATTGGGCGGTCCGACGGCGGCAGACCCGCTGCCCGCCGCGGTCGCCGTGGAGTGCCTGCACACGTATTCGCTGATTCATGACGATCTTCCGTGCATGGACAACGACGACCTTCGCCGCGGCCGCCCCACCGCCCACCGGGCGTTTGACGAGGCCACGGCGCTGCTCGCCGGCGACGCCTTGCTCACGCATGCCTTCGCCCTCCTCGCCACCGCCTATGCGGACCGGCCGGCCCTCGCCCATGCGCTGGTCCGCGAACTGGCCGACGCGGCCGGCAGCCGGCGCCTGATCGGCGGCCAGATGGAGGACCTGCTTGCCGAGAAGAAGGCCGATGCCACCGCTGCCGACCTTGAGTTTATCCACCTCAACAAGACGGCCGCGATGATCGAGGCTTCCCTCGTGATGGGCGGGTTGGTGGCGTCCCTTGAGCGTGAAGCGATCGAGACCCTGCGTCGCGCCGGCCGCCACCTCGGCCTCGCGTTTCAGATCATTGACGATTTGCTCGACGCCACCGCCGACACGGCAACGCTGGGCAAGACGGCCGGGAAGGATGCGAGGTCAGGCAAGACGACGTTCGTCAAGCTGCACGGCATCGAAACGTCCCGCCGGCTTGCCGGGGAGGCGTCCGGCGCCGCGATCGACGCGCTTCGCTCGCTTCCGGGCGACACCTCCTTTCTCGTAACGCTCGGGGAGCACTTGCTTCATCGTGAAAAGTGAGCTGACTCCCGGCGATTCATCGTCCCACCCGGGGACAAATCTGCCATGCCACTGTATCTGCAATTCCTGATTCTTGCCGGCTCACTCGGCGTCCTCTTCGTCGGAGCCGAGACCTTGGTCCGCGGCGCCTCCTCGCTGGCGCTGCGCCTCGGCCTGACGCCCCTTGTCGTGGGGCTCACCGTCGTGGCGTTTGGAACCAGCGCGCCTGAACTGGTCGTGAGCGCGAGCGCCTCGTGGCGGGGTCAGGGCGATCTGGCGATGGGCAACGTCGTCGGGTCGAATATTTTCAACATCGCCGTCATTCTCGGACTCTCCGCGGTCATTTGCCCGATCAAGGTCGCGCTGCCCGTCCTCAAGCTCGACGCCCCCATCATGCTCGGTGCGGTTTCAATGCTGGCGATCCTGTCACTCGGCGGCGAGGTCAGCCGGTGGATGGGCGCGGGCTTGGTGACCATGCTCGTCGTCTACACCACCTTCAACATCGTGGAGGCCCGGCGCCAAGGATCCGCTGAGATCACCGCAGAGTTCACCGAAGGTGTTGCCAAGCCATCAGGGTCGCTGGTCCGCGACCTCGTCATGATCGTGGGCGGCCTCGCCCTGCTGGTCGCCGGCTCCCACTTTCTCGTGAGTTCCGCGGTCGCGATCGCCCGCACGTTCAATATCAGCGAGGCGGTCATCGGCCTCACCATCATCGCCGCGGGTACAAGCATGCCAGAACTCGCGACGTCTGTGGTCGCCGCGTTTCGCCGGCAGCCTGACATCGCCGTCGGCAACGTGATTGGCTCAAATATCTTCAACGTGCTCGCCGTCGTCGGCGGTGCCTCGCTGGTCAGTCCAATCGTTGCCCCGTCCATCACAGGCCTCGACTTGGGGGCCATGGTCGCATTTTCGGCGGCTGCGGTCGTGCTCATGTGGAGCGGTCGCAAGCTGCTGCGCTGGGAAGGCGCCATTTTGCTCGCTGGTTTCGGCGCCTACCTCTGGGCTCTCTGGCCCAAGGGCTGAGGGTCCGGGAGTTCGACGACCGCGATTGCGCCCGGAGGACCGGCGTGCATGGTGGGAACCATGGCAACCCCCGGCCAGTTTCCCGAAGAGAACAAGGAAGGTGAATTCGTCCGCCAGGAGGACGCGTTTCGCGACTGGGTTCGTCGCGACGGCTCCACCGCGTGGGTTCCCGAGCCCGGCCGCTACCATCTGTATGTCTCGCTCGCCTGCCCCTGGGCCCACCGCACGCTGATTGTTCGCAAGCTGAGGAAGCTCGAGTCCACCGTCGGCGTCACGGTGGTTGATCCGGTGCGCGACGATCGCGGCTGGGCCTTCCGTGACGGGCCGGGACACTCCAAGGATCCCGTCAATGGATTCGCCTTCCTGCGTGAGGCCTACGTCGCATCGGATCCTTCGTTTCGTGGACGCTGGACGGTGCCCGTGCTCTGGGACAAGCACACGCGACGCATCGTCAACAACTCCGAGGACGACATCTGCCGCATGTTCAACGACGAGTTCCCGACCGCCGGTGACGACACACCGGATCTTTTTCCAGCGCGACTTGCCGCGGAGCAGGAGGAACTGAGCGGATTTGTTTACGAGCGAATCAACAACGGCGTTTATCGGGCCGGTTTCGCGACGGAGCAGCCGGTCTACGAGCGGGTGGCACGGGAGGTCTTTGCCGCGCTCGATCAACTCGAGCTCCGCCTGGGCGACCGACGTTACCTGTTCGGCGCCCAACCGGTGGAGACGGACTGGCGCCTGTTCTGCACCTTGGTGCGATTCGACGCCGTCTATCACGGGCATTTCAAATGCAACCTTCGACGCATCGTCGATTATCCGAATCTCCAGGGATACCTGCAGGACCTTTATCAGATCCCCGGTGTCGCCGACACCGTGAACGTTTCCCACATCAAGGCGCACTATTACGTTACGCACACGGAGATCAATCCGACGCGCATCGTGCCGATCGGCCCGGAGCTGGATCTGTTGCGCCCCCATGGCCGCGGTTGAAACACCGCTTCCCGTGTCGTTGCCGTCCCTTGGCGGCCGGCTGCGGGCGCATCCGGTGATCAAGGGCGGCGGGCTGACCGTCGGCATGACGGCGTTCTTTGCCGCCTATTTCACGGTGCAGGAACACCCGGTTTACCCTGTCACCGTCATCCCCGCCCTTCCACTCGACGACGCGATCCCCTTTTCGCCGTATTGGATTTTCCCCTACTTCTCGCTCTGGATCTACGTTTCCTTGTATCCAGCGCTCCTGACCGACCGCCGGGCGCTGGGGCGTTACGCCATCGTTGCGATCGGGCTTTCCGTCGCCGGGCTCGCGATCTTTCATCGCTGGCCCTCGGCCATCGTGCAACCGGCGGGCAACTGGGATCACCATCCCCTTGTCTCATTTCTCAAGACCGTCGATGCCGCAGGCAACGTCTGCCCGTCGCTGCACGTTGCGTTCGCCGTCTTCACGGCCGGGGCGCTTGACCGTCTCCTGCGCGACCTCCGTGCGCGCACCCGTTGGCGGACCGTGAATGGCCTGTGGGCGGCGGCGATCGTGTACTCGACGCTGGCCACGGAGCAACATGTGGTCCTCGACGTCCTCGCAGGCCTGGCGCTGGGCGCCCTCGCCGCCGGGGTTCATGCTGGCTTGCGCAGACAGAACACCGGGTCCCCGCAAGATCGACATTGCCCGCCGGCGCCGACCTGACGTTGATGCGGAGGATGCGCCGCCGCCTCCTCACCTTCGTGCTTTTGGGCAAGACCCTCGGGATCGGCCTTCTCCTGGCGGGGGCCAACTTACCGCTGGCGCTTGCGGTGTTCTTTGTCCCCGGGCTGATCCTGCTCGCCATCGTGTTGGTGCCCTCCGCCCCCGGATTGGTGCGGGTTTACACCCGTTTCGAAACGCCGCGGCGCGAGGTCTGGCTGACGATTGACGACGGGCCCGACCCGGTCGACACGCCGCGCGCCCTGGAGTTGCTGGCCCGCCACGGCGCGCGTGCGACCTTCTTCCTCATCGGCCGAAAAGCCGCCGCGAACCCCGATCTGGTGAAGGCGATCCGCGCCGCCGGACACGAGGTCGGCCACCATACCCACACCCATCCCGCCGGTTCGTTCTGGTGCGCCGGTCTGGTCCGCACGGCGCGTGAAATCGACGACGCCTGCGCCACGTTCTCCAGCGCTGGCGTCGTGCCGGCGCGATTCCGCCCGCCTGTCGGCATCAAGAATCTCTTCCTCGAGCCCCTTTTGGCGAGCCGGGCCCTTGTCTGCGTGGGATGGACGATCCGCAGCTGGGATTCGGTTCGCACCGATCCGCATGCGCTGGTCGCACATGTCCGGCGGCGCCTGCGACCCGGCGCCATCGTCCTCCTTCACGAAGGGCCGCGGCTGGCGCCCGCGATTCGCGAGCGCGGCCTCGCCGATCTGCTGCAGGCGATTTCCGAGGACGGCTACCGCTGCGTCGTGCCCGGGCACGGACAGCTTCGTTCCACCCCTTGACCCGCGCCCTGGCCTCGTCACGCTTCCCGCTTTCCCACCCCACCCTGCATGCGCATCACCGACATGGTCATCACGCCGATTGCCCTCGGCGACCCCCCGCTTCTCAACGCCGCCGGACTGCACGCGCCCTACGCCCTGCGCACGATCGTCGAGCTCACGGCCGACAACGGCGTGACCGGCATCGCCGAGGTGCCCGGTAGTGTGGCAGTGAATACGTGCCTGGAGCGCGCGAAGGAGGCCGTGATCGGCGCGGATCCCTTCAACTGGAACGCCCTGCGCGCGGCCATTGCCCGGCGCTTTCCCGACGAGACACCCGCCGACCGCGGCGACAAGCCGTGGGACAGCCGGCAGGTGGTGCAGGTCTACAGCGCCCTTGACGTGGCCTGCCTCGACCTGGTCGGCAGGACGATCGACCAGCCCGTGGCCAACCTGCTGGGCGGCATCGTCCGCGACCGGGTTCCGTTTGCCGCGTATCTGTTTTATAAGCACAAGGGCGCGGGTGGCGAACTCGCCTTCGACGTCGATCCGGACGCCACCGGCTGGGCCGCGGCCCGGCAGGAGGC
>CAYOSX010000063.1:0-13742 GCA_964406745.1 uncultured Opitutus sp.
GGCACGCCGACCCGCGGCGACAGACCATCCTTCAGGTTGGGAAAGAGATTCACCCCCACGAGTCCGCTCCGCCGGTGCGCCACCGCGAGGCGTTTCTCGTCCGCCACCGCGTTCACCCGCCGCTGTACGTCGCCTGCCCGCAATGCCGCCGCGTAGCCGCCCTGCCCTTCGATTTCCTGGAACAACGCCCAGGCTTCCCGGGCCAGCGCATCGGTGAGGTGCTCGAGGTACCACGAGCCACCGGCCGGATCCGCCGTCGCCGCAAAGTGAAACTCATCCGCCAGCAGCGCGTGCAGGTTGCGGGCAAGCCGGTTCGCATTGCCCGCCGCCTCGTCAAAGGGCGCAACATGCAGCGCGTCGCATCCGCCCACCACGGCAGCACACGCCGCCGTGGTACCGCGCAGCAGGTTGACCTGCGGATCGAGCACGCTGCGCGTCCATCCTCCCGTGCGCGCATGCACCGCCGCCCGCGACGCCAGGTCAGCGCGCCCGTAAGCCGCGAGTACCCGCGCCCAAAGCAGGCGAAAAGCCCGAAACTTCGCGATCTCCATGAAGAACGCCGCCCCGGACGAGAATCGGAAGCGCAGATGCGTCGCCGTCGCGCACAACGGCAGCGCCTCCCGCTCCACCGCCCGCACCGTCTCCACCGCCGCCGACAGCGCGAAGGCGAGCTCCTGCACCGCACTTCCCCCGGCCTCCGCCGTCGCCGTCGCATCCACCCCCAGCGTGCGCAATCCGGGGGCGTGCTTCATTGCCCACCGGGTCCAGTCCGCCGCCCCCGCCCAGCATTCGTCGAGCGGTGCCGCCAGCGTTCCGTCGCGCGCCCAGGCCGCCAGCGGATCGGCGACGATGCCCCCGGTCAGCCGACTCCACGACGCGGTGCCTGCTTCCGCCGCCGCCAGCAGGATCGCTCCAAGCGGACGGGCATCCGCGCCGGCGTCCACCCAAAGTGGCACGCAGTCGAGTGCCACCCCGGACAACGCCGCTTCCGCGTCAGCCTGGTCCGCGATCCCAACGCCTCCCCGGCCGACCCGCCAGGGCGATTTCGTATCCGGATCCTGGTGACACCGGGTGGCGTCATCCAGCGGCAGCGCGACCGCGTCGAGACCGCCTCCTAGGCCTTCGAGCAGCGCTGCGTTGTACTCCGCCGGGCCGGGTTCCGCGATCTCCTGCGCGCAGCGCCAGCCGGTCGTCGTCCTGAAACCGCGCAGGTAGGGAGCCTCGCCCGGCGCCGACCCGAGAGCGGGCAGGCCTTGCAGGTCCGCCCGCGTGTAGAGCGGAGCCAGCGTGATCCCCTCCGGCGTCCGCGTCGTCAGCCGCTTCGCGAGCGGCACGCCTTTCAGCTCCGCTTCGACGGTGCGGCGCCAGTCCGCGAGCGCGGCGGCGAGTGGGTCGGTGGTGGCTTCGTGGGACGACAGGACGGAGGACATGGCGTGACGCCGTTTCCGGCGTTGGCCCAGCATAGCAAGGCCATCCGCAACCCTCTCCGCAGTTCTTGCCAAAGGATGCCCATGTTTGGCCAAGGCATGCGAAGCGCCGCTCGCCTTCGTACGGCACAATGAAGCCCTCGCCGCGCCGTCGCGGCATTCCTCCGACGCCACGCCATGATCACACGAATCGACCACCTCGGCCTCGCCGTCCGTTCCCTCGACGCCGCCATTCCCTACTACGAGAACGCGCTCGGCCTGCGTTGCGAGCATCGCGAGGAGGTCCCTTCGCAAAAGGTGCGCACCGCGTTCTTTACCGTCGGCGACGTTCATCTTGAGTTGCTTGAGCCGACCGCCCCCGACAGCCCGATCGCCCGGTTTCTCGAACAACATGGGGAAGGCGTTCATCATGTCGCCTTCGCCACCGACACCATCGAGGACCAGCTGCGCACCGCCGCCTCCGCCGGTGTCCGCCTGATCAACGAGAAACCGTTCCCCGGCGCCGCCGGCAAACTCGTCGCCTTCCTCCACCCCAAATCTACCCACGGCGTCCTCACCGAACTCTGTTCTTCCACAACCTCCTGAACCGGCGCCCCGCGCCCCGCCTCCCATGGCCCTCTCCCCCGATCTGCTCGCAACGCTCAACGCCCGCCGCGCCACGGCCCTTGCCGCCGGCGGCGCCGACAAGCTCGCGGAACGCCGCAAGCAGGGCCGGCTCGGCGCCCGCGAGCGCCTCGAGGCGCTCTTCGAGCCGGGCACGTTCATGGAGTTCGGCCTCCACGCCCAGCACGCCTGCCACGACTTCGGCATGCAGGAAAAATCCATGCCCGGCGACGGCGTCGTCACCGGCGTCGGCTACGTCAACGGCCGTCCACTCGCCGCCTTCAGTCAGGATTTCACCGTTGGCGGCGGCGCCCTCGGACGGATTCATTCCAAGAAGGTCTGCGACCTGATGGACTACGCCATGCAGGCCGGCATGCCCGTGCTCGGCATCAACGACTCCGGCGGCGCACGCATCCAGGAGGGCGACGAGTCCCTCTCCGGCTACGGCCAGGTATTCTTCCGCAATGTCCTCCTCTCCGGCGTCGTCCCGCAGATTTCCATCATTGCCGGCCCCTGCGCCGGCGGCGCCGCCTACTCGCCCGCTCTCACGGACTTTCTCATCATGACGCGCGACCACGCCCAGATGTTCATCTGCGGGCCCGAGGTCATCCGCGCCGCCACCGGCCAGCAGGCATCCCTCGACCAGTTCGCCACCGCCGAGGCCCACGCCGCCGTCAGCGGCAACGTCCACTTCATCGCTGAGAACGAAACCCACGCCCTCGACCTCGCGCGACGGCTGCTCTCGTTCCTTCCACTCAACAACGTCATGGACCCGCCGCACCGTCCCGCGCCCACCCTGCGCCTCGATGCCGACCCGGCGATGAACGACCTCGTGCCCGCGGACCCCAAGGCGCCCTTCGACGTACTCGCCGTGATCGCCCGGCTCGTCGACGACGCCGACTTCCTCGAGGTGCACCGCGAGTTCGCCCGCAACATCGTCACCGGCTTCGGCCGTATCCAGGGTGTGGTGACAGGCATCGTGGCGAACCAGCCGCTCGTGAAGGCCGGAGCGCTCGACATCGACGCGTCCGACAAGGCAGCGCGGTTCATCCGCTTCTGCAACGTCTTCAGCATTCCCGTCGTCACCCTGGTCGACATCCCGGGCTTCCTTCCGGGCCTCGCCCAGGAGCGCGGCGGCATCATTCGCCACGGCGCCAAGCTGCTCTTTGCCTACGCCGCCTCCACCGTGCCCAAGATCACCGTCATCATGCGCAAGGCCTACGGCGGCGCGTACCTCGCGATGTGCAGTCGTGACATGGGCGCCGACCTGGTCTTCGCCTGGCCCGGCGCCGAAATCGCGGTCATGGGTGCCGAGGGCGCCGTGAAGATCCTCCACAAACGCGAGATTTCCCAGGCGGAGGATCCGAAGGCGCGCGAGCGTGAACTCGCCGACGAGTACCGCGAAAAGTTCGCCTCCCCCTACCAGGCCGCCGCCAAGGCCATGATCACCGACGTCATCGAGCCTTCCCAGACCCGCGGCCTTGTCGCCATGGCTCTCCGCAACACCCTCTCCAAACGGGAAACCCGTCCGCCCAAGAAGCACGGCAACATCCCGCTCTGATCGCCGCCACCCCGGGGCGCTTGCCACGGCGGGGCGAAAGGTCCTCCCTCGACAAGCCCCTCGGTCAAGCCCCCGTGTACGACGCGCGCTCCTCTGCTGACGCGCCCGGCCATTATCCTCCCCTTTCTCCATGAAAAAACTGCGCGTCACCATTGAAGGCAAAACCTATGAGGTGCTCGTCGAGCTGATCGACGACGCCCCAGCGACCACGGCACCGGCCACGGCCGCGGCCCCGCGGCCCGCCGCCTCCGCGCCTCCACCCCCGGCCCCCGCCCGGACCGTCGTCACCACCAGCGACATCGTCAGCCCGCTCGCCGGCAAGATCGTCTCCATCGACGTGAAGCCCGGACAGGCCGTCGCCGAAGGTGCCCAGGTAGCCATCCTCGAAGCCATGAAAATGAATACTTACCTCTACGCGTCCCGGGCGGGCACAATCGGCGCCGTCCTCGTCAACCCGGGCGACAACGTCGAGGAGGGTGCCCCCATCGTGCGCTTCGCCTCCTGATCCTCCTCCCCATGTCTTCGTTACCCGCCACCCTCGTTGCCAGTCTTCCCGAGTTCCCCTCGCTCGGGGAATCCGTCCGCTTCCAACTGACCGGCCTCGCCGTCGTCTTCATTGCCCTCGGCTCCATCTGGGCCGTCATGGAAATCGCCGGGGCCTGGTTCAAACGGCACCCGCAACCGGTCGCCGCCGTTCCGTCCGCCCCGGCGGTGCCGCCCGCCGACTCCGCCATAGACCCCGCAACGCTCGCGATCATCGCTGCCGCCGTGCACGTGACCGTCGGCGGTCCTTACCGAATCCACGCCATCACCGCCGCCGACCATCCCGTCGACTGGGCCCGCGAGGGCCGCCGCCATCACTTCGCCTCCCATCAGGTCCGCTGAACGCCCCCGCCATGCTCGCCAGCCTCTTCGACTTTTTCACCACCACCGGCTTCGCCCTCGTCACGTGGAAGATGCTGATCATGTGGGGCGTCGCCGGCGTCCTTCTCTGGCTCGCCATCGCCAAGGGCTTCGAACCGCTTCTGCTCGCCCCCATCGCCTTCGGCGCCCTGCTCGCCAACCTGCCCACGCGCGGCGTCCTCACGTCGCACGTCGACGAGAACGGCGTCTACCAGACCGCCACGTTCACCGTTGAGGGCGAGATCGTCGAACCCGCCGCCGGCGAGCCCGCACAGACGGGCGACCGCCAGAAGCTGCGCGTCGAACGCATGGAGGGCGGCCTCTTCGACTTTATTTCCCAGGGCATCAAGCTGGAGCTCTTCCCGCCGCTGATCTTCCTCGGCGTCGGCGCCCTCACCGACTTCGGCCCGCTCATCGCCATGCCCCGCACCCTTCTCCTGGGCGCCGCCGCGCAGTTCGGGTTGTTCATGACGTTCCTCGGTGCGACGTTCCTCGGCTTCACCGCCAAGCAGGCCGCCTCGATCGGCATCATCGGCGGCGCCGACGGCCCGACTGCCATCTTTCTGAGCAACAAGCTCGCACCCGAGCTGCTCGGCGCCATCGCCGTCGCGGCCTACAGCTACATGGCCCTCGTTCCGCTCATCCAGCCGCCCATCATGCGCCTGCTCACGACGAAGAAGGAGCGCCGCATCCGCATGCAGTCCCTGCGCAAGGTGTCGAAGCTCGAGAAAATGCTCTTCGCCCTCGTCGTCATGGTCATCTGCATCTTGCTCGTACCCGACGCCTCCGCGCTCATCGCGATGCTCATGCTCGGCAACTTCCTTCGCGAGTGCGGCGTCACCGAGCGCCTCGTCAAATCGGCCCAGAACGAGATCATCAACGTCCTCACCCTCTTCCTTGGCGTGAGCGTCGGGCTCACCATGGCCGCGGACAGCTTCCTCGCGCCCGCCACCCTCAAGATCATCGTGCTCGGCGTCATCGCCTTCGGCTTCTCCACGGCCGCCGGTGTGCTCGTGGCCAAGCTCATGAACGTGTTCTCGCCGCACAACCCCATCAATCCGCTCATCGGTTCCGCCGGCGTCTCCGCGGTCCCCATGGCCGCACGGGTTTCCCACAGCGAGGGCCAGCGCGCCGACCCGAACAACTATCTGCTCATGCACGCCATGGGCCCCAACGTCGCCGGCGTCATCGGCACCGCCGTCGCTGCCGGCTACTTTCTGTCCACGCTGGCGAATTGATGCCGGCGTGACACAGGCATTGTTGCCTGCGATCGGATACGGGCTCACGGCTCGTGCTCGGGAAGGAGCGGCGACACTCTTGTCGCCGAACCCGCGAAAGGACGGATTTACGCCTGCGGGTCCTGTATCAAACCTGGCGACAAGAGTGTCGCCGTCGAGAGTGAGGACGATCTGGGACGTCCTGCGGGGTGGACGCGCGGGTCCCTCCGCGCGTGGTTTGGGGATCGCGGGATCCGTCCTTGGACGAAGCGGGCGCAGGGACGCGCCCGCCCACCTTGGCGCGGGCCTGCGCGCGATCAGAGAAGGACCGGCGTCACCCTTGTCGCCGAGTTTGGGTGCAGGACGGGGGTTTGGGACCGTCCGGCTAGCGGGTTCGGCGACAGGAGTGTCGCCGCTCCTTCACGAGCCGGCATCGGAGTAAAGGCAACAATGCCTGTGTCACGACGGGCAACAGGACTCATTTGCTTATATTTTGCATTTGATTCTTCTCGTGGACCGCCTGTCTTCGTCTCGTTCATGACCGAATCCCTCGTCCCGGGCAGCCGATTCAAAGAACTTGCCGTCAGCGAACGGCCTCAGGAACGCCTCGAACGCCTCGGGTCCGCTTCACTCAGCGACGGCGAACTGCTCGCGATGCTCCTGCGCAGCGGCACCCGCGGCCATGACGTGCTCAGTCTCGCGAACCGGCTGCTCCAGGAGTCCGGCTCGCTTTCCGGCCTCGTTTCGTGGCGCGAGACCGATTTCCGCAAGCTCAAGGGCATCGGCCGCGTGAAGGCGCTTCAGTTGGTCACGGTCATGGAAATCGCCCGACGCGTCCTCGGGCGCGAGCACGCGCTTCCTCCCCTGCTCAACCAGCCCGATCTCGTCTGGACCTACCTTCAAGCCCAGGTCTTTGGCCTCGCGGTCGAGAAGTTCTGGGTCCTCTGCCTGAACAGAAAGAACCGCCTCCTCCGCCACGTCGAAGTTTCGTCGGGCACGGTCGGCAGCACGCTCGTGCATCCGCGCGAGGTCTTTCGCGAAGCGATCAGCGCCTCCGCCTCGGCCATCATCTGTGCGCACAATCATCCCTCCGGCGACCCGACACCGAGCACCGCCGACATCCGTGTTACCCGCCAACTCCGCGAAGCCGCAGCCGCCGTGGAAATCGAACTGCTCGACCACGTCATCGTCGGCACCGCCGCAGCAGACCCGTCCGGCCAGGGTTACTACAGCTTTCGCGCCGCAGGCCTCATCTGAAACACAGCCAGACGAACAGGCACGCCTCCCTGGGAGGACGGACACTTCTGTCCGTCTCGTGACCGTATTTTCGAACATCCCGGGATTGGAAAAACCGCGCAACTACGGCATCGATTCTTCCGATTGCGTGGCTCCAAATCGGTCGAACTGATCGCATCCACTGCCCCTCCGTCAATTCCCGACAAAACCGTATGCCATCACACGTCCCCGTGCAGATCTCCCCTGAATCGCGGATTGAGGAAATCCTGCCGCTCTTCCGAACATACCAAGGGCTTTATTCCCAATTCGTGGCTGCGACAGAAGATCAGACCCGCACCTTTCTCGCGGAGCTGTTACGTGATCCTCAAAGCGGGGTGATGATGATCGCTGAGGTGGAAGCACGGATTGTTGGCTTCGCGACCGCGTTTGTGACCGTCTCCGGTGTGCTCGCTTCAAAAATGTTTCACCTCGGCGATCTTTACGTCCTGCCCGAATTTCGCGGTCAGCAGATCGGCAAGCACTTGGTTGAAGCAGTCCGGCTCGAGGCCGCCCGCCGCAACATCCCTCTCGTCCGCTGGCTTTCGGTCGCATCGAACGATCGACTGAATGCGTGGTACGAAAAACTCGGAGCGACGTCGCATGACTTTAAGCTCTTCATTGCAGACGCCCGGGACGGCTGACGCGGCCTCGGAGCGAGGCAAATTGAGAAGGGGTTGGGACGCGAGCGTTCAGCCGCCGGCGGTTTGAAACGGGTAGATTGAACCGAGGCCGAGCAGGCCCGTGAGTTCATCCAGGGCGCGGCGGCTTTCTTCGAGCAGAGACGGATCGGCGAGGTCGTCGGGGGCCAGCGTCTCGCGGTAGTGTTTGCGCACCCAGGCGGTGAGTGCCGCGTGCGTCCCCGCGTTGAGGAAGACCCCCGGAGGAAGCGTGGAACGTTCCCTTTCGTTCAACGTGACCCTCAGCCGCAGGCAGGCCGGGCCGCCTCCGTTCTGCATGCTCTCGCGGAGATCGAAGGTGTGCACGTCACGCAGGGGGGTGCGCGCGGAGGCGATCAACTCGTCGACAAACACTCGCACCGGCCGGCTGGCCCGGCACTGCTCAGGGGCGATCAACGCCATCCCGCCTGAGGGCAACGTGACGAGTTGCGAGTTGAACAGATAGGTGCGCACCGCTTCCGGGAGCGAGATACGTTTCTCCGGCACCACCACGATCTGCAGTTCCCGTAGGGGGTGGAGCGCCGCGAAACGCGCGCGCAGGCGCGCCAGCACGCTTCTGGTGTTCACGAAGGCGCGCTCGTGACAGAGAAAAAACCCGTCGTTGCCGGTGGAGATGACGTCGTTGTGGAAGACGCCGGCGTCGATAGCCTCGGGATGCTGGCGGGCGTGGACAACATCATCGGGTCGCAATCCGTGCGCGCGCGCCACCGCTTCGGAGGCTTCCAACGCCTGCCTCGCCGGGAAGCGACGGGGACGGCGTCCCTGCGACGTGAATGCGGAACTGCCGTGCACAAAGAGATGCAGGCCGCGTTCGCCGGCGTGCGGAGAAAAGCGCGTGTGATTCGCAGCGCCTTCATCCCCCAGCCCCTCGGCGGCCGGCACGGGGCGATGCACGGCGAACCGGGTCTCGTCGCGGAAGATCGATCGGAGGATTCTCTCCGTCTGCACGGACTCCAGCGAACGATGCAGCTTCGCGATCAGGTTGGCGGGTGTCAGATGAACGCGACCGTCGGCGCTGTCGCTCGATGGCGTCACTGTGGCGGCGTTTGCGACCCACATGTTCGACGCCGACGCGCACGCCGCGAGCAGGTGCGGCGCGTGGCGGGCGGCGGCGCGCAGGATCGTCGCCTCCGATCCGGCGAAGCCGAAGCGCCGCAACGCCTCGACGTCGGGCCGCGGGTGCGGCGGCAGGACGGCCTGAGGCAAACCCAGATCGGCGAGCGCTTTCGCTTTGGCGAGCCCCTGAAGGGCGGCGGCGCGCGGATTCGACACGCAGCCACGGTGCGAGGTCGACGCGAGGTTTCCGGAGGAAAGTCCGGCGTAGTTGTGGGTCGGCCCAACGAGTCCGTCAAAGTTCACCTCGACGGCGGAGCCGCCGGGGCCCGTTCTGTTCTCCCGGATTCTTGCGTTCATCGGTCGATTCCCGGGGGCCAGGTGGCGGGTGTTGTCGCGCAGGGGGCTTCAAGGCTGGCAACCGGATGGCTGCAATAGTCCGCGGCAAAGAATCCGCTTGGCCGGTGATTGCCGCTGATCCCGAGGCCGCCGAAGGGCGCCGCGCTGCTGGCGCCGGTGAGCGGATGGTTCCAGTTGACGATGCCGGCGCGGACCGACGCAGCGAATGTTTCGTACCGGGAGGCATCGTCGCAGACGAGCCCCGCAGCGAGGCCGTAGCGGGTGGCGTTGGCCTCGCGAAGCGCATGCTCGAAGTGGGTCACCCGAATCACCTGGAGCAGGGGCCCGAAAACCTCCTCGTCGTCCCGGTCCGTGACTGCAGTGACGTCGAGCAGTCCGGGCGAGACCAGGCCCGTGCCGGGTTGGAGGGCGCGGCACCGCACGCGCGCAAGCGCACCGCGCGCGAGCAATGCTTCCTGACGGGCGATCACGGCCGCGGCAGCCTGCGGCGAAATGACCGGGCCCATGAACGGCTCGGGTTGCGCGGACGGCGGGGCCACGCGAATGCGACGGACGACGGTCTCCAACGCATCGAGGAAGCGTGCTCCGTCGGTGTTGTCGGGCACGATCAGACGGCGGGCGCAGGTGCACCGCTGGCCGGCGGTCGCATACGCGGACTGCACCACGAGCAGGGCGGCGGCCTCGACATCGTGGGGAGGCCAGACGACGAGGGGGTTGTTGCCGCCCATCTCGAGGGCGAGGATTCGATGCGGAGTTTCGAGGTTGAGGCGGGCGAGTTCGAGTCCGGCTCGTGCGCTGCCTGTGAAGAAAAGTCCATCCAGCCCCGCATGAGTGGCGAGGGACACGCCGACATCCCGTCCGCCCTGCACAAGCTGCAGCACCTCCAGGGGCAGGCCGGCCTCGCGCCACGCCGCGACGGTCAACTCGGCGACGAGCGGGGCGTGTTCGGTGGGCTTGAAGACGACGGTGTTACCGGCGAGCAGGGCGGGCGCGATGTGCCCGTTGGGCAGGTGACCGGGGAAGTTGAACGGCCCCAGAACGGCCACGACCCCATGAGGGCGAAAGCGGGTGATGGCAGGCCCACCGCGGAATTCTCCGCAGCGCTGGTCGTGCGCCCGGATGGCGAGGTCGATCTTCCCGATCATCGCCTGCACTTCCGCACGCGCCTCCCACGACGGCTTGCCCACCTCGCGCGAGATCGCCACCGCGAGCGTATCCCCGCGCTGCAACAACGTCGCCGCAAAGCTGCGTAGCACGGCGGCGCGTTCGCCGAGCGGTCGGCGTGACCAGGCGGGTAAAGCCTCCCGGGCGGTGCGCACCGCGTGATCGACCGCGGCGGGTGAGGCGGATTGGCCGGACCACACGCTTTCGCCGGTGGAGGGATCGTGCGAAGTCAGAAGAGGCATGGAGATGCGGGTGGGTGATTAACGAAGAGGAACGAAGGCCACGGCGTCGCCCTCGCGGCACTCAAGGGAGCGGGCGGCCACAGCATCGAGCGTCACGTTGCCGGCCTCATCGGCGTCGACGGGACCGACGGTGGCGCGGAAGTCGAGGCCGCGGGAGGCGAGCAGATGCACGGGGCCGTCCGGCGGATCGTTGACGATCGCGCAGACGCGTCCGATGCGCACCAGGCGAAGACTTCGCAGCGACGCGACGTCGGCGCGCACGAGCGGACCTGCATCGAAGACGTCGACCTCCTCGGTAGGCGCAAAACCCTCTGCGCGCAGCAGTGCCAGGGCGGGTTCCGTCTCGGGATGCACGCGCCCGATCGCCGCCTGGGCATCCGGCGGCAGCATCGGCACATAGATCGGATGCGAGGGCATCAGATTGGCGATGTAGTCCTTGTGACCGAGCCCGCTCAAACGGTCCGCGGTCGCGAAGTCGTGGCCGTAGAAGTGGCGGCCGACCGCCTCCCAGAAAGGGGTGCGCCCCAAGGGATCAGCGTAACCGCGCAGCTCGGCGATCACAGTGGCCGTGAAACGCTCCGGAAACGCCGACATGAAAAGGAAACGACCGAGCGAGAGCAGCCGTCCGAGTCCACTGCGGCGGGCGCCGGCTTTAAGGAAAAGCGAGCACAACTCCGTGGGGCCCTGATGGACGCGTTTGGGATGGAGAACGGCGACCTCGGTGGAAATTCCAAGGGGTGGATGGGCATGGACCTCGACGCGCCGTTCGTAGCTGTAGAACGGCTCGAAGCCGCCCACACGAGCCGCCAGTCCGCTGGTGCCGAGTAACTCTCCGGTGTCCTCGTCCTCGAGAACGAAAAGGTAGAACTCGGCTCCGGGCTTGCGTATCCGCGGCGCGAAGGCGCGCAGGGAGTCGTCGATACGGTCGCGCAGGAAGTCCTCGTCGGGCGGCAGCGAAGTCAGTCCGCCCTGAATGGCCCGGGCGAGGGCAACGAGACCCGGCAGGTCACGTTCATGAACCGGACGCAACCTCGGCATGAGCGAACGGCAGCACGATTTCCCCCGTGGCCAACCGGTGAAGAAAGAGCGCGGCGATCTGGGCGCGCCGGGCGATCGAGGGAACATCGACCCACTCGGACTCGCTGTGCATGTCGCCGCCGATGGGACCGACGCCATCGAGGCAGGGAAGCCCCGCGGCGGAAAGCAGATTGCCGTCGGAACCGCCCCCGCTGTGCACCCAGTCGATGGGAGGCAGGCCGAGATCCGCGGCAATATGTTGCCACGCACCAAAGGCCGCGACCTCGGCCGGACGGCATTCCTTGGGCGGACGGTCGAATCCGCCCTCGACCGTGAGCACGCATTCGGTCTCCGCACCGACCCGCGAGGCGAGCGCGTGCAGGCGCGAGAGGACTTCGGCCTGCTGGGCGGTCCGTGTGATGCGCACGTGCAGTTCAGCCTCGGCGTAGTCGGGCACGATGTTGATCGCACCGCCGCCGCGCACCTTGCCGACGTTGAGCAGCACGTCCGGCAGTTCGCTTGGAAGGCGGCCGGCGGCGAGCAGGAAGGACGACAGCGCCAGGATTGCGTTGCGACCGGCCTCGGGTTGCGCGCCGTGCGCGGACCGCCCGCGACAGCGGACCACGATGGCGCCGGTGCCCTTGCGCGAGTGAATGATCTCGCCGCCGGGCCGCGCCGGTTCGAACACGAGGCCAAAGTGATTGCGCCGCGCCGCCTCCGCGAGGGCCGGTGCGCTGGCGGAAGAGCCGGTCTCCTCGTCGGGTGTGAGAAACACCTCCCAGCCGAGACGCTCCGCTCCGGGGCTGGCTTCAAAAGCGGCGAGCGCCGCAAGCATCGTGACAATCCCGCCCTTCATGTCGGCCACGCCCGGGCCGTTAAGAATCGCTTCACCCGCCGGACGGCAGGCCTGAAAGGGATGATCCGCCTCGTAGACGGTATCGTAGTGCCCGTTGCACAACACCCGCAGCGACACGTCGGGACGGCAGCGCGCGCGCACAATCCGGCGGCCGCCGGAGGGAAGCGTGTCCACCTCGCAGGGCAGCTGGCGCAGCGCCTCGACCAGGAGATCGGCCATGGCGTCGAGACCGGCGGCATTTTCGGAGCCGGAGTTGACGTTGGCCCACGCCGTCAGGCGGCGCAAATGAGCGTCGCCCTGGGTGGGTAACGAACGGATGGATACAGGCACAATCATGGGGAATCGATCAAGGCACCTCCGCGAACGGATACCGTGCGTCGTTCCGCCGGAGCGGAGATCTCGAGGGATGGAAACTGCAGCCGGCTCTTCGGCCCGAGGGCGGTCACGCGAACGTCCTCCATTGAGACCGGCCATCCTGCCGTCAGCGTTTCGGCGGTGCGCGCAGGCTGCACGAGCCACACCTGGCCACCCCGCGCGGTGAACACCCGGGCCGAGCCCTCGCCGTCGATACAGAGCGCGGTGGCTTCGTCCACCCCGAGGCCGACCCAGCGCCGGGGACGAGGCGCCTCCGCCTCGAGGCGGGCGAGAAACACGATGAGCCTTCCGAGGCGGTCACGCGCCATGAAATGCGTGTCCGTCACCATGCCGACGAGGGCGGGCAAGGCGAGGAAGCCAGTGCCCAAGGTGATGCGGGGATCAAAGGGATCGGCCAGGGCGGAGGCGGAATCGATGGTGTCGCGGTCGGCGGAAAAATACGCCTCGCCCAGCACGGCGAGACCGGCGCTCGTGCCGCCGAGCGGCCGCCCCCCGGCGGCATGGGCCGCGAGGGCCTCGCCCACCGGTGTACCGCGCCAGTACGCGATGTAGCGCGACTGATCGCCGCCGGCGAGGAAGATGGCCTCCGCCCGCGCAAGGGAGGCGAGCACCCGCGGGTCGTGGGCGGCGGAGGCGTCCTTGAAGACGATCGACTCCACCGAATTGAAGCCGCCGATCTCGCGATGGAGATAATCGTTGTACCCGTCCGCTCCCGAAGCGCGCAGCACAACTACGTCGCCGCCGTCCGCCAGACGCGCGAATGGGCCGGAATGATCGCCGAACCGGGTGCCGCGCGCGCTGGCCCGCCGGTGTCCTTTCCGATTGATCTGCTGATCAACGCCCCCTCGCGCATCTTCGTGCGGGGCCGTGGGCTTGATGCTGAACTGGGCGGGCGGCTCCGCCTGACCGGCACCACCGCCGATCTCGTTCCGCAGGGCCAGTTCGACCTTATACGCGGCAGGTTCGACATCCTCGGCAAGCGCCTGAACCTGACACAGGGCCAGGTGAGCCT
>CAYOSX010000064.1:0-13626 GCA_964406745.1 uncultured Opitutus sp.
CCGATGACCCCCGACTGCAGAAGGGCGACGGCCTGGCGGTAGACCTGTTCGGAATGGATCTGGATGCCCATCTGCGTGACCAGGTTCTTTTCACGCGCGAAACGCGTGAGCACGCGGGTCTCGTGCAAATTGTGGGCAAGCGGTTTCTGGCAGTAGCAATGTTTGCCCAGCTGCATGGCCGAGAGCGCGATGGGAGCGTGCAGATGGTCCGGCGTGGACACGTTCACCGAGTCGAGCTGGTTACCCTCCTTGTCGAGCAGTTCACGCCAGTCCTGGTAGATGCGCACGTCAGGGAACGCCTCCTTGACCGGGCCGACTCGATTCAAATCCACGTCGGCGACGGCGACGAGTTTCACAAACGGATTGCTGCAGATCGCCTGGATGTCGGCCCACGCCATGCCGCTCGCGCCGAAGCTGGCGTGGCGGAGGATGCCGCTGGGTGGATTTGAGACGTGCCGGCAACCGATGAAAGGAAAGGCGAGGGAAGCGGCACCGAGGGTTTTGACGAACTGACGACGGGTAACGGGGTTCACGCACGGAAACGTGGAGAGTTCCGGGCGCCGATGGCAAGTCGCGTGTCGGGCTCGCAATGCGTGTGAGGGGAACCCATAATTGCCGCCGTCGCATCCCTCCCTCTTCACGTAATCCATGCGGCTTGCGCAACTCCGGCTTCGGCGATTCCTTTCCCACTCCATGAAACTCCACCGCCTCCTCCTTCTGTTCACGCTCTGCTGCGGTTTTGCGTCTGGCGCCGCGCCGCGGCAGCCGAATATCCTGCTGATTTTCACGGATGACCTCACGAGGCAGGCGATCAGTGCGTATAATCATCCGTTGAAACTCCTGGAGACGCCCAACATCGACCGGCTCGCGCAGCAAGGGGTGGTGTTCGAACGGGCGCTGGTCACCAACTCGATCTGCGGTCCCAGCCGTGCCGTGATCCTCACGGGAAAATACAGCCACCTCAACGGATTCTATCGAAACGGAAACCGGTTTGACGGCTCGCAGCAGACGGTGGCGAAGCTCCTGCAGCAGGCCGGCTATCAGACTGCCGTCATCGGCAAATGGCACCTGGCGAGCGACCCCACGGGTTTCGATCACTGGCACATTCTGCCCGGGCAGGGCATCTACTACAACCCGCCGATGATCCGCAACGGTGAGCACGTTCGCCACGAAGGCTACACGACCGACATCATCACGGACCTGTCGGTCGACTGGCTGAAGGGCCGCGACAAGACGAAGCCCTTCTTCCTCATGTCGCAGCACAAGGCGCCGCATCGGGAGTGGGCGCCCGCGCTCCGGCACCTCGGCTGGAACAAGGACCAGCCTTTCCCCGAACCCGCGACTCTGTTCGATGATTACTCCGGCCGCGGCCGCGCCGAGCACGAGCAGGACATGACGCTGGAGAAAACCTTCACCGCGCGCGATTCGAAGGAGACCCCGCCGCCCTATCTGAACGCGGAGCAGCGTGCGGTGTGGGACGCCTATTATGAGCCGCGCAACGCCGCGATGCGGGAGGCGGGGCTGACCGGACGCGATCTCGTGCGCTGGCGCTATCAACGGTACATGCACGACTACCTCGGCTCGGTGAAGGCGGTCGACGAGAGCGTGGGACGGCTGATGAAGTACCTCGAAGACGAAGGGCTGGCCGATAACACGCTGGTGGTCTTCTCCTCCGACCAGGGCTTCTACCTCGGCGAGCACGGCTGGTTCGACAAACGCTGGATCTACGAAGAGTCGTTGACCACGCCCCTGATCGTGCGGTGGCCTGGCGTCGCCCGCGCCGGCTCACGACACGGCGCCATGGCATCGGTGCTGGACTTTCCGGAGACCTTTCTCGATGCGGCCGGTGCGTCCATTCCCGCCGACATGCAGGGGCGTAGCCTCCGGCCGTTGCTGGAGGGCCCGACGCCGTCCGACTGGCGCACGAGTTTCTACTATCATTATTACGAATTCCCCGGCGCGCATTCCGTGCGAAAGCACTACGGGGTGGTCACCGAACGGTACAAACTCTTCCACTTCTACGAACCGGAGATGAACTATTGGACGCTCATCGACCGCGAGCGCGATCCGGACGAACTGAAGAACGTGTACGAGGATCCTGAATACGCGGACACGCGGCGGCAACTTCACGCCGAGCTGCAGCGGCTGCGCACGGAACTGAAGGTTCCGGCGCAGGACGATCCTGCTTCCGTGACCCCCCGGCAGGCGCCCGCCCGGTAGGCGGCGACGATTGCACTCCGGGCTCTTCGCGTCTGCCACTCCGGGGTGCACGAGCCGGGGGCCAGGCTAGCTTGTTCTCTTGATACGCAGGCCCTGAGCCGCTGCCCCATTGAGGGGCTGATTCAAACATTTCGCGTTTCGCCCGAAACTGAGCACTCTGATGGAGCAAGCAGCACGCCTGCCTGCACATCATGAAACCTACCACGAAAGCAGGAAAGTTCCCCGTTGTCTGCGTGGGTGGTTCGGCGGGCGGCCTCGACGCCTATACCCGGCTGCTCCGGCGTTTACCCGCGGATCTTGGCGTCGCCGTGGTCATCGTGAACCACCTGCGAACGGTGGCGACACGGCTGCATGAGATTCTCCCCAGCTCAACTCCGATGCCCGTCGAGCTGATCACGGACAAACTGATCATCCGTCCGAACCATGTCTTCATTATCCCGGCGAAGCGTGATCTGCATGTGCTCAAGGGTGAATTTCGGCTGAAGCCCATCTCCAAGCCGCGCGGCTGGTCCGATGTGATCACCGTCTTCCTGAAATCCCTCACGCGGCACTGGGAGGGTAAATTAATCGCCGTCATCGTGTCTGGCTACGATGGCGACGGAGCGGACGCGCTGTGCGGCATCAAGAAGGTGGGGGGCGTCACCCTCGCTCAAAAACTGGACACAGCGGGACAACCCGACATGCCCGAGAGTGCGATCGCAAGCGGTTGTGTTGATAAGATTCTCTCGCCGGAGGGTATCGCCCGGGAGATCTCGCGTCTCATGCGATAGGAACGGCGGTCCGACGATCCGGCTCCATCACGCCCACGCGGGCACCCCGTCCGGCACAGGAAGGCGGCTCCCGAAAAGAATAGCGTGGCACGTGTATCCCGCCCGTGGGCTCGGCACATGGGCAAGATGCCCATGCCACTTGAACCGGCTGCGGAAGTAGCCTGCCCTTTTCTGTCAGGCCACGTGGGCCTCAACGGGGGGCGCGCGGCGGGCAGTCACCGGCCCGTCGTGGAGATCGACTCCGCGTAGGCGAGTTCACCGGTGCGGCCGTCGTAGTACTGAAAAACCACCTGCGGGTGGGGATACGCCACCCAGCGTGTGTCTCCGAGTTGTTGGGGCATGTTGAAGACGTTGTTCACCTGGACGACGCAGAAGTAGGGATACAGCCGTTCGAGCCGCGGAACGTCGGGCAGGATGTAGCTGCTCCAGCGGATCTCGCATTCGCGCGGGCCGAACTGCCATTTTCCGGTGACGGGACGATCCGCTTCATCGAATTTCGGCACATGGTTCACGCTGTTGTGCGGGCCCGTGCAGAATTCCCAAATCTTGTCGGTGACCTTGATCGCGAAACTGTTGTGGAGGTCGCCCGTCAGCACGAAGACCGGCTTGTCGATCTTTTCCCATTCGCTGATCAGCAGCTCGCGTTCTGCAAAGAAACCGGTCCAGGCCTCCTCCTTGTTGGCGGCATCGGCCTCGAAGCCGCCCGCGCCGCTGTGCGGGATCATGAAGGGGACGCTGGAGACGACGAAGAAGAAGTCGGCGTCGCTGGCGCGCATGCTTTGAAGCAGCCACTCTCGTTGCGCGGCGCCGAGCATGGAGAGGTCCGGATTCGACCGGTCGCGGAGGTCGTGCATGTCGCGGCTGCTGCGCGTATCAATCAGGAAGTACTCGCAATTGGCGACGCGGAAGCTGCCGTAGCTGCGGCGGCCGATGGAGTAGCTGACCTCGTCGGTGACCTTGGCCGGCATGTGGAGCTGCACGGTATGGCGGTCAACGACGCGAACGATGTCGTAGACGAACGAATTGGGGTGGCCGTCGTCGTTGTCGAACTTCATGTCGTTTACGCCGGCCTCGGGCGTTCCCCAGTGGACGTGAAGATTGAGCATCTGGTCGAGCGGCAGGGCGGAGAAATCCGCCTCGGGATCGACGAGACGATCACTGCCTGCGGTCATTTGGGCGCGACCGAAATGAATGCCGGCCTCGTGCGCGGTGGGATTGGCCCAGCCGAGATAGTCGTGGAAAGCCTGCGCACCGATATCCCGAAAAACCGTTCTGCGGTGGCGTTTGCCGGCCGTGCCGGTTCCCCAGATGTCGTTCACCAACTCATGGTCGTCGAACGTGAAGTAGCTCGGAACGTGACGGTGCCAGCGTGCGAGCTCCACACCGCGTTCAAGATAGAGTTTATAGTTCTCCCAGACGCCGACGATGGACGGCATCACGGAGACCGATCTGGGCAGGTGTTCGGCGCCCTGTTCCAGCCGCCAGGCTTCCGGCGGAAACGTGCGCAGCTCCTCGTAGAGCCAGTCGCCATTCATGATGTGAAAGTGCGTCCTGGACGCCCAGTCGCGGTTCAGCGTTTCGTAGGTCGGGGAGTGGTGTCCGATGCCGTGCAACGGATTCTGATTGGCGCAGGAGCCGGCTTCGAAGCGGAAGTTGAAAAGCCCCTGGGGATTGTGTTCCGCGTTCCTGACATGGTCGGCGCTGGGCAGCGTGAGAAACGATCCTGGCAATCCGTGAGGGTGCCCTGCGACAAAGATTTGGTAATGGTAGCGTGTGTCCGGCTGCAGGTCTTTGAGGTGCGCGACGCCGGTGTTGTCGCGGTCGAGCGAGGTGTGCGCGGGTTTGGATGTTTCGCGGAGCGCAAGCGGAGACGGACCATATTTCACCACGAATTCGCCCGGCTCGGAAGTGCGCCCCCAGACAAGCAGGGAGGAGGAAGTCGGGCGTCCGAGCATCGGACCATGGGTGAGGCGAATGGGATCCCGCTCGGCGAGAGCGGGGGTTAATCCGAGGAGGGCGAGCAGGAGGATGCGAGGTATCATGGTCGGAACTACGGGTGGGTCTCTCAGGCGCCGGCCGGGGAGAGCGCGATGACGACGACGGAGGCTTCAGGGGCAGGCAAAGCTTCGCGGAGGGACCGCGACCTTGGCGAATCGAAACGGAGCGCAGCCCATCTTGACCGCACCGACAACCACGTTTGCCGAAGGCAGCCGGGTAACTATGGACGGAGTCGGATTCGCGCGCCGAGGTTGTTAAGGATGACCTGCGGACGATGAGGAATTGGCTTATGGAGAAGGTCGAGTATAGTGGGTGAGCCGCAAGGCGCTCATCTCTCATGTTCGAAGTGGTGAACCACTCGATGTCAGCGCGTGTCGCGGATGATAGGATCACCTCTCTTTCACCCGCCGCCAGCGCCCGTCAATCGGCGGGCACTGCAGCCCCAATCCACGGAAAATTTTATGAACAAGGACAACAAACAACTGATCGGCTGGCTGAACGATGCGTACGCCATGGAACGCAACCTCGAGACAGTTCTCGAGGATCACGCGCGCAATGAGAAGAACATCCCTGAATTGCGTATCCGTCATGAACGCCACGCGGCCGAAACCCGCCGGCATGCCGAGCTCGTGGAAGAGTGTCTGGGCTTGCTTGGCGAGAGGCCGGGGGTGGCGAAAACCACGCTGGGAATGGCAATGGGAGCGGTGACGGCGGCGGCGTCAGGCATGTTCAGCGACGAATTCGTGAAGAACCTGCTCAGCGATTATTCCTCGGAACACCTGGAGATCGCCTCGTACACCTCGCTCATTGCCGCGGCGGAGGAACTCGGTCATCCCCGGATCGCTGCGATCTGCAAGGAGATACTCGCGGAGGAGAAGGCAATGGCGGCGTGGCTCGTCGAAATGATTCCGGCGGTGACGAAAGGATATCTGCGGGGCATCTGAAAGCACCCGATGGTGAGCCGGTGCCGGCCATCGGGGCGAGACCCCTGCCTACAATCAGGCGGGGGCACCACGCGCGGTCGCTTGCTTGTCGTTGGGAGGATCGGTACTCTGGAAAGTGCCCCCTTTCCCTTCTTCTGGGCGGGGCAACAAGAGGCGCAATGTGAATATTTCAACCTGGTTTCGGCGTAAACTCACCCTCGTGACGCTGGTGGCGGTGGCCGTCGGGGGCAGCGGTTGTGTGACCGAGCAAAGTCCCGTCACGGGAGAGCGCCGGGCCTACGGCTATTCCTGGCAGCAGGAGCTCGAGCTCGGAGCGGAGGCCGACAAGCAGTTGATCGAGGACATGGGCCTCTACGAGAATCCCGAATTGCAGGCCTACGTTGATAGCATTGGACGCCGGGTGCTGCAAAACAGCGACATGCGCGGTCCCGAGACGGCGGTGGAATACCGGGAAACGCCCTTTCATTTCCGTGTACTCAACAGCCCCGTCGTCAATGCCTTCGCGTTGCCCGGCGGCTACGTCTACATCACCCGCGGCCTGCTGACGCACACCCAGAACGAGGCGCAACTCGCGGTGGTGCTGGGGCACGAGATCGCCCACGTCGCGGCCCGTCATTCGTCGCGACAGGCGCTGCGCGCGCAGGCAGGGCAGATCGGCTTGATCGCAGGGGCCATCCTTGGCCAGCAGGTGCTCGGAGGCGATGGCAGCAGGGATATCGCCTCGACCGTGCTCGATCTCGGGGGAACGGCGTTTCAGCTGCTGATGTTTCGCTACAGCCGCGAGGCTGAACGCGAATCGGATGAGCTGGGTGTGCGTTATGCCGGAGGCGCTGGATACGCCACCGCCGAGAGTGCGCACTTCTTCCGTTCGCTTGAGCGCATCTCTGCGTCCGAAGGACGTGCGCTTCCCTCGTGGGCATCGACGCACCCGGACCCGGGCGATCGCGCCGTCCGGGTTCGCGAGTTGAGCGAGCCCTGGGCCGCGAAGAGTGGCGAGCCTCTGATGGTGGGCGAGGAGCAGTTTCTTCGTCAGTTGGAAGGCGCGGTGATCGGGGCGAATCCTCGTGAGGGTTTTGTGGAAGATGGCGTCTTTTACCACCCGGAGCTTCGTTTCCAGTTTCCGGCGGCACCGGGCTGGCAGCTGCAGAACGAACGTGCGCTGGTGCTTCAGGTTGCGCCGGAGCAGCAGGCGATGCTCGGATTCCAGATCGTTCCGGGGGCAAGCGCACGTGATGCCGCGATGGGATTCGCGAAGGAAGCCGGGGTGCAGGTCGTCAACATGAACGAGATCCGGATCAACGGGCTGCCTGCCGTCTCGCTCGTCGCCCAGGCCCAGGCGCAACAAGGGGTCGTTGCCCTGATGAACATCTTCGTCGAGCTCGACGGACGTGTGTATAGTTTCCTTGGATACAGTGATGCCCGGATCTTCGCCCAGGTTCGCCCGACGTTTGAACGGGTGGCCTCCGGCTTCGCGCCGCTGAAGGATCAAAAACGGCTGGAGGTCGAGCCGGCGCGCATCCGGTTGCTGAAGACGGACGAGGCCCGGCCGTTCCGGGCGTTCCTTCCCCGCAGGCTACCCAACGGGATGACGGTCGACGACCTGGCGATCATCAACCAGGTGGAATCCGACGCCGTCGTGCCGGCCGGTCGATGGCTGAAGCTGCCCGACTGAGTGCGACCCTTCGCCTTTGGCCTGCGCATAAAAAAGGCCGGACTGTGATGTCCGGCCTTCGAGAGGGAGGGATGTCCGAGGTGTTACTTGGCGGGGATGCCAAAGACCTCGACCTCGACGTAGTGGTTGAGCTCGTCGGTGGTGTTGCCGTTGGAGTAAAGGCGTACGTAGCGGCCCTTGACGCCGGCGACTTCGATCAGCTTGCCCTCGTTGGTCTCGATGTAGGCCTGCTGCTTGCCGTTGCCGAGTTCGCTGGAGTTGTCGTGGTCGTTGCTGAAGACGGTGGTTACGCCGCTCTTGAACTCGGCATCATCGGAGACTTGGACGACCACGTCATGATAAACGCGGGCCTGGGCGTGGAAGTGCCAGACGGCGATGGCGTGGATCGTGGCGGATTGTTCGAGATCGATCTGGACCCACTGGATTGCCGGCCCGAGCTCCACGAAGGTGCCGTCGCTGCCGGCCTTTTCGCCGTCGGTGATGAACTCAAGGTCACCGATGATCGGGAACGGATCGCTGCTGGTGACGGGTTTCTCGCTCGAGAGGAGGACGGTGCCGGAAGGAACCATGAGGTCCGGGCGCTTGGAACCGAGGGGCTTCTCGAGGTTGGGCACGTTGATTGGCACGGGGGTGCCGACGAAGAGCGGTTTGGGCAGCTCCAGCGGGAGCGGCACCTTGGACTGGGCCTGCACGAGACCGGCCGAGGCGGCCAGGACGGCGAGGGCGAGGGGAAGGCGGAGTTGGATCATGATACGTAGTGGGAAAAGAAACGAACGGGAATGTTCAACGAAACCGTGAGGGTGTCAGGGCTTTACCTCGAGGAGCGGGCTTCAGGCGACGAAGTCCTCCGGCTTGAACGCGAGGGTGGTGCGGGCGGCGACAGCTTCGTTCACCTGGAGGACCGTGACGGCACTGGCGAACGCGACTTCGGCCGGGCAGTTGAGCTTGGCCTTGCCGCGGACGGTGGAGAAGAAGTTCTCGAGGTGTGGCTGGTGGATGGCCTTGTCGAGGGTGACAGGCATGTCCCACGCATCGAGCGCGGCGGTTTCGCGCACATCGACGGTCTCTCCGGACGAGGACGATGACGGGCCGCCGAGACGGGGGCGGGGCTTCTCCCAAGGCTTGAGTTTCGGGCCGTCGCCGCCTTCGGGGCGGGTAACGACGCCTTCGACGAGCCACTTGTCCCATTGCGGGGCGCGGGCTTCGCGGAAGAGGGCGGTGTACTTCGGATTCTCGGACATCTTGAGCGCGCCCTCGGTGCCCATGAAGTACTCCATGTAGCCTCCGCCGGCGCTCGTGGTGGTGAGCACCTGGTAGAAACCGCGGACGGGGCCGGCCATGGTGGGATACTCGTAGATGGCCATGACGTTGTCGTACCACTCGTGGTTCTCGTAGTAATCGGCGCCGCCCGAGGCCATGACGGACGACGGATTTGCGCCGAGGAACCAGTTGTAGATGTCGATCTGGTGGGCGCCGAGGTCGGAGATCGGACCGCCGGCGTACTTTTTGAACCAGCGCCAATTACGGAACTCGTGCATGTTGGCGTAGCCGTACTTGTTGAGGGTCTCCTCCGGGATCGCGTAGCGGGCCACCCAGCCGAGATCATCGCTGACGGCGCGGTTCCACTGGCCGTTGAGATTGGTGATACGCCCGAGGAGGTTGGCCTCCTGGATGACGCGCTGCTTGGCGTGGAGATAACGCGGATTGCTGCGACGCTGGTGGCCGATCTGGAGCAACTTGCCGGTCTCACGGGCGGTGACGACCATCGAACGGGCGCCCTCGATCGTGTTGGACATCAACTTCTCGCAGTAGACGTGCTTGCCGGCCTTGAGGGCGGCGTTGGTGTGCACGTGGTGGACGAAGTCCGGCGTGGCGACGATGACAGCGTCACAGTCGGCGTTGGCGAGCAGGTCCTGGTAATCCTCGTACGGCGTGTTGTCGTGCCCGTAGCTTTTCAGCAACCGCTCGCACCGGGTGCGGTTCGGCGTCCAGATATCGCAGACGGCGGTGAAGCGGACATCCGGAATCTTCAGAACGGCGTTCAGCAGAATGCGGCCCTGTTCGCCGCAGCCGATGAGGCCGACCTTGATCGTGTCGCCGCCAGCCGAGCCGACGGCGGCGCCGCGCATCACGTGCGGAGCCACCAGCACGGCGGCGCCGAGCTTGAGGCCATTTGCAAGAAATGTGCGGCGGGATGGGTCAGTGGGGGTGGGAGAAGAAAACTCAGTCATGGCGATCAGACGTCAAAGAAAACCGATTGTGACGGATGAGCAAGAGGGCGGCGACGGTCAGGCCGACGTGAACGCCGAGCCAGGCGACACCCTCGGACTCCTGCACGATCATCAGGCCGAACGAGAGGGCAACGTAAACGAGACCCATGATGACGAGCGACAGGCGGGTCTTGATGCCGAGGAGGATCGTCACGCCCAGCGCGAGCAGGATGTAGCCGAGCGGATAGGCGAAGGCCTTTGTTGCCCAGCCGGGCATGAAGGAGGCGCCGGCGATTCCGTCGGCCATGCGACCCATGGTGAGGTAGTAATTGGAGAACGAATACTCCCCGCCGAGCTCCCACTTCTCAATGCCGGCGAACAAGGCGCGCAGGCCGAGGAAGAGGCGCAGGATGAGGAAGGCATACATGCCTTCGCACGAGAGGTTGCGGGATACGGGGGTCGAGGTGGTCGTTTGGCTCATGAGGGAGGGTTTGGTCCGTGAGGGAAGGGAGAAGGCGGGGCTCAGACGCCGTGGCCGGGGCGGTACTTCTTCGAGACGTACTCGTTGGCCGCGGGGACGTTGGTCACCTTGAGGTTGGCGGCGTCCCATTCGATCCGACGCTGGGCGCGCACGGCGAGGTTGCTCAGCAGCACGGTCTCGGTGAACGGGCCGGCGTGATCGAAGTTCGAACCGGCGGCCGTGCCGCCCTTGCAGGCGCGGATCCACTCGTCGAAATGCGTGCCTTCGACGCGAGGCAATGACTTCGCAGGGAGCGACGGGGCCATTTCGCGCATCAGGGATTCCGGAACAAGGCGCACGCTTTCGCAGTAGGTGGGGTGGTAGGCGGTGGCCTTGCTGCCCACGACGAGGCTGCCGTTGTCGGGCAACTGCCGGTTGGCCTCCATCTGGTCGGGGATGCGCGGCTTGAGTCCGCCGTCATACCACTTCCACGTGACAGCCGGGCGATTGCCGCGTGCCGGGAATTCGTAGGTGACGATGGAGGCGAGGGGACCACTGATCTCCGTGCCGCGGGAGCTGATTGCCTCGACGGAGGTCGGGGCGGTGAGCTCGAGAGCCCAGTACGCGGCATCCATGATGTGGCAACCCATGTCGCCGAGGGCGCCGGTGCCGTATTCCCAGAGACCGCGCCAGTTAAAGGGAACGATCGCGGGATCATAGGGGCGCTCTTGAGCGACGCCCTGCCAGAGATCCCAGTCGAGCGTGGATGGAACGACCGGGATGAACTTGCTGTGATCGAATCCTTTCACCCCTTGCGGCCAGACCGGGCGGTTGGTCCAGCTGTGGATTTCACGGACCTCGCCGAGCACACCGGCCATGACCCATTCCTTGAGAATGCGCGTGCCTTCATTGGCGTGGCCTTGGTTGCCCATCTGGGTGGCGACCTTTTTTTCGCGGGCGGCCTTGGCGAGCTGGCGGGCTTCCCAGACGGTGTGGGTGAGGGGCTTCTCGACGAAGACATGCTTGCCCATGGAGATCGCGGCCATGGCGATCGGGAAGTGCATGTGGTCGGGGGTGGAAATCGTGACGGCGTCGATCTGGTTGCCCAGCTTCTCGAACATCTTCCGGTAATCGCGGAAGGTTGGCACGCTGGAGAACTCCTGGTACATCTTGCCGGCGCGGGCATCGTCGACGTCGCAAAAACCGATGATGTTCTCGCCGGCCACGCCGCGGACGGCGGCTTCGCCGCGTCCGCCCACGCCCACGATGGCGATGTTCAGCTTGTTATTGGGGGAGGCGCCTCCCTGCGACCGCATGACGTGCGGGAAGGCGAGGGTCGCGGCTGAAGCCAGCGACGTGGTTCGAAGAAACGAACGACGGGATACGGTGGAGGAGGACATGACGTGAGGGGGGTTGAGCCGTTGGACGTACGCCAAAGAGAGAGAGCAATCCGTAGCTTCCGTACGCGGAAAGGCGTGTCAATCGTCGTTCCGCGCATGCAACGGGACGGACGCTTTCATGCGGTGCGGGAGAGTCCGAAGGAGACTACCACGGGGGCGATTTACCTCGGTAACGACCGCGACATCAGGGTCGGTGATGTCGCGAATTAGGCCGTGCGGTAAGTTTGCCGTCCGCGTGCGGCGGCGGTCACTTCGCAGGCGGATTGAGGTAAGGCGGGCACTCCCCGTCTTTCGATCGGGCGGCGCGCGTCGCCGTCAACAGGCAGGAATGCCGGTGTCACCCGTCGCTTCGCAGCGTTTGCGGCTTTCCGGATTGATCCTGTGCGGCGTCCGGCTGGAATGCCGACATGTCCTTCGTGCGCACCTTTGGTTCGTGGATCGGTTGCCTTGCCCTGGCTTTGCTGATCGGCGGCTGTGCGAGTCCAGCCGGGGACTCGGGTCTGACGCTGACCGGTCCCGTGTGGAGTCTGGTCGCGCTGGGCGAGCGCCCGGTCGATTCGGCGAATGGCGCGCCGGTGCCGACCCTGCAGTTTGACGCTGCGACGACGCGAGCCACGGGATTCGCGGGGGTGAACCGCTACTCGGGCGACTTTATGCTCGATGGAGCGCGTCTGACCTTCGGCCCGGCGGTGCTCACGAAGATGGCTGGCCCGCCCGAAAGGATGGAGCTGGAGCGCCGCTTCACGGCGGCGCTCGCGGCGACGACGCGCTGGCGCATCCGCGAACGCCACCTCGAATTGCTCGCCGGTGACAATTACGTCCTGGCGAAGTTCGCGGTGGGATCTGCGAATTGAGCGGAAGCAGCCGCGTGTCAACGCGGAGAGTCGCGAGTCTTCAGGCAACGCGCGGGAGACCGATGGCGACAGGCGGGTGCGGGAGGGTTTGAATGATGCGTGGGGGCGTCATTCCGCCGGCTTTGCCCGCCAAGTGTCGCGCGAAAGCGAATACTCCCTGCAGTCGTCCAGTCCGAAGCGGCGAGGCCCGGCGGAAGGTGAGGGCGGGCGAGGCAGGCATGGCGACTCAGACAACGGCCGGATCCACCCGGTTTCACAGAAGGTCGCCGAGAACGCGGCGGTCCCGAAGTAGCGGCTGGTGCGTAGCGGGTAGCCACAGCATCGGGCGCTGCGGCGTGCGGATTCGAAAAGAGGGTCGCTGAGCGACTGGCCGACAACGCAGGGGAGGTCCATTCTCAGTTGCCTCCGTTACCTCATGTAAAATGGCTTTCACGTGGCTCACGGAAAAGAAAATGCCGAGCGAGAGCTCGGCGTTCCCGGGTGGGGTGCCCGCCGTCGTGGTGAATACAAGAAAAAGCCCCGCGCTTTTCGGGCGCGGGGCTTGAAAGGTTTGGCTGACGGACCGTTTACTTGCTGTCCGCGACGGCGGCCTGGGCCGCGGCGAGGCGGGCGACCGGGACGCGGTACGGGGAGCAGGAGACGTAGTTCAGGCCGATCTTGTGGCAGAACTTGACCGAATCCGGATCGCCGCCGTGCTCGCCGCAGATGCCGAGCTTGATGTCGGGACGGCTCTTGCGGCCCTTCTCGATGGCGATCTTCATGAGCTGGCCGACGCCCGTCTGGTCGATCGAAGCGAACGGGTTCTTCTTCATGATCTCGGTCTCCTGATAGGCGCCGAGGAAGGAACCGGAGTCGTCGCGCGACATGCCGAGGGTGGTCTGGGTGAGGTCGTTGGTGCCGAAGCTGAAGAACTCGGCCGTCTGGGCGATCTCGTCGGCGGTGATGGCCCCGCGCGGCACTTCGATCATGGTGCCGACGCTGTAGGCAATCTTCGTCTTGCGCTCGGCCTGCACCTTCCGGGCCACCTCGTGCACCACGGCCACCTGCAGGTCGAGCTCCTTCTTGAAGCCGACGAGCGGGATCATGATCTCGGGGTTG
>CAYOSX010000065.1:0-13614 GCA_964406745.1 uncultured Opitutus sp.
ATCTCGAGCTTCATCAAGTCGAGGAGGTTGGTCCCGCCCGCGATGAATTTCGCCCCCTTGGTGTTCGCTGCGGCCGCCGCAGCCTCGGCCGGCGAGGTGGCGCGTTCGTAGGTGAAGAGTTTCATGCCTTCCTCCCTCCGGCCTCGTTGATCGCGTCGATGATGTTGGAGTAGGCGCCGCAGCGGCAGAGGTTTCCGCTCATGCGCTCGCGGATCTCGGCTTCGGTCGATGGCGGCGGGGCGTTGAGATCGGCCGTTACGTGACTGGGAATGCCGTCCCTGATTTCCCTGAGCATCGCCACTGCCGAGCAAATTTGACCTGACGTGCAATAGCCGCATTGAAACCCGTCACATTTCACGAAGGCCGCCTGCATGGGGTGTAGGTTGGCTGGCGTGCCCAATCCTTCGATGGTCGTGATGCGGTCACCCTCGTGCATCACCGCCAGGCTCAGGCACGAATTGATACGACGTCCGTTGACGATGACCGTGCAGGCTCCGCACTGACCGTGATCGCAGCCCTTTTTGGTTCCGGTGAGATGGAGGTCTTCGCGCAACGCATCGAGCAAGGTCGTGCGCACATCGAGTTCAAGAAAACGGCTCTGGCCGTTGACCTCGAAAGCGACTTTCGCACCCGGTGTTTCTGCAGCCGCGGCGGTGGATTGCGCCCGGGCCGAAGGAGGCATCAGCGCAACCGCCGCCGTCGTCGAGGAGGCGAAGAGAAACTGGCGCCGAGAGAGTCCTCTCTCATCGAGATTTTGCATAGGTTTTCGGTTTTGAGTGCGTCCCTTTGCTGTGCGGACAGTGCGGTGGCATGTCCTGTCCAAAAGACTGACCGCTCGCGCGCGGACCAGTGCCCACTTGTGGTCGGATTACCTGAATTAAGTAAGCGTGATGGGGCGATTTCCCACGGGATACTTGCTGATCGCTGCCCTCCCCCCGTTCCGACCGACGTTCGAGGATCTCGTGTTTTCGATCCGCATCGTCACAGCGGTAGGCTGGGCTCAAACCTGAGTCACTTCGCGTAGCTCTTTCGAAAGGAAGCAGGGCTTTCGCCTAGCGAGTATCGGCTTTAGTGATACCAGGGAGGCGCGGTCCAGTCGCTCCTGCCTCCACGCCTCGGAAGGCGCCGGCACCTGCGATCGCAGAACGAAACGGGAAGACCTGTCCGGCGTTCAGGCCTCGCGGGCTTTCTGGCAATACTGGACCCTCGTTCCGTCGACCGGGCTACCGTGAGGCGGCGAGCTCGGGGGTGCGCTGGCAATCCGGGTGGGTGGCCCGCTTGCGCGTGCGGACGTACCAAATCCCAGCGCCGCTTGCGGCGAGCAGGGCGGGGGCGAAGCCGCCGATGAAATAGAGCCACTTTACGAGGGGCGAGCCGTAGAAACCGAAATGGAGCGGCGCGAGCATGCCGTTGAACTTCTGGGAAAGGGTACCGTCGCGTGCATCGTGGACCGCACGCAGGGCGCCCGTGTGCGGGTCGAAGTCTACGCGGCTGAACTTGCGCCAGACGGGGGCGTCGCGTTCGAGCACGAGGATCGACAGTGCGCCGGTTGGCGTCGTCGGAAACGACACGCGCAACAGCTCCGCGCCGGGGAAGCGCGCACGGGCGGCGGCAATCGCCGGTTCGATCGGCGCGAGTTGCGCCACCTCATAGGGCGCGCCGGCAGGTTTGGGGGCGGCGATCTGGCCGGGCGCGATCTTCACGGCATAGATTGCACCTGTCAGTCCGAGCACGATCGAGAAGTAGATCGAGACCACGCCCACCCATTTGTGCAGGTCGCTCAACGCCAGTCGCCAGCCGCGGCCAAGGCGCATCGGCCGCCGCCAGAGCGCGCCGAGGCGGTCACGATAGATGATCAGGCCCGTGACACCGAGCAGGACAAGGCCCACGCCCCCGAGTCCGGTGATCGCATAGCCCCAGCCCCCCAGGCGGAGATGCATGTGCAAGCCCAGCAGCCATGAGGTGAACAGCGATTGGTCCGCGCCGCGCCAGATCACGTCACCGGTGTATGGATTGAGAATCGCCGTCCACCGCGTGCGGCTGTCGGGTCCGAGGAAGATCAGCCGTTCGGTGTCATGCGGCCCGCGCGCGAGCATGAGGCGCATCGGGCGGAATCCCTCCGGCGCCTCGTTGGCGACCGCGCGCACCATCGGCAGCTTGGGCAACGGTGCCGACGCGGGCGGCGCGGCGATCACATGGCGTTCGCGTTCCACGATTCGCTCGATCTCCTTGTGCATCACGAGCAATCCGCCCGTGAGGCTTGCGAGCAAAATGAGCGCGCCGAAGACCAAACCCAGCACGCGATGCACCGCCCACACGACGAGGTACGTGTGCCATCGGCGTATCCGTTGGTTGGGGGCGAGGGGTTTCACCGTGGAGGGGCCGCGCCGTGCTCCATCCCGCACGCCGAGGGTGCGAGGTGTTGCGATGCGTGGAACGTCAGAACGACAGGGAATAGCGTACGGTCAGCGTGCGGCCGCGTCCGGCGAAGTAATTGTTGGCCGTCGCCGTGGAGCCGGTGAGCGTGTCCGAGTAGTAACTGATGTACTGCTTATCGAGCGCGTTCTCGAGGCCGAGGCTCAGGGTCTGCCGATCGGTGACTCGCAGGTTCGCGAGCACGTCGACCAACGTGTATCCACCGAAGTCGCCGGCGGCATTGCCGTCGGGATCGTCGCGTGCAAGCAACGACAACGATTGCACGCGCGTGCTGAAACGCGGCGTCCAGGTTTTGTCCCAATAGAGTCCGAGCTTCGGCGCGCTGATGTTGGCGCCGGGAAGGCGGCGGTCGACCTGGCCGTCGCGGTCGCGATCGCTCTTGCCTTCGAGCACGGAGATATAACCACCGACGAGACCGAGGCGCGCGGGGATTCGGACGCGGCCCGTGAGCTCGGTGCCGTAGATTTCGCTTTTCTCGCGAACGACGTCGTAGATACCCGAAGCATTCGCGACGAGGCGGGCGCCGAGTTCGGCTGTCGACAAGTACACACTCCAGCCCAGCTGCCAGCCATCGCCGTTGAGGCGCACGCCGGTTTCCCAGTTGTCGGTGACGACGGGATTGAGACTGATGAAGTCATCGACATCGAGGCCGGGAGTGCGCACGGCGCGCAGGATGCGGCCGATGTCGGCCATGCCATACCCTTGGGCGAAACCACCGAAGAGGGTAACGCGATTGTTCACGCGCCAGTTGGCGCCCACGTTGAGCAGCGCTTCCTCAAAACTCGGGTTGCCGCCTTGGACGAACGTGCTGCCCGCGGATTCGAGCGTGGTGAAATCGTCGACCTCGAGTTCGGCGAATTCGAAGCGCAAGCCGGCGGAAAGCGTGAGCGGGCCGAAAGGTTTCTCCAGCTGCAGATACGGCGACCAGCCTCGGAAGGTGGTGTAGGGCACCCACGTGCGGCCGGTGAGCACGAGCACCTGCGCGGTTTCGTCGGCGAGGTAGTCGAAGCCGGTGACGACGCCGAGATTCCCGGCCTCTTCGAAGGTGCGCACCCAGGTCGTGCGGACACCCTGCTTCTCGGCGACGATGCGCGACTGGTCGAGGGTGGGCTGGCCGTTGAGAACGAAGGTGTTGTTGGCGCTGACCGTGGCGCCGTAGGTCGCGGCGAAATCCTGGCTGAAGAGGTTCAACGTCAGTTCGCCGCCGAAAAGTTCGCGATCGGTGAACGTGAGCGCCGCGGTCGTGACATCGTTTTCGGCGGGCCTGCCTGCGGGGGTTCCGCGCGTGGAGGAGGTGGGCAGGCCGGCGGCGCGATTGCCCGGCACCAGGACCCAACGAAGGTTTTGCTCCATGTCGAAGCGGTTGATCATGAGTTCGACGCGATGGCGGGCGCTGAAGTCGTAGCCGGCCTTGACGAAGAGGCTGGCGGCGTCGGAGTCCATCGTCTCGCCTTGAACGTTGTCCACGCCGATCGGCCGGCCGTCGCCATCGAACGCGAAGGGCCGGTGTTCCCAGGTGGCGCCGGCGACGAGATACGCTGCGCCCGAGCGGACGGAGGTCAGCGCCGCGACCTTGCCGCCGATGCCGTCGGACTTGAAGCGCGCGGACGAGGTGCCGGAAAGCTGGAGCGCCGACCGTACGCCGTCGGATTCGGGAGCGGAGCGCGTGACGAAGTTGATCAGTCCGCCGGTGGCGCCCATGCCTTGGGAGGCGGAGGAGCCGTGCACCGCTTCGAAGCGCTCGAGGAAGAACGGGTCGATCGTGGTACTCTCGCGTTTTCCGGCCCGCAACGGATTCGACTGCGGAATGCCGTCGACGAGGTAGAGCGGGTCGCGTCCGCGGAAACTCTCGCCGGCGCTGGAGAGCTTCTGGCGGGAAGGCGCATAGCCCGGGATATATTGGGCAAGCGCCTGCCCCAGGTCCGGGGTGATCGCGAGCTGGCTTTCGAGGCGCTCCTGGTTGACGACCGTCGTCGTGACGGGAAGGGCGCCCGCCTCCTTTGCGGTCCGCGTGGCGGCGGTGACGATGTAACGGTCAAGCGACACGGTTTCATCGGCGGCATGGCCGGAGCTGGCGAGGCACGCGCAGGCAAGGATGACGAGGGAAGAACGACGGTGGGACATGGCAGAGAGGATGGGCTTTGGGCTCACGCGGCGGATTCAAGATTGAGACCCAATCCCATTTCAAGTCGGAAAATGAGACTCAATCTTGTTTATACGCTTACGGATCGTTTTCTCCTCACTGTCACGGCGGTCCGATGGAGCGGACGGGGCGCGTGGCACAGGCATTCCTGCCTGTGATCTGGTCCGTTTCGATGTGCCTACACGCGGACGCACAGGCATTTAGGCGCACAGGCAGGAATGCCTGTGTCACGCCCGGAGCTGATCGAGGTGGGGGAAACCGCGAATGGACGCCAATTTACGCGAATATCGGGGCCGGACGAATCGACCTTACACGCGGGCGGATCTCTGCACGGTTTTATTCGCGTCCGTTCGCGCTCATTTGCGGTTCAATTCAATCTCGTCCCTGCGCGAGCTGGATCAATGCGGGGATGGCCTGCTCGATCATTGCATCGGAGGCCGTGAGGCTGATGCGGAAGTAGTCGGGGGCGTTCATCATGCTTCCCGGCATCACGAACACATTTTGTTGCGCGAGCGTTGTCCAGAGCCGCTCCGGGTCGCCCGGCGGCCACTTGCTCCAGAGATAAAACGTACCCTCGGGGCGGAGCACGCGATAGCCCGCGCGCTCCAGGGTGGAACCGAGAAAATCGCGCCGGCGGGTCAATGCGGCAACGTCGATCGAAAGCGCGTCCAACTCCGGGATCGCATATTGCATCACCGCGTTCGGGTAACACCAGCCCAGCGCCATCTGGGCGGAAAACATCGCGCCGCGAAACGCCTCCTTGTCGGGTTCCGGCATCAGCGGTGAGAGCGCGAGGTAGCCGAGCCGTTGTCCCGGAGCCAGCAACACCTTGCCGTAGCTATAGGAGATGAAGGTCCACGGATAAACGGATGCGGCCGACGTGAAATCCCGACCGTCAAAACGCAGGCGGCGGTACGGCTCGTCGGAGAGGAGGAAGATGCGTCGTCCAAACTTCACCGACAGGCGTTCCAGCAACTGAGCCAGCTCGCGCAAGCGCCCGGCGGAGAGGATCCGACCGGTGGGGTTGTGCGGGGAGTTGATGATCACGAGCCGCGTTCGTGGTCCGATCGCCGCTTCGATTGCGTTGAGATCCAGATCAAAAGTCTCTGCTGCGAGGCTGACTTTGCGCGGCACTGCATTGGCCGCGAGCAGCATGGGTTCATAGCAAAACCACGCAGGCTCGGAGAACACGGCCTCGTCGCCGGCGTCCAGGAGGAGGTGGAAGGCGACCATGATCGCCGCAAAGGCGCCGCTGGTGAGGGCGATGTCTTCGGGCTCGAAATCCAAGGCGAGCTCCCGGCTGAGCGACGTGGCGACAAACGCCCGCGGTTCCTCCTCGCTCGTCTTGTACGCGAACCAATTCTTGTCGTGAGGCACCGCCCGCGCGCGAATCGCGTCGACCAGACCGCCCAAGGGCAGCTCATGCGGATTACCGAACGTGAAATCGCAGATGCCCGGTTCCAGGCGCTTCTCGCCGTACAGCGACGTCGTGTAGAAATCCCGGACGGCGGCAAACGCCGCGTCGGCTTGTCGGATGCGTTGGGAGACGGGGGACATGCGGAGAGCGGGGGAGGCGGCCCCTTAAACGCGGCCGCTGTAACGAGAATCCTACACCGCCGGTGTCATTGCGAGCAAGCGATGTGGAAGGACAGGGGCGGTTGGCACCTCAGGGGCCGATCAATCGGTAACCCGTGCTCCGCCCGCCGGCGCCGTCCTTTGTCAGGATCCTGCGGTCCAGGAGATCGGTGATGTCGCGGAGCGCGGTGTCGGACGAGCACTTGGCGATTTTAGCCCATTTACCGGTCGTGAGCTTGCCCTCGAATCCGTCGAGCAGTCGGTTGAGCATCATGCGCTGGCGTTCGTTCAAGGGCGTTGTGCGATGGGTGTTCCAGAAGTGCGCCTTGGCGAGGACGGCCTCGAGCAGACTGACGGACGCTTCGATCGCACGGCGCAAAGTGAGGAGGTACCATTCGATCCACGCTGTCAGGTCGAGTGAGCCCTTCTGCGTACGCTCCAGAATCCTGTAGTACTCGTTGCGTGCCGCCTGAATCTGACCCGACATGCTGTAGAAACGGTGGGCCGTGCCCTCGCAACGGGCCAGTTGGAGGTCCGAAATCGCCCGGGCAATGCGTCCGTTGCCGTCGTCGAACGGGTGGATGGTCAGGAACCAGAGGTGCGCGATCGCGGACTTGATCACGGGATCCTCTTCCGAGGGCCGGTTGAACCAAGCGAGGAACGTGTCCATTTCGGCTGCGAGTCGATCGTGGCTCGGTGCCTCGAAGTGCACGACCTCGCGCCCGTATCCACCGGACACCACCTGCATCGGCCCGCTGGCCTCAGTTCGCCACGCTCCGATGGTCACGCGCTGGAGTCCGCTTCGTCCGAACGGAAACAGGGCCGCCTGCCATCCGAACAGACGTTCGGCGGTGAGCGGCTCTTCGAAGTGGCGGGTTGCGTCGAGCAATACCTCGACAATGCCCTCAACGTTGCGATCGAGCGGGGGTAGCGCGCCCACATCGATGCCCATCCGACGCGCAAGCGACGAGCGGACCTGAACCAAATCCAAATGGTGGCCTTCGATCGCGCTGCTCTTCGCGACGTCTTCAGTGAGGGTACGAAGCGTCGCCTGTTCCCGAAGATCAAAACCGACGGCCTCCATTCGGCCGAGCAACCGACCCTGCCGGTGTCGAACGTCGGACAGAAGTCCGGCGAGGTTGGACCGGTCCCAAGTAAATGTCGGCCATCGGGGATCCTCGTGAATGTACATCTTTGGGCGGGGACGGAGGCAGGACCTTCAGATCGATATGCGTCGTTCTCAAGTCTAATCACCGCAGACTATGCGGAGATTGCGCCGGGTATTCGCCGCAGCCCTTGTTAATAACTTTTTGCTAAATCCCACATTAGCGCCCCCTCTTGGCTTGACGGTTGTGGGTCAAAAGGGGATGAAAGGGGGCAATTTGGGGCACATCGCGTGTCCGTAACATGGCATCCCTAGGCAAACCGTTCTATACCGGGAATTTCCGGCATAATCTGGACGACAAGAATCGGCTCACGATTCCGTCGGCCTGGCGGTCTGCGCATGGAGAGGCGGATACGTTCCTCGCGACGCCGAACCCCGCCGGGTACATTTCCGTCCTGCCTCCGGCCGAGGTGGAGAAGCTGTACGAGAAGATCGCTGCGGTCCCGATGTCGGACTCTTCCGCGCAGGAGGAGATTGCGGCCTTCTTCGCGGCGACGCAGGCGTTTACCTTCGACAAGCAGGGGCGTGTGCCGCTGTCGGACGCGTTGCTGGCGCATGCCGGCATCGGCAAGGACGCCGTGCTCAGCGGCGGGTTGAGCAAGTTCAACATCTACAGCCCGGAACGCTGGGCGGCCATCGCGCAGAAGTCGTCGCCGACCACTCAGGCGGACTTCATGCGCCGGTTCGGAATCTAGCCATGGTCGCCAAGGCAAAGCACTTTCCGAACCCCCGGCCGGACCGCGCGCCGGAAGGCCTCGGGTCCCACCGCCATTTTCCCGCCGTGTCGGCGCGGGTGCGCGCCAGCCTCGTGCTGCGCCGTCTCGAACTGGAGACGGCCACGCGCGTATCCGTTTCATCGTTACAACTGTCGTCCGCGGAACGCGGGCCAAGGAGGTCCGCCGATGCGCGCGCCGTCGCCTGAGTCAGCTGTTGCCGCCATGACCCCCGGCCACCAACCCGTCCTGCTCCGCGAGGTGCTCGACCTGCTCGCGCCGCGCGCGGGCGGACGCTACCTCGATTGCACGTTTGGCGGGGGAGGGCACACCCGCGCGTTGCTGGAGTCCGCTGCGGACATCCACGTCGTGGCCCTCGATCGCGATCCGGCGGCGCAACCGCGCGCGGAGATCCTGCGCGAGGAGTTTGCCGGGCGGTTCGCGCTCGTGGACCGCGATTTCGGGCAGCTGGGTTCGCTGGAGCTGGGCCGGTTCGACGGCATTCTTTTTGATCTCGGGGTTTCCTCGTTCCAGCTCGATGAGGCGGAGCGCGGCTTCTCCTTCCGGCAGGATGCGCCGGCGGACATGCGCATGGACCCCCGGCACGGCGTGCCGGCTTCGCAGTGGCTGGAGACGGCCAGCGAGGAGATGCTGGTGCGGGCGATTCGTGATTTTGGCGAGGAGGCGCATTGGCGCCGGGTGGTGCGGGCGCTGCGCGAGGCCCGCGGAACGGGTGCGCTGGGCCGCACGGGAACGCTGGCCGCGACGATCGCGGAGGCCATCCCGGCGCGCGACCGCCACACGATGAAAATCCACCCGGCGACACGCTCGTTCCAGGGCATTCGCATCGCCGTCAACGACGAGATCGGGGCGATCGAGCGCGCGTTGCCGGCCGCCTTCGAGCGCCTAGTCCCCGGCGGCGTGCTCGCGGTGATCAGCTTTCACTCTCTCGAGGACCGTCCGGTGAAACAGTTCCTCCGCCGCCTTTGCGGGCAGCCCGAGAGCGCCTCGGATTCCCGACCGCAGGACCTGCGGTCGAAGCATGCCGAGCCGCTCACGCGCAAGCCGCTCACCGCCGGTGACGAGGAAGTCGCCGCCAACCCCCGCAGTCGCTCCGCGAAACTGCGCGCCGTCCGCAAGCTCTGAGGTCCGCCGATTCCTTCACCCCTTCTCACTCCTCTCGTTTCCCTGCCATCTCCCGTCCTGCCATGAAGCCCACCGACACCCACGCCTTCGTCAACCAGCTGCTGATTGGCACGCTGGCCATGATTCTCTTCAGCGGATCGATCGGACTCGGCGCGGTCTGGATGCGTCACCAGATTTCCACGACAGCGCAGGCCACGCGCCAGATCGAGACCACGCTGGCCGAGGTGGAGCGCCGCATCGCCGAGACGACCGCGTTGATCGCCGCCGAGCAGTCCCCGGACGCGCTCGAGCAGAAGAACATGGCGATGGGCATCGGCCTCGTGCCGAAGCGCGATTCGCAGATCGTGTGGGTGGCGGAGTCGCCGGAGGAGCGCCTCGCGGCCCGCCGCAATCTTGAGATCTTCGCCGAGGAGACGGTGCGCGGTCGCACCGCGGTCCGTTTCGGCCTTTCCGACAACCGCACCCCCTGACCTGCACCCGATGCACAAAGGGTTCGCCTCCAATTATCGCATCGTGCTCCTGGCCATCGCCGTTTTCGGCGGCTTCGCGGCCATCGGCACGCGACTGGTGGACCTGCACGTCATCGACCGCGAGGCGCTGATCCGCCACGTCGATCGCGTACGCGAGACTTTCGTCGTGCAACCGGCACGGCGCGGAGACATCCTCGACGCCCGCGGCGACGTGCTTGCGACGTCCCGCACGCTCATCGTGCTCGGCATCGATCCGCAGGTGGTGCGGCCCGAGGACCAGGCGAAGTTTCCCGAGCTCGCGCGCCTGCTCGGCCTGCCGCTGGCCGAGGTCGTGGCCGCGGCGGAGCGCCGCACCCGCGAGGTGCGCACCGACCCGGGTGATCCGGATTCACCGCTCGTCGAGCGGCCCGTGCAATATGTGAAGCTCAGTGACACGGTGGAGGAGTCCACGTTTGACCAGATCCGCGCGCTTGGCATTCGCGCGGTCACCGGAACGCGCGAGTACGCACGCATCTATCCGAACAACGCGCTGGCGTCACACCTGATTGGATACATCAACAAGGAGAACGTCGCCGCCGCCGGTCTCGAGGCCTTTGCGGACTTCTACCTGCGCGGCCAGGATGGCTGGCTGGAGTCGGAGAAGGACGGCCGCCGCCGCGAGCTGCCGCAGTTTCGCACGCGCGACGTGGCGCCGACGGATGGGTTCTCCGTCGTGCTCTCGATCGATTCCTTCATCCAGCAGATGGTCGAGGAGGAGCTTGCTTCAATCGCGGAGGCGTACCGTCCCGCCAAGGCGACGATCATCGTAAGCGACGCGAAGAGCGGTTTCATTCTCGGACTCGGCAACTACCCGACGTTCAATCTCAACACCTTCAACGTCGCCCCGCTCGAGGTGCAGCGCAATGTGGCGGTCACCGACCAGCTGGATCCCGGTTCGACGTTCAAGATTGTCGCCGTCGCCGGTGCGATCGAGGAGGGGCTCGTCTCGCCGCAGACCCGGCTCGATTGCAGCTCGGAGACGATCGTTTACCAAGGCCGGACGCTGCGCTTCATGCGCGAGGATCATCCGAAGGCGGAGCCGCTTTCCGTGCGCGAGATCATCGCGAAGTCCAGCAACCGTGGCACGACTCAACTCGCGATGAAGCTGGGTGACCGCAAGTTCTACGAGTATGCGCGCGCCTTCGGATTCGGCGAACAGTCGGGCTTTCCCTTTGGAGGCGAGATCAGCGGCATGCTTCATTCGCCGGACAAGTGGAGCGGGATCGATATCACGCGCATTCCGTCCGGCTACTCGATCTCCGCGACGCCGTTGCAGATTCATTATTCGATGGGGGTGATCGCCAGCGGTGGTGAACTGATGCGGCCGCAGCTCATCCGTGAGATTCGCGACCGCCGTGGTGAAACGGTCTATACCTTCGGCGGCGTGGCGCGTCGTCGGGTGATCGGTCCGCGCACGGCCGAGTCGATGGCCCGCATGCTTCAGGCTGTGGTCTCGGCGGAGGGCACGGCGGGGAAGATTGCGCTGCCGGGTTACCAGCTGGCGGGCAAGACCGGCACCGCTCGGAAGCTCGTCGACGGACGCTATTCCGACAAAAATCATGTGGCTTCCTTCTCGGGGTTCTTCCCTGCAAGCCAGCCGAGGGTGGTAATTTCGGTCGTGGTTGATGACGCTCGTCTACCCGATGGAGCCGACGCTTACGGCAGCCGCGTGGCCGCGCCGAGTTTCCAGAACATCGCGCGAAAGCTCATCTCCTATCTCGACATCAAGCCGGTTGAGGACACCGCCATGCCGCGTGCGTACGCGGCGCTGGAAGGAGGCCGGCGATGATCGGTTACCTCACGCATAATCCCCTTCTTATCCAGGCCTTCCAGTCGCGTCCCGGCGGCCGGACCCGCAAGGAAACGCTCGCTCGCAACCGTGTGATCAAAATGGCCCCCAAACTCTCCGACTACTTCAAGGACGACGAGATCGTCGCCTCGAAAGGGCCGCTCGACCGGCCCATTTCCGGCATTGTGATGGACAGCCGGCGCGTCGTGCCGGGCACCTTGTTCTTCGCCCTGCCTGGCCTGCGTACGGACGGAGGCGGCTACATCGATGAGGCGATCACTCGCGGCGCCGTGGCGGTGGTCACTTCCAAGCTTCCCCTGGCCGCCTCGGCGAAGGTCACCTTCATCCAGGTCGCCGATCCGCGCGCCATGCTCGCCCGCGTGGCCCAGCGCTATTATCGGTTTCCGGACCGCGAGCTCTCCGTCGTCGGCGTCACCGGCACGAACGGAAAGACGACCGTCACCCACCTGCTCAAGCATTTCCTCAACGGCGACCAGCGCGTCGGGTTGATCGGCACGGTCAATTACGACCTCGGCGCGCGCACGGTGCCGTCGTACAAGACGACGCCGGAGTCGCTCGACCTCTACGGCATGCTCGCGCAGATGCGCGACGCCGGCTGCCAGCAGGCGGTGATGGAGGTGAGTTCGCACGGCATCGACCAGCAACGCGTGCTCGGCATGCAGTTCGGCGCTGCGGTCTTCACCAACCTCACGCGCGATCATCTCGACTACCACAAGACGCTGGAGGCCTACTTCGACGTGAAGGCGCGGCTCTTCAACGGCGGCACGGGCGCAGAACCGAAGGTGGCGGTGGTCAATCTTGACGATGCCCATGGCCGGGAACTTGTCGGACGCATCCCGGCGACGGTGAAGACGGTCACCTTCGGCGAGGCCGCCGACGCGCACGTGCGGGCGGAGGAGATCGAGCTCGGGGAAAAGCAGACCCGCTTCCATCTCGTCTGGCCGCAGGGCTCGCTTGTCGTGGAGTCACCCCTGATCGGGCGCTACAATCTCAGCAACCTGCTCGCCGCCGTCGCCACCGCCTGGGCCCTTGGCCGGGATCCGGTGGTGTTCATGCCCCGGATACGCGGGTTCAAGGGCGTGCCCGGACGCATGGAGCGGATCGACGAAGGCCAGTCCTTCAACGTGCTCGTGGATTACGCGCACACCGATGACGCCCTGCGCAACGCGCTCGGCATGCTGCGCGCGATCACGAGCGGCCGCCTGCTCGTCGTGTTCGGCTGCGGGGGCAACCGCGACCGCACGAAGCGGGCGCCGATGGTCCGCGCGGTGCAGGAGCAGGCCGACTTTGCCTTTGCCACTGCCGACAACCCGCGGCGCGAGGAGCTGGCGCGGATCTTCGACGACATGCGCGAAGGAGTGACTGCGCCGGAGAAGATCACCTGGATCGACGACCGCCGCCGCGCCATCAGCCTTGCCCTCGACATGGCCCGCCCGGGGGACTGCCTGCTCATCGCAGGAAAGGGGCACGAGCCCTATCAAGAATTCGCCGACACCGTCATTCCCTTCGACGACCGCCAGGTCGTGCGCGAACTGCTCGGCATCAAACGTCTGAAACAGCCCTGAAACCCCGATACCCCCGCCCGCATGCCTGTATTCGAACCGAAGATACTTGCCCGCTGGACCGCCGGAGCGTGGACCGTCCTGCCCTCCGTTCCCCTGATCGGATTTCAAACCGACACGCGTCTGCTTCGTCCGGGTCAGGTCTTCGTCGCGTTGCGCACCGACAAACGCGACGGGCATGATTTCCTGGCCGCGGCGGAGGCCGCCGGCGCCGGAGCGGCGCTCGTTGCCCGGGCCGATCCCTCGCTCTCCCTGCCGCAGCTCGTCGTTGCGGATCCGCTCGTGGCGTTCCAGGCCATCGCCCGTGAACACCGGCGCACGTTCCGCGCACCGGTCGTTGGCGTTTCCGGCAGCGCCGGCAAAACGTCGACGAAGAACCTGCTCGCGCTGCTCCTGGGTGGCGAGTCGGGCTACGTGCTCGCGACCGAGGGCAACCTCAACAATCACCTGGGCGTTCCCCTGACGCTTACGCGGCTCGACCCGGCGCGGCACCGTTTCGCCGTGATCGAGGCCGGCATCAGCGCCTCGGGGGACATGGCCCCGCTGGCCTCGATG
>CAYOSX010000066.1:0-13498 GCA_964406745.1 uncultured Opitutus sp.
CCTCGCGCGCCGCGTCACGGAGATCGCGGTGCAGTTCAAGCGTCCGCCCGGCACGCTCTTCGCCTCCGACGGCAAGTTCGACCTCGCACCCAACACGCTGTCCTTCCAGATCCAGCCCGACGAGGGCCTCAGTCTGATTCTGAACGGGAAGGTCCCTGGCCTCGAGACGCGCACGCAGCCCGTGAAGATGGCGTTTCGCTACAGCACGACCTTCGGCTCCAACACGCCCGAGGCCTACGAGCGCCTCGTGCTCGATGCCATGGTGGGTGACGGTACGCTCTTTATTCGGGGTGACGAAGCCGAGACCTCATGGAAACTTTGCACGCCCATCCTCGAATCGTGGGCCGCCGCGCCCCGCGAGGGCATGGACACCTATCCCGCCGGCTCCTGGGGACCCGCGAACGCGGACGCCCTCCTCGCCGGCAACAAACACGTTTGGAGACAACCCTGACCGCGCCTGGCGGCGCGGAATGACGAATGACGAATGTCGAATGACCAATGAAATCGTCGGTCATGCATCGTTCAGCCGCGGGACCTCTTCTCTTGGTCATTGAGCATTGGTCATTGGATATTTTTTGCCATGCCTTCCCTCTTTAACGCCCTTCCTGGAATCGAGGTTCCCGTCAGCGGGATCTCCAAGAGCCTGGCGCAGATGTGGACCGAGGCGGAAGCGGCCGGCGGGCCGGCGCCGTCGGCGACCGATGTCAAGGCGACCCAGATCAACCTGGTGCTGCACTTCGGGTTTCCGACGACCGTCGACGACGCGCTCGAGCGCTTTCAGGATGCGCTGCGCTTTTCCAAGCGGTATCCGAGCCGGGTGGTGGTGCTCTGTCCACTCAAGGACGACGGTGGTCGCACGGATCTGCGGGCGAAAATCTACGGGGAATGCTTTCTGGGCAAATCCAAGGGTGACACGCGCTGCGTCGAGTTCGTGATGCTGAGTTATCCGCTGAGCGCGCGCCAGTTCCTCGAAAGCCAGGTTTCGATCTGCCTCTCGACGGATCTGCCGCTTTTCTACTGGGTGCACCGTTTCTCCTCCAGCGCGCGGCTCAACGATTACCAGTATCTGCTGCGCCGTTCGAAACGCGTGATGTTCGACAGCGGACTCGCGCCGGAGGATGCGATGACCTTTCCCTGGCCGCGCCCGGAGGCCCTGCGCGATCTCGTGCATGCGCGCCTGTTGCCCGTGCGCCAGTCGCTTGGCCAGTTTCTGAGTGCCTTTTCGCCTGCGATGCTGCTCGACGGGCTGCGCGGAGTTTCCGTTGCGCACGCGCCGGCCGTTGCGGCCGAAGGGCGGGTGTTACTGGCGTGGTTGAAAGACCGGCTGGCCGCGTGCGGTCCGGAAGGGGCAAAGATTCCCGCGACCTTGAACGCGTTTTCGGAAGGGGAGAAGGGGTCGTTTGCCGTGAAGTTCGACTACGCGAACCAGCAGCGTTTCCAATGGTGCGGAGACCTTGCCTCCGGAAGCGCGTGCACGAACGCCTCCTACGGCTGCGAGGAGATCTCGATGCCCGGTGCGATCAGCCTGCTGAGCCCCGAGGCGGCGCTCGCCGAGGCGATGTTCTTCTGACGAGCGGATCACACGGTCGCGCTCCGTTGCAGAGCCACCGGCGCAGCCCGCGATCCCATCACGTCCGCTTGGCCACGTCGCGCAGGGCGGTTTCCACCGGGCGGGCTTCGGGCAGTTCCTTCGCTCCCTTGGCGCCGAGTTCGACGAACTTGCGCGCGCCGGAGAGCAGGTTGACCTCAAAGGAGCCGACGGCGGAGTTGTAGGCCTTGCTCGCGTTTTCGAGGCCGCGGCCGACCTTGTCGAGATGATCGGCGAAGGCCGCGACGCGGTCGTAGAGCTGGCGGCCGAGGTCGGCGATCTCCTCGGCGTTGCGTGAGACGGATTCCTGACGCCAGCCGTAGGCGGCGGCCTTGAGCAAGGCGATGAGCGTGGCCGGCGTGGCGAGCAGGACCTTGCGCGCGATCGCCCGGTCGATGAGGGTGGGGTCGGCCTGGAGCGCACCCGAAAGGAACTGGTCGCCGGGCAGGAAGAGCACGACGAACTCGGGTGACGGTTGAAACTGCTCCCAGTAGCTTTTCGCGCCGAGGGAATCGATGTGGTTGCGGACCTTGGTCGCATGCTCGAGCAGCTTGGCGGCGCGGAGGGTCTCGTCGGAGGCGGCGGCGGCCTCGCGATAGGCGTCATTCGGCGCCTTCGCATCGACGACGATCTGCTGTCCCCCCGGCAGGCGGACGACGAGGTCGGCGCGCAGGCCGCCGGCGGTCTCCTGCTCGGTGAAATCACAGTACGAAGACATGCCCGACATCTCGACGACGCGGCGCAGCTGCAATTCGCCCCAGGTGCCGGCGGTCGTGGTGGAGCGAAGGGCGGTGGTGAGCTTGGCGGCCTCCGCCTGGAGGAGTGTCTGGGCGGTGCCGAGCGACTTCAGCTGTTCCGAAAGCTGCCCGTAGGCGCCGGCGCGGGCCTTTTCGATCTCGGTGATCTTTGTATCCACCTTTTCGAGCGACTCTTTCAACGGCTTCACCAATCCGTCGATGGCCTGCTGGCGGGCGGCGAGGTCGCCCTTCGCCGACTCCTGGAGTTTCTCGAAGGTGGATTGGGCCAGCTTGAGGAAAGACTCGTTGTTGGCGCGAAGGGCGTCGGCCGAGAGTGCCTTGAATTCGGCTGTGAGCCGGTCGTGCGCCTCGGTGAGGGCGCGGATTCTCTCGGAGGCGGAGGCGCGCTCCGCTGCGAGCTCGTTCGAGAGGGCGGCGTGGGTGGCGGCCTGGCGCGCATTTTCTCCGCGAGCGGCCTCGCGCTCGGCGGTGAAGCGCTGGCTTTCCTCGGTCAGTTGTCGGAGACGTTCCGCCTGCACCGCAGACTTGTTTCGCAACACCAGCCACGTGAAAGCGGCGCCGAGCAGGGCGGAGGCGAGGGCAGTGAGCAGGTAGGTGGACATGGATGAATTATTGCCTCCGGGGTGCAATTAACACGGATCACGTTTCTTGACAGTTTGTAAACAGGCCTGCAAATACTTCCCATGCAACAGGCGGTTACCTTGGCGGGTAGTCCTGTGGACGTTTTACCGGCTATGTCATGTTAACAGAAATCGCGGCCCCTTTTACCAGCGCTCCGTCCAAACCACGCGTACTCATCGTCGACGACGAATACGGGCCGCGCGAGTCCATTGCATTCACGCTGGCCAACGAGTTTGCGATCGAGACGGCGGAGCGCGCCGCGGAGGCCTTGGCAAAGATCAAGGAGCGTGAGTTTGCGGTGGTGTTGCTCGACATCCGTATGCCGGAGATGGACGGAATCAAGGCGCTCGAGCACATTCGCAAGATCGACAAGGAAGTTTCGGTGGTGATGTTGACCGGTTACGGCACGTTGCACACCGCGCAGCAGGCGATGGTGGGCGGCGCGAACCAGTACCTGCGCAAACCGCCGGACATCGTTGAGTTGATCGAGGCGGTGCGAAAGCAATCGGCGCTGGCCACGATCCGTCGCCAGGAAGCGCGAGCCAACCTGGAGGCCCGCGAAATGTCGTCCGCGTTGAAGCGCGAGATCGCCGAGAACGAGCCGCAGATCTGGCAGGCCCGCGCGGCAGTGGAGCTCGTGCATGATCTGGCGAATCCGTTGACGGTGATGATCGGGTACGCCGGCTTGTTGTCGGAGGAGGCGAAGGCCCTCGCGCGCGTCGATCCGGCTGTGGGGGAGAAACTCGGCAGCTATGCGAGCATCGTGGAGCGCGCCGCGGAGTATTGCCACCATCTCGCGGAGAACTGGCGCCAGGCGACGCGCAAGGCGACGGAGTTCTCGGAACTCGACCTCGTGGCGCTCGCGCGTGAGGTCAAACAAGTGATCTTTTTCAGCAACGCCGCCATCCAGACAACAGGTTTGGAGAAGGCGATCATCCGCGGCTCCCGCTTCGACCTCGCGCGCGTTTTCCAGAATCTCTATAAGAACGCACTGGAGGCGGGCGCGACCTCGCTGAAGGTCACGTTCAACCACGTCGGGGACAAGATGGAGGTCCAGCTCAGCGACAATGGTTCAGGCATGGATGCCGAGACGGCCAAGAGCGCCCTTAAAGGGGGCTTCACCACCAAAAGCCACGGGACAGGTCTCGGGCTCAGCATCTGCCGCCACCTTCTGGGGGCGCATGGCGCCACCCTGTCGGTGGAATCTGAACTGGGGCGCGGCACCACCTTCCGGATGGTCTTTCCGGCGGCGAGTTGACGCGCATGGAGCTGCTCGCCGGACTTCCCCTGAGTCCCGTCTCCGGCCCGACACTCTGCCGAAGCAACCGACGAGTTCGCGGCCGCGTGCGGCCCGGGTCGGCGGCGCTGGTCTCCGCAGTCGTACGGGAATGCGCCGCGCGCGGCTGGCCGGTTCACCCGTTCAGCGGAGGCAAAAACTGGGGCATGGGATCGTATCTGCCCGATGGAGACGATTGTGTGCTGCTCGATCTCTCAGCCTTGAAGGGCATCGGGCCGCTCGATCGCGACGCCGCGGCCGTGCGGATCGAGGCGGGGGTCACGCAAAAGGAGCTTTACGACTGGCTGGCGGGTGAGGCCCCGGAACTGGCTTTCAACGTCACGGGCGCGGGCAAGGACACCAGCATCGTCGGAAACGCGATGGAGCGAGGCCTCGGTTACCAAGGCTCCCGCGTGCACGAGTTTTTTGGCATGGAAGCCGTGCTGCCGGATGGCACCGAGCATCGACCCGAGCCGGCATGGTTTTCCCGGACGGGCAACATCCCGGCGGGTCCGCAGGTCGAGGCGCTGTTCTTCCAGAGCAACTTCGCCGTGGTGACGGCGGGTTGGTTGAAGTTGCGCCGACGACAGGAGGTCGAAGCGGCCGTAGTGATTGCGGGTGAACTCGAGCCCGTGTTCGAAACCGTCGCGACGGCCTATCGCCGCGGGGTGTTGACCCTGCCCGTGCACATGGCGGGTAATCAACGGGCGGATGCCATTGCCGGCGGGCTGCTCCGTCTTCTTTGGGGTCGCGAGGCGAGCCTGGACGAAATCCGGCGCGTGTTCCCGACCAGCAGTCAGCAGACGGCGCTTGGTGCGCTCCATGGCACGCAACGCCTGACAAAGGCGGCGTTGCGCGAGCTCAAGGCAATCGCGCCTTCCTCAGTGCGGATCCGGGCGATCACGCGCGAGCGCATTGAATCCGCGGCTTCCTTACTGCGTCGGTTCGGCCTGAAGAACAAAGCCACGTTCCTTTCCGCGATTCAGCCCCTGCTTGCGCTGACGTGGGGTGAACCGACGGATGCGGGCCTTGCCAGTCTCGGGGTGGCGAATCCCGATGACGCTGACGAAGGGTGCATCTATTTCAGCGCCGTCTGTCCGCAGTCGTTCGCGGCCAGTTCCGCGATTGAGACGCGCCTGCGCGAAAGCGGTCTTTCCTACGGATTGACGCGCTATTTTGTCGCCCCGGACCTGCTCGTACACGTGATGAGCGTGCACTTCCGCGGGGACGCCAACAACGACGTCGTGGAACGCCTCCGTGCGCTCTCCGCTTCATTTCGCGCGGCGGGCTGGCCGCCTTATCGCATGGGCGTGCCGACGATGGTCTCGTCGCAAACTGGCCTCGGCGAGCGACTCAAACGGGCACTGGACCCTGCCCGCGTGCTTTCACCCGGGCATTACGTGGGATGAAACGGCGTCGCGTCAAAATCACCGGGGTTGGTCCCGTCACCCCCGCGGGAACGGGGTGGGAGGAATTCTCCAAGGGGATCATGGAGCCCGTCAGCCGCGTCTCGCGCCTCACGCACTTTGATGCGGCAGCGGGGCCGTTTATCGCGGCGGATATCAAGCATTTCAAGTTTACCGACCATGTACCCACGAATGGAGCCAAGCGGCTCGCCCGGCACACGCAGTTCGCTATGGCGGGCGCCATGCTGGCGTTGAAGGATGCGGGAATTCCGCCGCGGCGGATCGACAACGAGGGGACGATTGTGATGGCCGGTTCGGCCCTGATGGACCCCGAGGTGGTCAACAAGAGCATCATCGAGGTGACGAAGAAAGGACCGCGTTACGCCCGGCCGAGCTTGGTGACCCAGGCGTTGGGCAGCGCGATCTCGGCTGGAATCGCAGAGCTGCTCGGAGGCGCGGTCCGAACGATGGCCTTCCAGAGTGCGTGTTGTTCGGGCTTGGACTCGATTGGCTTTGCCGCGGAGAAGATCGCGTGTGGAGAGGCTGACCTTGCGATCTGCGGCGGCACGGAGTCGCCGCTGTATTATCACCCCATGCTGGAGTTGAAGGTCGCCGGCCTCTCGCCGTCGAACGATGAAATGTCGTCCCGGATGGGGAGGCCCTTCGATCTGTGGCGCACCACCGGAATCATCGGGGAAGGTGCGACGATCGTGGTTCTCGAACCCGAGGAAAGTCCACGGCGGGCCCGGGCATACATTGATGGGTTTGGTTTCAATAACGATCCGTTGGGTGATTTGTGCGGGGGCATGCCCTCGTCGATCCGCCTGGCCCTCGCCAACGCCGGGGTCCGGCCGTATCAGATCGACCACATCAACGCGTGGGGCCCGGGGCATCGCGAGATCGACGTGGCCGAGTACATTGCTTTGGAAGCTATTTTTGGCGATCGCGTGCTCGAGGTGTTGACCTCATCGATCAAGGGCGCCGTCGGCAATCCGCTGGCTGCAGCCGGTGCAATTCAAGTCGCCGCCGCGGTCCTCAGTCTCGAAACCGGGGCCATCCCTCCCACCGTCAACTGGCAGCACCGCGACCCGGAATGCCCGTTGAACGTCTCCGGCCAACCCCGCTATGCCCACATCGAGCACGCCTTGGTGAATGCCCATGGCGTCTCCGGAACAAACTCATGCCTGATCCTGCGGAAGGCCTGATCCTGGCCAGCCTCATCGCCGTGTTCGCGGCCTTCGTCACCGGAGCCAGCGTGCTCTGGTCGAATCCGAGTCGCGGCATCAATCGAGCGTTTTTCACGCTCTCGGTGCACGTCTCGATCTGGCTGCTCTGCATGCGAGAGAGCTTCATTCTGGTCGAGGGCGTGCAATGGGTGCGCATCACCTCGGCTGTGGGGGCCTTCCTGCCCCTTCATTTCTGGTTCATTCAGGATGTCGTGGTGCTCGGATGGGGCAACTGGATCGCGCGGTTTCGCAGGTCATGGATGCTCATCCTGCTCTCCGCCTCGCTCGCCGCACTCTGTTTCACGCCGTTCTTCATTCCGGAGGACTCGACCAGCACGCGGCAATTGTTCGGACCGGGGTATTATCTATTTCTGGTTGGACTCGTCGGTGCACAGATTTCTTTGACGATCCTGACCCTGCGGCGGATGCGGCTGCAGGAGGGTGTGCGCCGGGTTGAGCTGCAGATGCTCATCCTTGGCGGCGGTGCCGTGGCGATCTCGATCGTCGCTGCCTTGGGACTGAGCGCCTTTTTCCGGACGCCTGTGTATGTGCGGATGATCCCGTTGCTTGTCCTGCTCTTCTACGTCGCCACGGCGTGGACGATGACGACAACGCGGGTCTTCGATGCGCGGCATATCCTGCGGTTCGGCCTGCAAAGACTGTTGCTCGTCGCGGTGGCGGCGACGGTCTATTTTGCCATTGAGGGGCTCGCTTCGCTGATCCTGCCGCCGGTGCCGTCTGCCTTGATTGCGATGGCGCTGTGCCTCTGGTCTGCGGCGGAGTTGAATGGTGTTCTCCAGGTTGCCTTCGACCTCAACCCCAAGGGCAGCCAGAACGCGCGCAAAGCGGCCTTCGAGGTGGCCCGTCGCGAGACCAAGTTGGAACGACTGGAGGAAGCCTTCACCGCGATTCTGAAGGGCTGGGCCAAGTCCGACGTGGCCGTCATCCTTTTCGGCGGGCAGGGCAACCTTCGCGGGGGCGGGATCGAGGTGTCGCCCGATTGCACGGCCATGCGCGTGTTGCGCGAGTTGAAGTGGGCGACGCCGGAACGCTTTGCCCGCGAACGCAGCTCCCCCGAACGCGTCGAGTTATTAAAGTTCATGCGCGAACACGGGCTGGGCGCCATCGTCTCAAGCGGCGCATCCGCCTTGAGCGTCGCGGTGGGCGTGGGTGTGCGCGCCTCGCGCCGTCCGTTCACGTATCCGGAGATCACCCAGCTCGCGGAGCTTTCATCGATCATCGAGAACGCACTCGCCCGCTCGCACCTCTCCGTCAAGGCGCAGCACGCGGAGCAGCTCGCCACGGTGGGTCTTCTCGGTGCCTCGCTCGCCCACGAGATCCGCAATCCGCTCGTCTCGATCAAGACCTTCGTCCAGCTGCTGCCGCACCATTACCAGGACCAGGCCTTCCGCGATAAATTCTTTCGCCTGATCGGCGAGGAAGTGGCGCGCATCGACCGGCTCACGGAGCAGCTGCTCGACCTGGCTTCCCCGCGCGCCTTCAACCCGACCGAGATCGCCTTGCATCCCGTGCTGGAGGCCAGTCTCGAACTCGTGGAAGCGAAGGCCTCGGAAAAACACGTAGAGTTGATCTCCGCGTTTGAAGCCGACCCGGATACGGCGTATGCCGATCCCAATGCCGCAAAGCAGATCCTGCTCAACCTCTGTTTCAACGCCATCCAGGCCATCGAGAACCGGCCCGGCGACCGCTGGGTGAAGGTCTCCACGCGCAAGATTCCCGCCGGCTTCGAGCTCGCCGTCACCGACAACGGGCCGGGCATCCCCGACGACGTGCGCCCGCGGCTCTTTCAGCCTTTTCAATCGACCAAGTCCACCGGCTTCGGTCTCGGCCTCGCAATCTGCAGCGACATCGCCGCCGGCCTCGGCGGCACCATCAGCGCCGATCCTGCCATGCCCGGCGCGGGCGCCACGTTCCGCGTCCTCCTTCCATGCCAGCGACCCACCTCCTAGCCACCGAAGACCCCGAGCTCTTCGCGTCTTGGAACGGTCAACTGGCCGCGTCCCGGCCGGTGCTGGCCCTCGGCGAACTGGCGGCGCCCATTTCGCTGCCACCGGGCGTGCCGCTGGTCGTCGTGCTGGACGCCGCGTCCGCCGACCGGCTGACACCGGCGCTCGAGAAATGCCCGACACTCTACGTGGGCGAACCGCGCAGCCTGCCGTTCGAGCAGGCGCGGCTCTCGGGCCGGGCCCGTGTTTATCTCAGCTACGAGGAGAGCCGCTCACGGCTGGCGGAGTTTCTTCCGCTCCTCGAGGAAGTGGCCGAGCGCAACGCCGCGCTCGAGCTGTTGATGGAGAAGTCGCGACGCATGGACTCCGGCGGTTCGCGTCCGCCCTTTCGTGCCGCGAACTGGGCGGATTCACCCGAGATCTGGGATTTCCTCGAAGGTGCGGTGGAGAACCTCGCCTCGCGCGAACGTCTGCTGGGCGAGTTCCGCCGCGCGTCGCGCTACCTGTTGCGCGCATCACATGCCGTCTTCTTCCTGCGCGAGGCCGATGGCTTTCGCGCCGACCGAGGGGAATCGTTCTGCCCTTCGGATGATCCGATGATCGGCTACCTTTCAATGCGCCCGTCCGTGCTCGATGGCATCGACTGGCCGGGTCCGGCGGATCCCGTGGCCGAGCTCTCGGTGCGTCACCGCCTCGCGTTGTGGGGTGCGCGTTTGCTCGTGCCGATGCACGACAACGGCCGCCTGCTGGGCATGATCGCCTTCGGCGTGCGCGACGACGGCCAGCCCTACGACGACAACGATCGTGCGCGCGCCGTGTTCGTGGCGCGCCTGCTGCGCCAGTTCCTCGCCCAGGCCAGCCACGTCGGCCTGCTCAACGCGAACTACGAGCGAATGCGCATGGGCGAGAAGTACCTGCCGCATTCGTTGATCCTCGCCCCCGACGAGCCGCCGCCCCGCCACGTGCCGCTGGCCGTGCGCGCGCTCATCGGCGAGGCGCGCCGTGCCCAGGATACCCGGCGGATTTCGCCGACCCCGGACCAGCCTTTCCGCGCCAGCGCCGGCCTCATCTCCGAGACCGGGGGAGCCTGGGCCTTCTGGGAAGAGGCGAGCGGCGAACTCTTCGATCGTGCCCAGCGCGCCCGCACGGAACGCCTCAAGCTCTTCCACGAACTCGCGCTCACCTTGAATCACGAGATCGGCAATGCTCTCGTTTCCCTCGCCGCGATGCGCCACGCCATCGGCCAGACCGGCCTGCCCGCCGGCATGATGGACACCGTGCGCAACGACATCGGAAAGCTCGAGGCGTTGAACAAGCACCTCGTCACCCTCGCCACCCTGAGCGAGCTGGAGCCCGAGGTGCGCGACATGCGCGATGTCCTTCAGGAACTGGGCAAACGTCTTGGCGTCGTGGTCGAAGTGGGGCCGGAGCCGGTCCTGCTTCCGACGGTGGCGAGCCTGCTCGATTTTGCCCTCGGCTCCATTGTCGAGACCATTGCCGAAAATCGCGGCGGGCTTGGCTTCAAGGACCTCACCCTGCAGCTGCGCTCCACCGGCGAGGGCTGCAAGTTGACCGCCCTCATTTCCGTGAAGGGCAAGCAGCTTGAGCTCGAGGGGATCCTGCCCGAGCCTCAGCCCGACGCGATCCCCAACCAAGGCCGCATCGGCGTCTTCATCGCCCGCGAGGCGATCCGCCTGCACAGCGGCGAGATTCATGCGGGACCCGGCGTCGAGGGGACCGAAATCCTCATTTCGATCCGCAAGTGGTGACGCCTTTCGCCGACGTCTTCTCCGCGTGGGCGGCCGGACAGCCCGCCATCAAGGCCGCCGTCCTGATCGGCTCCCACATCCGGCCCGAAGGAGCTCCCAATGCCGCGGATCTGTCCTCGGACTGGGATTTTCAGGTCGTGACAAGTTCGCCCCGCACGTTTGCGACCGCCGCGTGGGCGCGCACGCTGCCCGGTTGCGATTTGCGGGTGTATTCCGTGCGCCCCGCCTTTGGGGGCGTGCAGAAAGTGACGGCCTTGTTTGCGGGGGCGGAGACCGACTTCGTGGTCATTCCGGCCGGACAACTTCGCCTGGCACGCGTCGGTCTCGCCCTCGGCCTGCATCGCAGACCCGGCCCGGTAAGGCGCGGCCTTGCCGATCTCGCGATCGTGGTCAGGCCCGGGTACCGTTTTTTAAAGGGAGGGGAGGCGTGGGGCGCGTTTTATGAGCGGGTCATTCGGGAAGTGCCCGATCCCCGTCTGGCTGACGCTGACGCCGTGACGCTGGCTGACGGATTCGTCTGCGACGTCGTCTGGACGTTGCGTAAACTGGCCCGCGGCGAATTGCTGGCGGCGCAACGCATGCTGCACCAGTCGCTGGCGGAAACGAACTATCGTCTCCTGCATGAACTCCGCCTGCGCCGGGGCGAACCAAGTTATCCGGAGGCACGTCGCCTGGAGCGCGTGGCCACCGCCGAGGAGCGCAGTGCGGTCAGCCTGGAGACGCCCCTCGTCGCCGAAGCGCTTCACGCGGCCGTGCAGAAGGCGCGGAGAACCCTCGAGACGTTGATGGCGCAACTGGTCCCCGCCTGGCGCTGGCCGGAGGTTTGAGCCTAGACCCGGCAGTTCGGAATAACGCAAAGGCGCAAAGAGTTGAAGGGAGTATGATTGGCCAGCACGCCTTCACCCGGGAGGCGAGGCCTGTTTTTTTTCCGTTCCCGAAGCTCTGCGCCTTTGCGTCTTTGCGTTGAAATTCGACTGCCTTTCCATGTTGAGTCGCTGGCGCATTGAATGGGGTGCGCGACACAGGCATTCCGGCAGTGCCGGTTGGCGGCGACGTTATTCAAACCCACGGCAGGAATGCCTGTGCCACCGCACTGGCGTTACCGCGACTCGAAGAGCTCCGCGATGACGTCCTCGAGGGGCACGTCCTCGATCGTGATGTCCGCCACCGGGCCGGTTGTGAGCACCTCCTGGGAGACCGCGACGACCTTGTCGCTGGTGACACGCAGCGTGTACTTGCCCTCGGTGTCGCGCGTGGTGTCGCCGTGGCGCGACTGCCAGCCTTCGGGGAAGGAACCGTCGGCCGGAAGGAAGGTGATGATCTTCTTGCGGCTGCCGGAGCCGCTTTCGAGACGGGCGAGGGCGCCGTCGTAGATCTTCGTGCCCTTGTGGATGACGATCACCCGTTCGCACAGCTCCTTGATGTCGGCCATGTAGTGGCTCGTGAGCAGGATCGTCACGCGGTGCTTGCGATTGTATTCACGAAGGAATGACCGCACGGCCTTCTGCGAGACGACGTCGAGGCCGATCGTCGGTTCGTCGAGAAAGAGCACGCGCGGACGATGAAGCAGGGCGGCGATGAGCTCCATCTTCATGCGCTCGCCCAGCGAAAGCTCGCGCACCATGACGTTGAGCTTGTGACGTACGCCGAGCAGGTCGACGAGCTCGTCGAGGGTTTCCTGATACTGCGCGGCGGGCAGGCCGTAGATGTGGCGGAAGAGAAGAAACGACTCGATCGCCGGCAGGTCCCACCACAGCTGATTTTTCTGTCCGAGGACGAGGGCGAAGAGGCGGCGGTAGGCGTTGTCGCGGCGCGACGGATCAAAGCCGGCCACGCGGGCCTGGCCGCTCGTGGGGTAGATGAGGCCCGAGAGCATCTTCAGCGTGGTCGTCTTGCCGGCGCCATTGGGGCCGAGGAAGCCGACGAACTCGCCCTCCTGGATGGAAAAGGAAATATCCCTGGCCGCCGCCGTCTCCTCGAACTGCCGATGAAACAGACCCTTCACGCCGCCCCAGAAGCCCGGCTGCTTCTTGTAGGTGCGGAAGACGCGCGTGAGGTTTTCGACTTCGATCATGGAGAAAGGCGGAGCAAATCGCTTTGGCGACCGGACGCAAGCGGGGCGTCGGGTCACAACGGTCAAAGGTTCCTGAGGGATTTGAACAGGAGCTCGCAGAGGTCGCAGAGACTGCCGGGCAGGGGGGGCGGAACGCGATGTTCCTCTGCGCGCTCTGCGATAAATCGGGTCGGAGAGGTCTTCCTCAGCACCGGAGTGCGCACGCGGGCGCGTCGGCCGCACTACATGTTGAAGTCTTTGCCGAGGTAGAACTCGCGGGCTTCGGGATCGTTGATCAAGTGATTGCTGTCGCCCTCCTTGAAGACGCGGCCCTCGCGAATGAGGTAGGCGCGGTCGACGATGCGGAGGGTCTCGCGAACATTGTGGTCGGTGATGATCACGCCGATGCCGCGGGCCTTCAGGGAGAGGACGATGCGTTGCACCTCGGCGACGGAGATCGGGTCGAGCGCGGCGAAGGGTTCGTCGAGCAGCAGGAAGCGGGGCTCGGTGACAAGGGCGCGGGCAATCTCGAGCCGCCGGCGTTCGCCTCCGGAGAGCGTGTACGCCATCTGTCCGGCGACGTGGGAAAGGTTGAGCTCCTCGAGGTGGCGTTGGACCCGCACGGCGCGCTCGCGACGCGGGATGCGCAGCGTTTCGACGATGGCGAGAATGTTTTCCGCGACCGTGAGCTTGCGGAAGACCGAGGCTTCCTGCGGCAGGTACCCGATGCCGAGACGGGCGCGCTCATGCATGCGCAGGTGGGTCGCGTCGCGACCGTTGATGATGACCTTGCCCTTCGAGGCAGGAATGAGCCCGACGATCATGTAGAACGTG
>CAYOSX010000067.1:0-13352 GCA_964406745.1 uncultured Opitutus sp.
GATCGACGACTAAGTGAGGATTGCGGAGAGAGGCATTCCGCGATCCTCGGTCCTCGATTAATCGCCGATCCGCGATTGTAGTTAGTCCTGAGGCCGCAAAGTCCTCAGTCCGCAATCGTTAATGGAGGTGCTTCTCGCGCGCGGCCATGCTCTCCCGCTCGAGCTGCACGGTGACGTGCTCGATCCCGAGAGCGAGGTTTCGAAGGCCAAGGCGCGTGAGCATGACTACGCGCTCCTCGGCTATCTCAACATTCGTCCGCGCACCACCTACCTTGGCAAGCTTCGCAACCCGAACCCCGCCATGCCTGACTACGCAGCCCTTCCGCTCAGTCGCAAGGAGTACGACACCAAGAACCATCCCGTGCACGGTGATCACGGTAATGATCACGGCCATGGACATGGCTCAATCGGCACCGCCAAGACCTTCGGAGGACTCAGCTAATGGCCCACGCTGCTGAACATGCGGTCGCCTCACCGGCGATCCTCAAAGAAGTGCAGCCCGCGGTTCTGCCGCGGGCGACATTGGTCGAACACAACCGGAGCTTCGGTTGGATCACTGACAAGATCTGCGGCATCATCGAGGGCAAGACGCCCACGTGGTGGTGGGTCTGCTTCATCCTCGCGTGCTTCGTCGCTTCCTTCACGGTCGCCGGCATCACGTACCTCGTCGCCACGGGCGTCGGCGTCTGGGGACATGCAAATCCGGTCAACTGGGCCTGGGACATCGTCAACTTCGTGTTCTGGATCGGTATCGGCCACGCGGGTACGCTGATCTCGGCGATTCTCTGCCTCCTGCGCCAGAAGTGGCGCACGTCGATCAATCGTGCCGCAGAGGCCATGACGATTTTCGCCGTGGTCTGCGCCGCGATCTTCCCGGTCTTCCACGTCGGTCGTGTCTGGTTCGCTTGGTACCTGTTCCCGATTCCGAACTCCAATCAGATCTGGCAAAACTTCCGTTCGCCGCTCGAGTGGGACGTCTTTGCCGTCTCGACCTACGGCACGGTTTCGGTCCTTTTCTGGTACGTCGGCCTCCTGCCTGACCTCGCCATTCTGCGCGACCGCTTCTTCGCCGCGGGCAACAAGCTGCGTTCGGCGCTCTACGGCTTCTTCGCCCTCGGCTGGCGTGGTTCGAACCGCCACTGGAGCAACTATGAGATGGCGTACCTGATCCTCGCCGGCGTTTCGACGCCGCTGGTGCTTTCGGTGCACACGATCGTTTCGTTCGACTTCGCCGTGTCACTTCTCCCCGGCTGGCACACGACGATCTTCCCCCCGTACTTTGTGGCGGGCGCGATCTTCTCCGGCTTCGGCATGGTGTTGACCCTCATGCTCCCGCTCCGGGCGATCTACAAGCTCGAGGATCTCATCACGCAGTACCACATCGACTGTATGTGCAAGGTGACCCTCGCGACCGGTACGATCGTGGGCTACGCGTATGGCATCGAGTTCTTCATCGCCTGGTACGGCGCCAATCCGTACGAAGGGTTCGCCTTCATCAACCGTGCCTTCGGCCACTATGCCTGGGCCTACTGGATCATGATCTCGTGCAACGTGATCACGCCTCAGTTCTTCTGGTTCAAGAAAGTCCGTGAGAACACCTGGCTCGTGTGGGTGCTGTCGATCTTCGTCAACGTCGGCATGTGGTTCGAGCGCTTCGTGATCATCGTCACGTCCCTCGCCCGTGACTTCCTGCCTTCCAGCTGGGGTTACTACAGCCCGTCGATCGTCGAGATCTTCACGTTCTTCGGAACCTTCGGGGTGTTCAGCGTCCTCTTCCTACTCTTCATCCGCTTCCTCCCCGTCATGCCGATGGCCGAGCTCAAGGCGGTCACGCCTCAAGCTGATCCGCATGCGGGGCACGGTCCCGGTCATGGCCACGGTCACGCTCCCGGCCAGGTCCATCACTAAGTTCTACGACCATGTCTTCTTCCTCACATGGCCTGATCGCCACCTTCGATACCGTTCCCGAGGTTTACCACGCTGCGGAACAGGTTCGCGACGCCGGCTACAAGTTCTGGGACTGCATCACGCCGTTCCCCATTCATGGTCTCGACAAGGCCATGGGATTGCGCCGGTCCGTCGTGCCCCGCTTCTCGTTCATCGGCGGCTTGCTGGGCTTCACCACCGGCATGTCGCTGATTTGGTGGACCGGTGCGGTCGATTATCCGCTCATTGTCGGCGGCAAGCCGTACTTCAGCCCGATGTTCGCCTTCCCGGTGTCCTACGAGCTGACCATTCTGTTCACCGCGTTCGCGACGATTGGCGGGATGCTGTTCCTGAACCGCCTTCCGATGCACTATCACCCGGTGCTCAAGAGCGACAAGATCGTGCGCGGCCTCGACGACAAGTTCCTCATCGTGATCGAGGCCCGCGATCCGAAATTCAACCTCGCCGCAACCAAGGCCCTGCTCGAGAAGGCCGGGGGCAAGGACATCTCCGAAATGGAAGCCTGAGCCATGCGCTACGTTTATCTCGTCACTTTTTTTGTCGTCGTGCTCACCGTGGGTGCGCTCGGCTTCCGGGGATCCCTTTCCACGAAACCACCGCTCGAGGTGTTTCCTGACATGGATCGCCAGGCCAAGTACCAGCCGCAGGGTCCCTCGGCTTTCTTCGCCGACGGGCGGGCCGATCGTCCGATTCCCACCGGCGTCGTCGCCCGCGGTCATCTGCGTTCAGACAACCACCTCGCCACGGGCAAGACCGCGTCGGGCGAATGGGCTGCAGGTTTCCCGGCCGAGGTCACCGTCGACAATGTGCTCATGGAGCGCGGACGTGACCGCTACATGATTTACTGCGCACCGTGCCATGGTCAGCTGGGCGACGGTCGCGGCATCGTTGCAAGCTACGGCTGGGGCGCGGTCGCCAGTTTCCATTCTGACGCGATTCGCAATCAGTCCGATGGCGAACTCTACAACACGATCGCGAATGGCAAGAACACCATGTACGGCTACGGCGACAAGCTCGACCTGAAGGATCGCTGGGCGGTTGTCGCCTACGTACGAGCCCTTCAACGCGCCCACACCGGCACGGTGTCGGACGTCCCGCCGTCCCACAAAGCGGAGCTTGGCATCCAATGAGTACCCACGCTGCAACCGTTCCCGCAACCACCCTTCCCGTGGCCGCTCCGGCAACCGCGGCCGGCGCCCCTGCTGCGGGCAAGGCCCTGGGCATCGGACTTGCCGGCATTGGCCTGACCGCCGCCGGCCTCTTGGTCTCCGGCCCCGCCAAGGTCACCGTATCATGGCTGGTGGGCATGACGTTCTGGACAGGCATTGCCTTGGGCATGCTCTTCCTCGTGATGATTCACCACATCTTCGACGCCTCGTGGTCGACGGTGATTCGCCGTCAGTTCGAACACGCGCTCGCCTCGTTCAAGTGGCTCGCGATCCTCTTCATTCCCCTGATCGTCGCCACGTTTGTCGATGGGCAGATCATCTGGAAGTGGTTCGATCCGGCCTACGACCTCGCGAAGGTCGGCGGTCACGGCACGGTCGGTGAGGACATCCTTTGGGTGAAGAAATCCGCCCTGCTCAACCCGAACATGTTCGTGTTCATGACCGTGGCTTCGTTCCTGATCTGGATGTGGCTTTCCTCCCGGTTGCGCACGGCCTCCTTCAGCCAGGACCGTGATGGCGATGTGAAGTGGACGTACAAGAATCGCGTCACCTCCGCCTTCGGCCTCCCGCTCGCGGCCATTACCCTGACGCTCTGCATCATCCTCTGGGTGAAGTCGCTCGACTACCACTGGTTCTCGACGATGTACGGTGTGTGGTACTTTGCCGGGTGCGTTCGCGCCGCCTTGTCCGCGGGCGTGATCATGATGGTGTGGCTCTGGATGCGCGGCGACTACAAGGGCATCCTCAACAACAACCACATGCACAGCATTGGTCAGCTCATGTTCGCCTTCACGGTGTTCTGGGCCTACGTGACCTTCTCGCAGTATTTCCTGATCTGGAACGCGAACATTCCCGAGGAAACATTCTGGTACAACCTGCGTGAAATCAACAACAGCGACGGCCAGCCCAACCAGTGGAAATGGGTCGGCATGCTGCTGCTCTTCGGACATTTCTTCGCCCCCTTCCTGACGCTCATTCACTATCCCGTGAAGCTGAGCAAGGTCTGGATGCCGCGCATCGCGTTCTTCATCGCGGTGATCTTCCTGGTCGACATCATCTACAACGTCTGGCCGGCGAAGAAGAACGAACTCGGCGATCCGCTTCCGTTCCTCGCCCTTCATCAACTCTGGACCCTTACGGCCGTCATCGGCATTGGTGGCGTTTGCATCTGGGCCTACCTTAAGAGCTTTCCGACCGCCAAACTCATTCCGATCCGCGATCCTCGCATCGGCGAATCCCTGACCCATCATGAGTGAGTCCTCCAATTCAGGCAAAGGGCAGACGGCCTTGGTCCTCGCGATCATTGGCGTCTTCGCCATCTTTCTGATCATCCTCCAGGTCGTCCGCAATCCGGTGACCCCGCTCGATCAGGCGGACAACGTGCCGGAGGAAGAGCAATGGAAGCTCACTCCGGAAGGACGCAAAGCCCGCCTGGCAGAAGTGCGTGGGCGCGAAGAGTCCGCCGCCAAGGGGTATTCATGGGTGAACAAGGAGGAGGGCGTCGTGCTGCTCCCCGTTGAGCAGGCCATGAAGCTCACGATCGACGAGATCAACGCGCGCAAGAAGTAACCCGGACCATGGACTGGTTCTTCTACGCCGTCGCTCTTCCCATCGCCTTGTTGTTTCTTGCCTCGGCGGTGTATGCCTTCTTCTGGTCTTCCCGAAACGGGCAGTTGAAGGATTTCGAGAAGGGCGCTGCGTCGATCTTCGATGATGAAGAACCGGTGGGTCGTCCCACTGACGCTTTCCCCACCAAGACCCCCCGCCGCCCCCGGGGCTGAGGTGCCCGTAATCCTCGCGCTCCCTCCGCCGATTTTCCCAACCCGATGTCATCTCCCTCCAGCTTAGCCGCTTCCCTGAGCCCGACCGCTTCGACCGACTTGGCGAAACGCGCCGAACTCAGCGCGATCGACTCGTCCACGAAAGCTCCCACCCTGTTCTTCCTGATCTCGGCGGTGGCATGGTTGCTGATCGGCACGATCTTCGCGCTGATCGCTTCGTTCAAAATGCACACGCCCGGGTTTCTGGGCGACTACGAATGGCTGACCTTTGGCCGGGCGCGCACGGCCCACCTGAACACGGTCATCTATGGCTGGAGCGTGAACGCGGCGTTTGCCGTGGCCTTCTGGCTCATGGCCCGCCTGTCGCGGTCCGTCCTTCGCCATCCCGTTCTGTTGTTCGTGGCGGGTTCCTTCTGGAACATCGGCGTCACCGTGGGTGTGTACGGCATCCTTGCTGGTGACTCGACCTCCATCGAGTGGCTCGAGATCCCGCCGTATGCGACCCCCCTGCTCTTTGTCGCGTACGCCCTGATCGGCGCATGGGCGATCATCACCTTCCGCTTTGGCAAATCCGAGCACATCTACGTGTCGCAATGGTACCTCATCGCGGCGCTCTTCTGGTTCCCCTGGCTCTACTCGATTGCCCAGATGATGCTCATTTTCGAGCCGGCCCGCGGAACGGTGCAGGCGTTGGTCAACTGGTGGTTTGCGCACAACGTGCTCGGCCTCTGGTTCACGCCGGTGGGTCTTGCCGCCGTTTATTATTTCCTGCCGAAGGTCCTCGGTAAGCCGATTCACAGTTATTATCTGTCGGTGCTGGGGTTCTGGTCACTCGCGTTCTTCTACAATTGGGCGGGTGTTCACCATCTGATCGGCGGTCCGGTTCCGGCGTGGGTCCAGTCAGCCGGCATCGCAGCGAGTTTCATGATGGTCGTGCCCGTCGTGGTCGTTGCCATCAACCACCACATGACGATGGTGGGAAGTTTCAGCGCCTTGAAATACAGCCCGACCCTGCGGTTCATCGTCTTTGGTGCGGTCTCCTACACGCTGACCTCCCTCCAAGGTTCGTCGATGTCGCTGCGCAGCTGGGCTGAAGTCACGCACTTCACGCACTACACCGTCGGGCACTCGCATTGGGGCATGTACGCCTTCTTCACGATGGTGATGTTTGGCAGCATCTATTACATCATGCCTCGCTTGCTTCTGAAGGAATGGCCGTCCGCCACCCTGATCAGCGCACACTTCTGGACAACTGCGGTGGGCATCATGATCTACGTGGCGGCCCTTTCGATTGGTGGCGTGATTCAGGGCCTTGAGATGAACAATCCCGACATCCCGTTCATCGATGTCGTGCGCAACACCATTCCGTACCTGTTCAGCCGCAGCCTTGCGGGAGTGCTCATCACGATTGGCCACGTCGCTTTTGCTGTGAACTTCACCTGGATGCTGATCAAGCCGCGGCCCGGAACGGCCACGGCGCCCACGCTCTTCCGCAACGCGCCTGAAATGGAGGTCGTCCGATGAATCGCGCCCCGCTCATTTTTCTCGGCGCCTTCTGCGCGCTCGCCTTCTCCTGGACGGGCATCATCCTGTCCAACCAGATCGGCTACGGCAGCCTGACGCCGTATTACGCCGAGGACGAAGGGAAGGTTTTCCCGGAAGCCACGCCCGGTCTCGCCGCCCGCGGCAAGCTGGTGTATCAGGATCTTGGTTGCATGTATTGCCACACCCAACAGGTGCGTCGCCCCGGCTACGGGGCCGACATCGATCGCGGGTGGGGCGAGCGGCAGAGTGTTCCCCGCGACTACATCCGTGAGCAGCGCGTCTTGCTGGGCTCGATGCGTACCGGACCGGACCTGCGCAATGTTGGCGCGCGCCTGACCGATCTGACCTGGCATTATCTGCACCTGTATGATCCCACGTTGACGACGCCCGGGTCGACGATGCCGCCGTACAAGTTCCTTTTCGAGAAGCGTCCGATCGTCGGTGAGCCGTCACCGAAGGCGATCAACCTGCCGCCTCCGCACACGCCGGAGCCCGGATACGAAGTCGTGCCGACCGCGCGAGGCGAGGCGCTGGTGGCTTACTTGATCAGCTTGAAGGATCCCTACGCTTATCCCGAGACCAACAACATCTACGTCGAGCCCGCCGCTGAGGAGGGCGAAGCGAAATGAGTGCCGATCCCAAGAACACCAATCCCCGCATCGAGCAGGCCGGGGCTTCCGACGAGAGCATTCAGCGCGTGCACAGCGTGCTGCTTCGCGAGAAGGCCGAACCTGCGGAGGGCTTTGCGCCCATGCCGCTCTTCCTGCTCGGGTTCATCTCGACGATGATCTTTCTCGTCTCGATCTACTTCGTGCACAATCGAGGTGGCTTCGATTCGATGGTGATGGACGAGCGTTTCGACCCGGAAACCATGGGTGGAGGCGCCAAGAAGGAAGCCGTTCCCCCGGCCGTTGCCGGCAAGCGGCACTACACTGCGGCCTGTCTCGCCTGCCATCAGGCGAATGGTCTCGGCCTGCCTCCGGCCTTCCCGCCGCTGGCGGAGTCGGAGTGGGTCGTGGGCAGCGAGGAGCGTTTGATTCGCATCTTGTTGCACGGCCTCGAGGGTCCGATCGAAGTCAAGGGGCAGACCTACGTGGGCATCATGCCCGCGTTCGGCGCGGGTGGTGCCTACAACTGGAACGATCAACGTATTTCCGAGGTATTGACCTACATCCGCTCTGAATGGGGCAACAACGCTCCTCCGATCACTGCCGAGCAGGTGACCGCCATCCGTACAGGTGCGGCCGCCGATCGGACCAAGGCGTGGACCGCGGAAGAATTGCTGGCGCTGCCGTAAGGTGCGCCGCAGTAGGATCGCCTTTATGCCGCGATGGCATGCGGACGGTGTTCATCGCGGCGTAAAGCCCTCCGGAGACGGGCGAGCCGCTCCTACCTTTTATGGTTCAGTCGCCCAGGCGTTTGTTGGGTAGCAGGTACCCTTGCACGTAGTCGCGGACGCCTTCGGCCAACGGCGTCATGGGACGGGAATATCCGGTGCCCCGGATCTTTCCGATGTCGGCCTTGGTGTAGTATTGGTACTTGCCGCGTAGTGCCTCCGGCATGTCGATGAAGTCGATGGCCGCAGGTTTCCCCAGTGCGGAGAAAATGGCAGTGGCCAGCGTCAGCCAAGTATTGGCTTCGCCTGATCCGAGGTTGAACAATCCGCCTTGCTCGCGGGCGCCGTCGGCCAGATGGAGCGTCATCTCGATGGCATCCTTCACGTAAAGGAAGTCACGCTTCTGCTCGCCGTCGCGGTAATCGGGATGATGACTTTTGAAAAGGCCGACGCGACCGGTTGATTGAATCTGCTGGAAGGCCTTGTGCACGAGGGAGCGCATGTCGCCTTTGTGATCCTCGTTGGGGCCAAAGACGTTGAAGTACTTCACCCCCGCAATCCTCGGAAGTATCCCTTGCCGCTGCGCATAAAGGTCGAAGAGATGCTTCGAGTAGCCGTACATGTTGAGCGGACGAAGGCGGTCGAGGTCGGGGCGGGTGTCCTCCATCCCGGCTGCACCGTCTCCGTAGGTCGCCGCTGAGGACGCATAGACGAAACGCGCGTCGTGAGCCAGGGCCCAGGCCGCGAGCTCCTTCGTGAACGTGTAGTTGTTGTCGATCAGGTACGCCGCGTTGCGTTCGGTCGTCGCCGAGCAGGCACCCAGATGAAACACCGTGGTGAAACGGCCCAAGGCATCCGCCCTCGACCCAACCCGTTCACGGAAGACGTTTGCTTCCACGTAATCGGTGAACTTCAGCGGGACCAGATTTCGCCACTTTTCGTCACTGCCCAGAAAGTCGGCGATGACGATATCGGTGAGTCCGCGTTGGTTGAGCGCCCACACCAAGGCGCTGCCGATAAAACCGGCGCCACCGGTGACGAGAATGCGGCCTTCAAGCTTGCTCATGGGATGGGTATCTACGCCGAAGGTTCACGCGGGAGGCAAAGCCGAACTTTGAAGCCGCCGCTGGCTCCGTCAGGGAGCCGGATACTCCACCTTGTCGCCAGCAGTGATCTTGAGCATGCCCTCAGCGCACAGGTTTGTGATGATGGCTTCCGCCTGCTCGTCGGACGTCGTGCCGCCGAGTTGTGACTTGAGGTGTTTGACAAGGGTGCGCCGGCGGGCCGGGCGATCCGTGCGATTTGGATTCTTGAGCGCCTCGATGAACCGCGCAAGGCGAGCCTCGGGGGCGCCTTTTGCACTGGTCGCCGCCGGCTTGGCCGGCGTTCCTGCCATCGGCACGGAACCGAGCGCGGCATGGCGCGAGACCTTCACTCCCGAGGCCTTGAGGTGAGCGATGAGCGGATCGAAGTCCTTGTCCTTGGAAACGATGTGGAACTGCACGTGGGGCGACGCCTCCACGGACCTTCCCAAATAGCACGCCAGCGTGAGATCGAGCGCGTTTCTTCCGGTGCCGCCGACCTCGATGAGTTCAACCTGCGACGCCTGCCGATGGATCTGCTGAACAAGGGCGAGATCCAGCTTCTTCTGTTGTTTTCCAATCAGGAGCGTGACCTTCACAGGCTTGCCGGCGATCGCCCCGAGATCGACGGTGGGCACGTTCTCGAAATCGACAAACACGAGGTGAGTGGGCGAGGTCATTGCGCGTCGACCGTAGACGATCGCTACGCGCGTGCAACGGCCGTCTCGTCGCGATCGTCGTCCCCGCACAACCGAGACGGACCGTCAGTGAAGCGGGATGGGTGTGGCTCCCGTGGCGAGATCGATCTCGTAGCTGCCGGCGGCAAGGGTGGTAAGCCGGGTGGTCGTCCTGGCTGCATTGGGCCAGGTGATGACGACCTCGGAGGCCTGGGTGGCGGCCCCAAGCCCGAAGTGGAGAAAGGAGCCCGAGCGTTTGCCCGCATGCCCCCCGGGGCCGAGCAGCTGACGATGCAGCGTCACCGACGGCGTCGTCGGATCGCCGTCGAGATCGGCCTGAAGGCTGACGAGGGCTCCGAAAGCGTCGCGGCTCACCCCTTGCTTGGGATCACCTCGCAACCGAAGCACGAGGCCGTGCCGTCCGGGCGGAGGTTCGTTGAGGTAAACGCGGGCCACGGGCTGGCCTCGGGATTCGCCGTCAGCGCCGGCGTTCAAGGTGTCGTTGGCGAGGCTGGCCACGCGGCGACGCTCGGCATCGAACCGGTTGAACGTCTGTCCGACGATGAGGTCGAGGGCGCCGTCGCGGTTGAGATCGATCCATGCGGGCTGGCCGGCGCCGAGGTGGTCGATGCCGAGTTCGGTCGTGGCATCGCGAAAGCTGCCGTCGGGTTGTTGCAGGAAGACACGCAGGCGTTCGTCGTGCGGCGCTGGGTCGTTGTAGTCCGAGGAGCAGATCACGAGGTCAAGCCGGCCGTCCAGATCGACGTCGCCCAGCTCGGCGAAGATGTCGCCTTGGTTGTAGTTGCGGTTCTCGTCGGTAATGGTTTCAGGGATACGATCGACGGAAAGCGCGGGCGGCGAATCAAACGTCAGGCGGCCGGTCTCCCTCAGGCGGTTGACGAGGAAGCGCGAGCGGTCGGAGGAGTCGCCGGCCCAGGCGTGGATGATCGTGCTGACGAACACGTCGAAGTCGCCGTCGTTGTCGATGTCCCCGATCGCGACGTCGAAGGTGTTCCCGTTGGCGCGGAAAGGGAGTTCGTCCGGACGATCAAAGCGCGGGTCCACCTTGGCGCGCAGGGCGAGCCAGTCGGGATGCCTGCCGTGGCGGATCGCGTCGCCGTCGAAACCGGTCGCCGGCGCGAAGTCGTTGCCGCGGAGGGAACGCCGGATCTCCTCGCGGGAAAAGAGCGGGGATCCGCCTGGTCGGGACGGAGCCGCGGAAACGCTTGCCGATGGGGTCAACGAAACCAGCGGATTGGCGGGTGTGAGTGCGTAGAGTCGGTTCCAGCGCCGGCCGTAGTTGAGCTCGAGCAGAAAGGGCAGCGGGCCGTCATCGAGTTGGGCAATGGCGACGCCGTAGGTGGGTCGGCCGGCGGGATCCGTCGCCGGGTCGGCGGGAAGGCTCTCGCCCGGGATCGGCCAGCGGACGAAGCCGATGGTGTCGTCAAATCGCGGATACTGGAGGAGAAGATCGTTGGCAAAGGCGTCATAGCCGCTGAAGTACTTCTCGTACCAGTTGCCCAGCCACAGGTCGGGCAGGCCGTCGCGATTGACGTCGCCCACGGCGATGGCGGCCGTCGTGGCGGCAGGGGCGTCCTCGAGGTGCCGCGGCGGTTCGAACGTGCCGTCGCCGCGACCGCGAAACCAGGAGGAGCGAAAGGGCGGATGGGCCGGCGGCGTGAAGGCGTCTTGCAGATAATCAAGGTAACGACCGACGATCGCGTCGGCTTGTCCGTCGTTGTCCAAGTCCGCGAACGTGAGCACATCGCGCGGCGAAAAGCGTGGAAGCCCCGGGGCGGACACGCGTTCGAACCGTCCCGTCGTGGAGGTGTCGTCGGCGCGCCAGAGGTAGACGAGCGGAGCAGCGTCGTTCGCGCCGTTGGGGCGCACGACGAGGTCGTCGTACCCATCGCCATCGAGATCGACCACGGCGAGGCGGCTGGCATCAAGGCGCGGCAGGCCCACGTGCGTGTTCACCTCGTTGAAGCGCGGCGTGGCCAGCAGGGACAACGCAGAGGCCAAATAGAGGCAGATGAAAGAACGAACAGTCATGGCAGTATTTGCAGGATCGAAGTCCTCCGTTGCCTCTGTTTCCTCCTGTTAAAATCGAAGTTATGCTTCACAGGCGGTAACAGAGGCAACGGAGCCGGACGGTATTGATCGGAGGTCATCAGGCCCGCGCGTAATACCGGGCGACTTTGTTCACAGCTTCAGCCGTCTCGATCGCCGCGGCTTCGGGGAGCGCGGGCGTGATGGGAAGCGAGACGCTGTCGGCGAGCATCGCCTCCGCCACGGGGCAATGCACGGAGCGATAATCCATCGTCGTAAGCCCCGCGTCGCGAAGCGGCCAGTGTCCGGCGAAGAAGTTGTGGTTCTGGAAAAGGGGATACCGATAAACGGGTTTCGGAATGTAGCCGGAGTACGCGACGGCGCCTTCCGCCACGAGCGCGGCGACGAACTCTTCGCGTGAACAACGGAAGACGCCGTCGGCGAGACGCAGCAGACAGAACCAGGCGCTGTGCGTGTCGCGGGAGTCGATTTCGGGCAGAACGATACCGGGCGGGGCGAGTTCCCGCAGACGATCGAGCAAGAGGGTGCCGAGCCGGATGTGGGTCGCGATGATCTCGGGAAGTTTATCCAGTTGCGCGGCGGCGACGGCGGCCTGGGGTTCGGACATGCGGTAGTTGGGCGAGAGGGTCTGCGGGTCGCGCCCGCCGGAGACGCGATCGTAATGCTTGTCTCCCCATTTCGAGAGGCCGACACCGAGGTCGTCGCGGTTCGTGCCGACGATGCCGCCGTCACCGCAGCTGATGTGCTTGTATTCGTTGAAGGAATAGCACGCGAGGTCCCCGAAAAGTCCGACGGGCGTGCCGCGGAAGCGCGCGCCCCACGACTGGGCGCAGTCCTCGATGACGGCGAGGTTGTGTTCGTGGGCGATGGCCATGAGCGCATCCATGTCACTGGGGTTGCCCGCAAGGTGGACCACCATGAGCGCGCGTGTCTTTGGAGTGATGCGGCGGCGTACGTCGTCCGGGTCGAGATTGTAGGTGTGCGGGTGGATGTCCGCAAAGACCGGCACGAGCTGCTGGTAAAGGATACCGATCACGGAGCCCATGTCGGTGATCGGCGACGTGATCACCTCCGACCCGGGCGGGAGTTGCAACGCTGCCACGGCGATGTGCAGCGCGGCGGACCCCGACGAACACGGCATGGCGTGACGCAGTGGATACTTGCGACGAAAGCCCTCGATGAGCGCAGTGCATTGCGGCCCCTTCCAATAAAAGAGAGAGGCCTGCCCGACCATCGACGTGAGCCGGGTAAGTTCTTCCTCTCCCCAACGATGGTGCACGGGGCGAGGAGCGGGGACGGCTTTCGGGCCGCCGTGAAGGGCGAGGAGGGGAGCGGTCATGAGGAAGACGGCGGAGTGCGGGTAGGCATGGCGGCGAGGAAATCACCCAACGAAAAGACGAAGCCGAAGGCCACCGCGACCCGCCAGAGCGCCTGCGCCTTCTCGCGCTCCAGGCGGGCGGTGTCTGCGTTCTCCACGGCGGTGACGGCCTCGGCGATCGTGGAACACAGGCAACCGTGGCGTGCCATGTCGGCCATGCCGCCCGGGGACATGAGCAGGCACCAGTTGATCGCGAAGCCGACGTACACGAGATGGTTCACCTGATGGGCGCGGCAGAGTGCGGCGAGTTGGATTCCGTTCTCCGCAATGCCTTCGTCGCCCATCGGGCGAGCGTTGGCGGCGAAGTCGAGCCGTTCGAGGCCGACGTCGACGTCGGCGATATTTCGGGCGCCCGGATGCACCAGCT
>CAYOSX010000068.1:0-13296 GCA_964406745.1 uncultured Opitutus sp.
AACTCCTGCGTGTCTTGGACAAGGTAAATAATTGGATTTCTCTGAAGCTGAGAAAAAGGAATTTCCTGCCTTTGGTAACCAACATGCGAAAAAACCAAAATATCATTTTCTCCAAATGATTTAATGGAAAAAGAGCCTCGGACATCTGTCGTAGTGCCTGAGGTTTCTTTTTCCTGCACTTTGATATGAACAAATGGAATGGGCTGTCCTGTCTTTTGATCAAAGACCTGATATGTCACCCGATTAGTCTGAGTAAAAATTTCGCTAGTTGAAGCAAAAAATAAAAATACCGCAGCAAAAGCAATTGTAATCTTCATCGAATGCATACTCAAATTTTTCAATGTCATGAATTAACTGAATCCCGTTGTGAAAAGTTGGGACCGCTACACCAGTGCAGGAATTTTTAGGTTAGATGAAGAAAAAGGAAATTAAGAATATCCGCTTTTCACCTGATAAAGAAAATAGAATCGAGCATGCGGATATTCGTCCACAGACGACAGTCAGCAGCAGACTAATTTGGACTATAATCTTTATCATTTGTATGTTGGCAAGAAAAAGGAAAACGTTATTATCGATTTTGAGTGTTGATAAAAACGATTGTCATTTTTTATAATTTTAGAAAAATACCAAATCGACCAACCACTTTCAAAACTGTTTCATATTTGAAAAAGCGGCTTCTCCTACTTGTCATCTATTTAGCCTTCATCAGCCTAGGACTTCCTGACTCGCTTTTGGGTTCCGCTTGGCCGGCGATGTTCGAGGATTTGGGAGTTCCGCTGGATTATGCCGGTTACATTTCTATGATTGTGGCAGCTGGAACGGTGGTTTCAAGTCTTTTTAGTGGTAAACTAATTGGGAAATTTGGAGTCTCGACAGTTACTACTTTCAGTGTCCTGATGACGGCTGTAGCCTTAATGGGTTTTGCTTATTCTCATTATTTTCTCTACCTGTGCCTCTTGGCGATTCCCTTGGGACTAGGTGCAGGAAGCGTGGATACGGCACTCAATAACTATGTAGCGCTTCACTATGAAGCCAAGCATATGAACTGGCTTCATTCTTTTTGGGGTGTCGGGGCAGCCATCGGCCCTTTGATCATGGCTGGGTATCTGGCCAAAGGTGAATCCTGGAACAGTGGATATCAGACAATTGCTTGGCTTCAGATTGGCTTGGTTTTGATTTTAATCTTTTCCCTTCCCCTTTGGGTGAAAAGCAAAGGGATCGACGAGTCAAATCAACAGGCAAAGCCACCAAATCTTTTAAGCTTAGTAACAACTCTTCCCGGGTTAAAACATGCCTTGGTGGTGTTTTTTTGCTATTGTACCATTGAAGCCACTTTTGGACTTTGGGGAGCAAGTTATTTGGTATTTGAGCGGGGATTTGATGTCGATGAGGCAGCTAGGATGACTTCGCTATATTATTTGGGAATCACAAGTGGTCGGTTTTTGTCGGGATTTTTGACGGCCCATTTCAGTAATCGGCAATTGGTCTATCTCGGACAGGGTGTCATCGGCCTGGGTTTAATTCTTCTTTTTCTACCATTTTCAGTTACCGTTTTATCGGGTTTTCTGCTAGTAGGTCTTGGTTGCGCTCCGATTTTTCCGAGTCTGCTACATGAGACTCCTGTTAATTTTGGAGAAAAGAATTCTCAAAGCATCATGGGAATGCAGATGGCAAGTGCCTATGTGGGAATTACGCTGATGCCTTTTCTTTTTGGAAAAATCGCAAGCTTCACGGGGTATTCTTTCCTTTTGGGATTTTTGGGGATTTTCTTGGGGTTGATTTTTGTGATGAATGGACAAATGAACAGAAGAGTCGAACGAGGGAAAGTGGCTTATGAAATCTCCAATTTAGACAGGAAGTAAAAGTCTGTTCTTTGATTATATACTTAATTTAGAAAAATGTTCCCAGCCTCACCTCGACTCCGCTCGGTGTCCGTTGTATTTGATCTCGGTGGCCGAGCGGAGTCGAGGCCTTTCCAAGATGGAATTATCCTCTCATAAATTACCCAACCCTATGAAACCCATTCTCTTAATCGCCTGCTTTTCTTTCATCCAATTTTTAACTCAAGCTCAAACTCTGGAGCAAAAGCTTCTCAGTTTGGATCAAGGTTGGGAAAAGGCACTTTTGGAATCAGATGTCACTTTTCTGGAAAATCTTCTGGCGGAAGATTTTATTTGGATTCATAATCACGCCGGACAGATCGATGGAAAAGAGGCCGCCGTTGGCAGAGCGAAACGAATCAAAGCAGGACAAGCAGACGACACAAGAAATCGTACTTCCCGGGATCAGCAGGTGGTGATTTTAGGAACTACCGGCGTAGTCAGCGGATACACCGTTGTGGACCGAGGTCCAAGTCCGACAACTTATCACTTTATGCGGACCTATGCGCTCGTTGATGGCCAATGGAAGCTATTGGGGAATCATACCATGGCGATTCCGGAGGAAAAGTAATAAGTAAGCAGTGGTCAGTCACAGTTTCCAGTCATTAATCCCACGAACCTTGTTCATTGAATTTGATCATTGAACATTGAGTTTGCTCATTGCTCATTAATGGCCTGCTTATTGAACTGTCAGGAAGGGGTTATTTTGTTTTTGAACAAAACAGAGTTTGGTTTGATTATTTTCTTGGGAATTTGAGAATATCACATTCAAACTCTAGGTTTAAGACGAGTCAACATTGTTCGTTTTAAAATTCGTTTATCGAAAGTAAATCCAATAAAAAACGTTAAAGCCAGCTATTGCTGACCTTAGATACAAATTCATTTTGCCCATCACTGCCAAAAGCTCTTTCTATAAATTATTCAAGATCCTCGGGATAACCTTTGGTGTTTTGTTGATCCTGATCCTTGCATTGATCCTTTTCATCAGAAGTCCTTGGGGCCAACAAATTGTTGTTGACAAAGCCACTTCTTTTGTTGAAGACAGAACTGGAACAGAAGTAAGGATCGGTCGTCTCTTCATCACTTATTCAGGAAAGATTTATATTGAAAACCTCTATCTAGGTGATCTCAATTCAGACACATTACTTTATTCTAAACATCTCGAAGCTGGAATCGGAATACCAGAATTGATCAATTCAGGGGAAATTCGAGTCAAAAATCTGGAATGGGAAGGTGTAATCGCAAGAGTACAACGAGAAGAAGTCAGCGGGAAATTCAACTTTGATTTTTTATCTGAGGCATTTGTAACTGACACAATTCCTGATCAAGTTCTTGACCCAAGCAGCCCAAAACAGCAGATTATCCTATCTGTCGAATCTGCGGCGCTGAGAGACTTTGATCTCAGCTACAAGGATGAAGAAACCGGGATGGATGCTTCGCTACAAATTGGAGAATTTTTGTTTTCTGTTCCTTTAGCGGACTTGGGAAGTTTCAATTTTGAAGTGGGAAAGATCAGCCTAAAAGACTCGCAGGTCAAGTATATCCAAAGCAAGCCCTTTGCAGTGGAGGAGGAAGACTTAGACTCAGCATTAGTTCAACCCCTTCTGAAACTGGAGGAATTGTTACTGAGCAACATCTCCATTGACTATAGAAATATTCCCGATCAGCAAGAAGCTCAGGTCAATTTGGGGCAATTACTCATCCAACTACCGGAAGGAAACATTCGAGATCAGATCATTCGATTAACCAAAATTGAGCTTTCAAACTCTTCTATAGCCTGGAAAGATCTAGGTGAAGTGGATACCTCTAACGTAGAAAGTCCAACTGAACCAGCTGTTTTTTCTTGGCCGGATTGGGATGTGATCGTCGAAAAATTTACAATTGATTCGACAAACATTTCCTACCAAACAAGTGCAAATTCCGGCTTGAGAAACGAATTCAATCCCGAATTCATTCAAATCTCAGACTTGTCACTGGATGCAGAAAAGATTCTTCTTCAAGCCAACTTAGCTTCTGCTCAATTGAAGAGTTTAACATTTCGGGAGCAAAGTGGCTTTGAACTCAACCAGTTTTCCTTTGACTTAGCACTCCAAGATCAGAGCCTAGACCTGAATGATTTTTTCCTCAGAACAAACCGAAGTCAACTCAACCTGATAGTTTCTCCTTCCACGTTGGATCTTCGGGATGCATTTTTCTTTTCCAGAGCCCTTGAGCAAGACACCCTGATTCGGGAATTGGTGAAATCACCCATTGCCATTCAATCCCAACTAACAGGCAATGCAGCAGAAATGGATGTCCAGCAGCTAATAATCGGCTGGTCTGATACTCGGCTGAATGCTAAAGGAAAACTTAGAAATGCGCTTGATACGGATAATTTATGGTTTGACTTTCCTTCAATCCAGATGAGCAGCACAAGATCCGATTTGATTCATTTTGTGAAAGAGGAGGAATTAGGGTTAAAACTGCCTGAGAATTTGGCAATACAAACTTCCCTCATCGGCAACTTGGAAAAGATGAATTCGGAAGCGGAACTCACCAGCAGCTTTGGTACAATAAACCTTTCCGGCATGTTTCAAAATCAGGAGAAACTGGCTTTCCGAGCAGATGTGGATGGATTTAATCTCCTGATTGGAGAGCTACTCCAAAACCCAAATCTGGACACCTTGAGTTTTTCATTGAATGCATCGGGCTCGGGGAATGATTTGTATTCTTTGGACGCCGAATTAAAGACCAGTTTTGAGAAATTAGGCGCCAATGGAATTGATCTCAGCGGGCTAAATCTGGATGGTCAACTCCAAAAAGGAGTCGGCCATCTCGCCATGGGTTTAAAGCAGGAATACCTTGATTTTGAGATGCTGGCTGATATTGCACTCGATTCGATTCAGTCTCAGGTGGGATTGAATCTAGATCTCAAGGGTGCTGATTTTTACAAATTGGGACTTACCGAGAAAACTAGTAGAGCAAGGGTAAAACTCACCGCAGATTTTGACGGGAATCTGGAATCATTCACTGCGAATGCCAGGCTTTATGACGGCACAATAGTCTATGAGGATAAATCTTACCTAACCGGAGAATTGGACTTGCGAACCATCCTTGGCCCGGACACCACAGGTGCTCAGATCAACAGCAAAATTTTAATGGGGGATTTTGGAAGCAATTCATCGCCGGCAGAGCTTCAAGCTGCACTTATCAGTGTGTTGTCCCAGTATCTTGATCCATTAGGTGGCGGAAGAGATTCCTCCGGTCAATCAGATGTCAGATTCCATATGAACATGTCTTTGGTCGATGATCCCCTCCTTTCGGATGTCCTGCTGCAGGGATTAGAAAACTTCGACAGCGCAAGTGTCAAGGTAGACTTTATCGAATCAGAGAATTTTCTTAAGGCGGCCATCGATTTTCCATACGTCAATTTTAGTGGGACAGAGATAGATAGTCTTCGTGTCCGAATCAATGCGAATGATAATGACTTGAATTTTAATTTTGGGTTCTTGGCATTGAATACTGGCCCTATCCAAATGGAACAAATTGGATTTAGCGGGGTACTGGATGACTCACGCCTGAAGCTCGACTTTTTGGTTTACGAGGCGGGGGAAATCTTCACGCATATTCCTTTTGATATTGGACTCAGCCGAGACACGGTGCAAGTTCATCTTTCACCGGAAGACTTGCTTTTCAACGGAGTAAGCTGGACTATATCAGATTCCAACAGCATCCTATACACGGAAAACTCCTTACAATTCAGGGATTTTATTCTTCAAAATGGGGAGCAAAGTCTCAGCATACAACATGATCAAGAGGGATACGCTGATAAGAATATCGCAACTGAGTTTTCCAACTTCCATTTGGAAACTTTCACCCGAGTTCTCAATGCCCAGGATACCTTGGCATCAGGTTCCCTCGATGGAATTCTTGTTGTAGAAAACCCTTTTGGAGCGATGGGAATTCTGGGCGAACTCAGCATTGAAGATCTTCATGTTTTAAATACGTTGTTGGGAAAACTCGACCTTACTGCCCAGGCAAGAGGTGGAGGAAATTACCAACTTGAGCTGACTCTCAAGGACAAGGGACTTGATCTTGCACTTGATGGAGCATTTGTGGCAAATGAATCAGGAGGACAGCTCGACTTACTTCTTGATCTCCGCCAAATGAATGTGGAGAAAATCGCTTCACTTTCTCAGGGGCAGCTCCAAAATGGAAAAGGCCAACTAAGCGGCAAAGTGACTGTCAACGGAAAAGTAGATGAGCCTGTGTATAATGGTGAATTCCTCTTCAGTGATGCATCTATTTTTCCTACCCAACTCAGCACCGCCTACCTCCTATCTGAGGAGACCATCCGAATAGATAATGAAGGAGTATATCTTGATCAGTTTACCGTACGGGATCAAGAAAATAACACATTCATCATTGATGGAAAAATAAGCACTGAAGAGCTGATAAATCCCACTTTTGAGTTGGGTATAAAAGCCGAAAACTTCATGGCCATTAACAGCGACAACACCGAAAATGAGCTCGTATATGGCAGAGCTGTAATGGATGCTGACGTCACAGTTAAGGGCAACCTGAATCTGCCAGTGGTGGCAGGAAATCTCAGGGTCAGAGACCGCACAGACATAACGCTTATTATCCCAGAAACTGAATTGGATATCGTAGCTAGAGATGGTGTGGTAGTTTTTGTCAACAAAACTAACCCCAATGAAATACTTACCAGATCTATCGATCAGACTTCAAGTAATTTTGCAGGCTATTCGATCCAAGCAGGTCTTCAAGTGGATCCTAACGCTAAATTTAAAATCATCATTGACCCAACTACCGGAGATAATCTCACCATCTCAGGTGATTCGGACCTTAGGTTGGACGTAAATCCAAATGGGAGAATCACCCTTTCCGGAGTCTATGAGGTAAAAAGTGGAAGCTACGAAATGTCGCTCTATAACCTCATTAGTAAAGAATTTTCAATTTATGAAGGGAGCCGAATTACCTGGAATGGAGATCCATTAGATGCAACTTTGGACATTCGGGCAATCTACCAGGTAGAAACCAGTGCCTCGGGTCTTATGGCATCACAACTTACAGGTGCCACTTCAGAGCTTCAATCCCAATATCAGCAGCGGTTGGATTTCCTTGTCTACCTGAATGTCAAAGGAGATCTGCTAAAACCCGAGATAACTTTCTCCCTTGATATGCCAGAGGCAGAAAGAGGTTCTTTGGGCGGGAATGTCTATTCCCGAATTCTGCAGCTCAACGAGCAGGAAGACGAACTCAATAAACAGGTGTTCTCGCTTCTAGTCCTGGACCGCTTCTTCCCATCACAAGGCAGCGATGGCTCTGGTGGTGGAGCAGAAGGAATTGCACGAAATAGTGCCAGCCAGTTACTTTCGGATCAAATGAACGCCCTTTCCGGCAAACTGTTCGGTGACAGCGGGTTTTCGATGGGATTTGGAGTAGATAGCTATCAGGACTTTCAGAGCGGTTCGGGTCGTAACCGAACAGATCTCAATGTAAATGCTCAGCAAAAGCTATTTAATGACCGACTAGTCGTACAGGTAGGAAGTCAAATGGATCTAGAGGGCGGTTCGCAGGATGCTGATCAGAACAATTCTATCCTCGCCAACATCAGTTTGGAATATATGCTCACCGAGGATGGTCAATGGAGAATCCGGGCATTCAGAAAAAATGAGTTCCAATCCATCATCGATGGTCAACTTTTCGTCACCGGAATGGGGCTGATTTTCAATCGGGAGTTTAATGAATTTAAGGACCTATGGGTGAAAACCCAGATTGAACCGGATATTCCTGTTAAGGAAAAAGATAAAAGTAGCAGCGATGAAAATTAAATTCAATTATCTGGCTTTACTGCTTTTCATCACCTCAATTGCCGCGGGTTGTAGTGTGAAAAAACACATCCCTGAGGGGGAAAAGCTGTACACAGGAGCTAAATTAAGCTTAGAGTTTTCTCCAAAAGTTAAAGAACGAAAGGATATAGAGGAAGAATTGGAGAACTTATTCCGACCGAGATCAAATAAAAAAATCCTAGGCGGCTACCCAGGTGTTTGGGCTTATTATAAGAGTCAGGAAAAAAAGCCTGGATTCATTCTCCGTTATATCAATAAAAAAGTCGGAGAAAAGCCTGTGTATCTCAGTATGGTAAACCCTAATCTTACCGAGGAATTGATTCTAAACCGACTGGATAACAAGGGTTTCTTTTTTAGCGAGTCAAGCTCCCAGATAATAGAGAAAAAATATTTTGCATCAGTGGAATACGAGGCCGTGGTGAGCGCCCCTTATCAAATGACCAGTCTTACCTACTCAAGAGATTCATTGCCCATTGATCAAGAAATCATTCAATCACTGGACAAAACCCTCTTGAAAAAGGGCGATCGGTTTGATTTGGAAAGATTTAAAAAAGAGCGTGAACGGATCGATTCCCTTCTCAAAGCAAGTGGCTACTATAATTTCAATAAAGACTACATGATCTTTGAGGCGGATACAAATACTACCGACTCGCTACGCAGTTTTGATCTTTACCTCTCCTTAAAACCAAATATTCCCAAATCCGGAATAATCCCTTACACGATTGATTCGATTCTGGTCTTCCCAAATTATTCCGTCAAGGAGGAGATACTAATTGGTGATACGGTGGTAGTAAATGGGAAAAGCTTTATTCAAGACATAGAAGTATTCAAACCAAGGCTGCTTGACGAATATATTTTAATTCAAAGCGGGGAACTCTACAACCCCATTCGATCCAGATTATCAAGCAACCGACTGAGTTCGATCGGGAATTATAAATTTGTCAATCTCAGATATCATGAGCGACCTGCCGATGATTCATTAGGCCATTTGGTCGCAACGTTTCAACTTTCTCCTCTTACCAAGCGATCCGTTCGGGCGGAACTCCTCGGGGTTTCCAAATCGAATTCATTTGCAGGACCTGAAATAAATTTAATCTATCGCAATCGGAATCTTTTCCGAGGAGGGGAGACGTTCAGCATCACCTCCAAAGTGGGCTATGAAGTTCAAGTGGCAAGTGGCGAAAGACAGCGACTGGAGTCCTTCGAACTTGGACTTCAGGGAGATCTAATTATTCCAAGAATCCTGTTCTTTTTCCCAGTCAGCGAGAAATTCAGTTATTCCGTGCCCAAAACTAAAATCAATCTCGGAACTGAATACCTTAGCCGGGGAGGCTTATATCGACTCAATTCCTTCTTTACAAATTTTGGTTACTTCTGGAATGCCAGCCGATTTGCCTACCATGAGTTCAATCCCATTAGCATCAATTTTGTCAATCTGACTCGGACTTCTCCGGAATTTGAGACGATACTTAACAGCAATCCATTTTTGAGAAGGAGCTTTGATCAAAATTTTATTGTGGGGATCAATTACCTGTTCAATTACAATAAACTGAACGACAAGTTCCGTACACATGCCTATTTCCTTGGATTTGGACTTGACTTTGCCGGCACTGCATTGAGCTTATTGGATAGGGCTACGGGCGGGGGAGATAATGGGAAAATTTTCGGACTCGAATATGCCCAATATGGCAAATTCGATGTGGATCTGAGGTATCATTTGAATATGGACCGAAAACAGACTATTGCCACACGGCTTTTTGTAGGAGCAGGATTCCCTTATGGAAACAGCAGTTCATTGCCCTTTACCAAGCAGTTTTTCTCTGGTGGACCGCATAGTTTGAGGGCATTCCGAATCAGATCGATTGGGCCCGGAAGTTATCGTCCTGAGACCGTGAACTTGAATTCTTTTTTCGATCAGGCGGGTGATATCAGGATTGAGGGGAATATCGAATACCGTTTCCCAATAATCTCGATTTTAAAAGGTGCCGTGTTTATGGATGCCGGGAATGTCTGGCTTCAAAATGAAAATGAAGCCTTGCCGGGTGGTAAGTTTAGCTCACGCTGGTGGAAAGAAATGGCAGTAGGAACCGGGGTCGGTGTACGCGTGGATATTCAGTTTTTCGTTCTTCGATTCGATCTCGGTGTACCAGTTCGGCTTCCCTACTTACCGGATGGAGAGCAATGGGGCAATAGTTTTAATTTTGGAAGCAGATCTTGGCGACGGGAAAACCTAATTTTCAACTTTGCAATTGGTTATCCTTTCTGATGGAGTAGGTTTCGCAATTTTATTAAAATAAGAAAGGGGATTTGGTCGAGCAATAAAACACCTTAAACTTTCCAAAGCTAGGCTCTAACCTCCAAGGATTTTGGTTTCAAACCCATCTATACTTTTAGTGTTTTTCTCCTCCCAATAGCGTTCAATTTCTTCTGCCCCTTTTTTAATGGACCAGGAATTCAACGTTTCTCGCTCCTCCTTAAAATCCATAAATGGCACAGCAAATCCGCAGGAAGTTTGAACTAAATCCACATCCATTCCTATGATTTGGCGTGAACCGATATTTTCCGGAAATAAACTGATGTATTGATCAAACTCGGGGTCTCGTCTATGAAAAATTTTTGCATGACCGTAGAGTCGAAGAATCATGGGCTTTCCTTCGAAAGCACAGAACAAAATCGTCATTCTGCTATTAAGCAACAAATGGGCGGCTGTTTCATTTCCGCTGCCAGTCAGGTTGAGCCAAACTATTTTATTTTGATCTATCACCCTAAAAGAGTCAGTTCCCTTAGGAGACACATTTACCCTGCCTTTCTCAGCTGCTGTACCTACAAAGAAGATCTTTTGTTTCTCAATAAACTCCACCAATTCCGGTGTGATGGATTCCAGCTTTTTCCCCATTGTGTATTGACTTGATTGATTTTGCAAAAAAATAAATGACGCTGGATATCTCATTCCTTATTTGGAAGAAGAAATCTACTTGGCCCTTATCCGTGTTTTTCCAACATTCCTTTAATCAACTTAAAGCCATTTTCAGCCATATCCCAAGGTTCTGAGAAATTCCTCCACACTCCTATTGCATTGGCAAAAGCAGGATCATTTCGGGTGAAGCCTTCGATGGTCAGCCAGCCTGAATAACCGACTTTTTTCAGGGCTGCAAAAGTTTCGTCAAAGTTGACATGACCCGAACCGGGAGTACCACGGTCATTTTCGGAAATATGGAAATGACCCAGTCGAGGTGCAATCAATTCGATGGCCGAACCAAGCTTTTTCTCCTCCATATTCGCATGATGCGTGTCAAACATCGCCTGAACATTCGGGTGATTGACTTTGGCCAATAGGTAGTCCAATTGCTCCATGGTATTGCAGAGGTAGCATTCGAATCTGTTAAGTGCTTCGGGAGTCAAAAGAATTCCAAGCTTTTGGGCGTAGTCTCCCACTTCATGCAGGACTTCAGCAGACCAATTGTATTCCTCCTCGATGGGTGCTCGGGAGGCGAAAGTTGCAAAAGCAGAATGGTAAGGCCCGCAAAGAACCTGAGAATTCAAATCTGCCGCTCGATCGAGAATCCATTTGAGTTTTTCAATGGACTTTGCCCGAACTTTTGGATCGGGAGAAATCGGGTTTTCATCCGGTCCCATTACAGTCACAGTCGTGACCTCTAGACCGATATTTTTGCAGTGATCTCCAACAAGTCGGCAAGCTTTTTCATCTGTACCGCCCACAAAAAATTCTACCCCATCATAGCCAATGGCTTTTAATCTGTCCAAAATGGGCAATAATCCTTCTGAAATCTCCGCTGACCAAGCCAGCACATTGAATCCTATTTTGTTCATGGTTTATTGGTTTCAATTATCTTCTATTTTCAAAAATCTTCATCATTCGGCGTTCAACATTCGATGTTCGATATTAAGGGTTTTTGAAATAATGAACATCGAACGCTGAATTATGAATGTCGAAGTATCTGGAAATAAATATTTTATCTAAAATTGCCATTAGTGAAGACACTAACGGCGGCCGGAATGAATGTCTTGTTTCTTGCATCTCGCCTCTTGTCTCTATTTCAGATTTCTCACTTCATCCTACTGACTTACTTGAAATCTGAAACTCTCATCCCCTTCCGAAAGGTATCAAAACCGAAATTGGTTGGCTTGTATTCGCCTACATAATCCACGTTCAAGTCCGGGGTAATCGTATCCTCCATTCCCAAAAGCCAAAAAGAAGCATTGATCACCAGTCTTCGCAAGTCCGCACTTTGGAAATCCAAGGAAGCTCCCATCGTGGAAGCGAACGCAGTTCCTTGCTTACCTCCTTCGATTTGGTAGGGCTTGGTCCAAGCAATTGGCATCACCGATTTCTCAAACATCAGCGGGGCTTTATCATCCATTCCAGCCGTACTTTGTCCATAGATCAGCACATCAGCTTCTTTGGGCAAATTCTTGATTCCGTAAACATCTGAGGGCCCCCAAATGTCTTTCACTCCTCTCAGGACAGGATGATCATTCATTTGCTTCACTCCGTCAATCAAAGCTCGAGTTCCTTCTTTGGCGTGAATCCCGTGGTGATTGACCCAAGTTTCCCCAAAGATTCGCTCACCAAAACCTCGCTCCCAGCCTTCAGCCTTGCTGTTGAATGCCCACTTTGCATAGGGTGAAGCCATATTTTTGGAATAGGCAAAACCATGGGTGGAAGTTCGGAGTCCGATGATCGGCTTTCCGGCTTTCAGGAAATTCTCAATATATCGACTTTGCTCATCCGGAAGTTCTCGGAAGCGAATCAGCATGATCATCAGATCGGCCGATTCGAGATGCTCCAAACCGGGAATGTTATTTTGAAAATTTGGGACGATTTCTCCTGTTTCGGGATGAATAGGGAAAAGCACTGTAGTTTTAAATCCATAGCGATCTGCCAGGATTTTCCCAAGCATGGGCATGGATTCCTCTGAGCGGTATTCGTCATCTCCTGCCACTAGCACGATATGCTTTCCTTTTCCCGGTCCTTCTTTTCCTTCAAATTGAAGGAAGGTTTGCCCATTTTGAGCACAAGCCAACAAGGTGAAAAAAGTGAGGAAAAAGCTACAAAGAAGGCTTTTGAAATGGAGAGGCATGGCTAAATGAGTTTTATGGCGAGACTAGATTGAGCAGTTTTTTTTTGATCCGTCAAAATAGAATTTTTTGAGGAATTACAAGTCCTGCCCTATCGAAGTTGATTAAGACTTTTTTCGCAGTTTTTTGAATATCAAAACCGGAATCATCACCAAAATCCCCACTACCAACCCGATCACAAACTCTTTCACTATTGCTGGCCAAGTTTCAAACAGATGGTGGAAAAAGTCAATGTTGTGTGCGAATATACCTCCAGAAACCAAGAGTAAAGCTAGGGTCCCAACCACACCGAGGAATCGGATGACCCATGGTAATGCATTGACCAGCAATCTTCCGACTTTGTCAGAAAAGCTATTCAAGTCCTCGTTGAGCGCTATGAGTTTGTATCCAAACTCATCCATCCGGACTATCAACCCTACAATTCCATATACACCAACGGTGGCAATTAATGCAATGACTGATAC
>CAYOSX010000069.1:0-13179 GCA_964406745.1 uncultured Opitutus sp.
CGCCGCTTTGGACCCCGTCCGCCTGCCATCGGGGCTAAAAGCCGCTCCTACGTTCTACACCACCCGTGTTTAACTCTCAGCAGGCGCCGGCCGCTTTCGCCGCGGCGGCGAACAGCGACTTGCGCATGGCCGCGTCGCGTTTGCGGTCAGTCTTGAGCTCGAGCACCCGCACGCCTTGCTCCGGCAGCGTGGAAACGAGCTCCACAAACTGCGACCAATCGCGGATCCCGACGTGCTCGATTCCGTGCGCCGAGCAGAGGCGTGCAAAATCCCCTGATTGCGGCGTTGCCCAGTACGCTTCAAAGGGGGGATCGAATTGGGCCACCGGCAGGTGCTCGAAGATGCCGCCGCCGGCATTGTTGATGAGTACAATCGTCAGGCTCCCGCGAAGACGCGGCACCGAGAGAAATCCGTTCGCATCGTGCAACAAGGCAAGGTCTCCCGTGAGCAACACCGCGCGTTCGCCACCATGCGCGATGCCCAAGGCGGTCGACAACGTCCCGTCAATGCCATTGGCACCGCGATTGAAGAACACCCGGTGCCCGCGATCCGTCGCCGGCCAGACGTACTCGACGTCCCGTACCGGCATGCTGCTCGCCACAAATAGCGGCGTGCCCGCCGGGAGGTGGGCTGCCAGCAACCAGGCGGCCTTCGGCTCGAAACGCGTTTGCTCGGCGGCGATGGCTCCGTCCAGATGACGTCGGGCAGATCGCTCGGCGTGGCGCCAGGCTTCGGAGTACGCTGTATCTGCTGGCGCCTTACCTTCCGCCTCCAATTGATCCGGGCGGGCCGTCAGATGCCGCGTGCGGCCATGCAGGGCATCGCGATTCGCCGCCCCGGGCGCAACAAGGGTCACCTCGGCCCCCGATCGTTCCAGGAATGAACGCAGCACCTTGCTCGTGGGCCAGGCTTCGAGGCAGAGCACCGAACGCGGCGTGAGGTCGCGAGCGATCGCCTCGTTGCGCAACACCGCGTCGTAGGTCGTCACGACATTAAGGCCATGGTGTCTCAGCGGCGAAAGCGCGTCAGCGAGGATCGGCCAGCCCAGGGCGCGGGAGAGTTGCCCGATGCGCGCCACATAGTCCGCGGGCGTCACCGTCGAGGCAGGCCCGGCCACAATCAACCCGCGCGTCGTCGTCGCCTTCTGACGAAACACCAGGCGCGACTCCATCGGTGCCGCCGGCTCCAGGTGATCGAAAAAATCCGCCGGCCACTCCGGCTCAACCGCCGCGCAACTGCCATCGGCGACCGGCGGCAGCGGATCGCGAAACGGCAGGTTGAGATGCACCGGGCCGTCCACCGTGCGCCCCACCGCCCAGGCAAGCGTCTGGCGAAGGTAGCGCAGCAGATCGGGTCGCGCCTCGGGCACTGCCATCTCGTGCCAGGCCACGACGTATCCACCAAACAACTTCTGCTGATCGATGGTCTGCCCGGAAGCGCAGTCCCGCATCTCCGGAGGCCGGTCCGCGGTCATCACCAGCAACGGCACGCGGCTTTCGTGCGCTTCGATGACGGCCGGAAAGTAATTCGCCCCCGCCGTGCCGCTCGTGCACACGAGCACCACCGGGCGTCCGGTGCGTTTCGCCTGGCCCAGCGCGAAGAAGGCCGCCGAGCGTTCATCAAGCACCGGAATCGCCTCGATGCCCGGATGCCGGGCCAAGGCCATGGTCAACGGTGTCGACCGTGAGCCGGGCGAAACGACGGCGTGGGTCACCCCGCAGCGCACCAGGACCTCCGCCACCACCGATCCCCAGAGCGCGTTGGTGTTTCGAAAATCGAGGGGCGGCGGGTTCATGGCGAAGATGACACCATTAATGAACGCCCTTAGGCTCGAGCCCAAGCCGGATTACTTGGCCTTGTCGTCCGGTACGTGAAATCTGACCGACACCTGCGTGCCCTCCCAGAGTGCGCTCTCCATCGAGAAACCGGCCCCCGCGGCCGCTGCCAGCTTCCGGGCGATGGCCAGGCGAAGCCCGAGCCCCTCCTGCCCGAACTTCTCCCGATCGAACTGGCGAAAGGAACCGATCTGCGCCATCCGATCGAGGGTCATGCCGCGGTCTGGCTCCGACTGTAACGCATGCCGTTGGAGGGTGCATGCCGACCGTGACACTTGCCTCGCCGCCTTGCCATGATCAGGATCAAAAGGGTTCGCCAAGCGATGCCCAGCCCCGGCAAAGCTGGACACCCCCCCCATGCACCTCCTACCTAGCGCGGTCCGAGATTGCCCATGCACCCCTCTTCAACCTCTTCCCCGGCTGTGCCCGGCGCGCCGGAGATCAGGCATTTCGAACATGTGGCGTCCTGATCCCCCCCTGCGATGACCGACACACCCAACGCCAACGCCGCCGACCTCCTCAAGCGCCGGCGACGCGAGCTCTCGGAGCTCCTTGTCGACCGCGCGTTTCGCCTCCACCCGGAACTCGCGCAGCGCTACGGGGCGGACGCCCGGGAGAAATCGCTCGAGGATGCCGGCTACCATCTGTCGCACCTCGCGCAGGCCCTCGCCGTGGGCAATGCGCCGCTGTTCACCGACTACGTTGCCTGGGCGCGGATCGTGCTCGCCCAACGCAAGGTCCTCTCCGAGGACCTTGCCTTCCACCTGCAGTGCCTGGCCTCGGTCCTGCAAGAGCAGCTTCCCGGCGAACCCGGAGCCCTCGCCGCCGGGTACGTGCTGCGCGCGGTGGAGGCGATGCCCGGAATGCCGGAGGATCTTCCCACCTTCCTTCACGAGGGCGCCCCTCTCTCGCCGCTGGCCCACCAATATCTGGAGGCGCTGCGCCGGGGGGAACGCCAGGTCGCCAGCCAGATCATCATGGACGCCGTGGAGAGCGGCACGACCGTCCAGGACATCTACTTGCATGTCTTCCAGTCGGTGCAGTACGAGATCGGGCGCCTCTGGCAGACCAACCGCATCTCGGTCGCCCAGGAGCACTACTGCACCGCCGCCACCCAACTCATCATGTCGCAACTCTATCCGCTGATCTTTGCGGCGGAAAAACACGGGCGGACCCTTGTGGCGACGGGCGTTGCCGGAGACCTTCATGAGCTCGGTGTCCGCATGGTCGCGGATTTCTTCGAGATGGGAGGCTGGCACACCTACTACCTCGGAGCCAACACCCCCCATGCCGCGGTCATTGCGGCCGTGCTGGAACGCAAAGCCGACGTGCTCGCCATTTCCGCCACGATGCCTTACCACATCGATGGTATCCGCGAACTCATTACAATGGTCCGCTGCCGTTCCGAGCTGAACCGGGTGAAGATCCTCGTGGGTGGCGGGCCCTTTAGCCGGGATCCCGGACTGTGGTCGAAGCTGGGTGCCGACGGTACGGCGGCCGACGCCCGCCTCGCCCTGCAACTCGCAAACGAGCTCGTCGGGGAGGAGACCCGATGAAGGCACCCGACAAAGAACGCGGCCTGGTCCTCGTCTGCGGCGCAACCGGGCTCGTGGACCGCATCCTGCGCGACGATCTGGGATTGGGCGCCCGGATTCCCCCCGGCGCGCCTTTCACCCTGCTGGTGGACGGCGAAGCCACGGCCAAGGCGCGGGCCTTCGTGGAAGAGCTGCAATCGAGGCATGCCGCGCACGACTGGGAGATCACCGTGCCGTTGAATGCCCGGCTCACCCCCCTCCACTTCAGCGGGGCGCGCGTCGACGACGGTTTTCTCGTGGTCGTCGCCGGAACCCGGGACGATCTCGACCGGATCAATGAGGAGTTGATGCGCATCAACAACGAGCAGGCCAACGCGCTAAGGATGGCTGCCAAGGATCTCGCCCTGCAAGCGCGGCTTCCCCGCGAGCGCGATGACGCCGCCTACGAGCAGCTCACCCTCGTCAACAACGAACTCGCCAATCTCCAACGGGAGATGGCCCGGAAGAACGCGGAGCTGCAAAAGCTGAACGAAACCAAGAACCGTTTTCTCGGCATGGCCGCCCATGATCTGCGCAACCCCCTCGGCGTCATTTTGACCTATGCAGAATTCCTCGAGACCGAAGCCACTCAGGTTCTCAACGCGGAGCAGCGCGAATTCGTCGCGACAATCCGCGAAACCAGCGAGTTCATGCTCGGTTTGGTGAATGACCTCCTGGACGTCAGCACGATCGAGTCCGGCCGCCTCGAGTTGAAGCGAGCCCTCGTCGATCTCACCGCACTGGTGGACCGTAATGTGACACTGAACCGGACACTCGCCGCCCGGAAACGCATCGTGATCGAGTTCACCCCGCCGGCGGACGGTCCGGTGCTGGCGGAGGTGGACGCCGGCAAGATCCAGCAGGTGCTCAACAACCTTCTGACCAACGCCGTCAACTACTCTCATGCGGACACGCGCGTCGTTGTCGCGCTCGATGTCGCCCCTGAGTCCGTGACCATCCGTGTCCGCGATCAGGGTCAGGGCATCCCGAAGGAGGATGTTCCCAAGCTTTTCCGTCCCTTTGGCCGCACTCGGGTACGAGGCACCGCCGGGGAGCAGAGTACCGGCCTGGGCCTTGCCATCGCCCGTCGCATCGTCGAGGGGCACGGCGGCACAATCGCCGTGGAGAGCAAGGTCGGCTCCGGCTCCGAGTTTCGCTTCGCGCTGCCGCGGACCGCCCCTTAAACTTCCGTGGATTCAGGAACGCTTGCAGGTCAGGTAGAATTCATTATCCCCCGCTGCCCATGAAATATGCGGGCCGTAAACGCATTCTGCTGATCGATGACAGTCCGACGCGGCGAGAGCTTATTGCCCGCGTACTCTCCAGGAGCCATTACGCGGTTCGCGCCACCGACACGGCCGAGGACGGTCTCAACCTGCTTGTCCGCCACGCGTTCGACCTCGTTCTCATGGATATCATCCTGCCAGGAGTTTCCGGGATCGAAGCCTGCCGCCGCATCGTGGCGAAGAACCGGACCAGATCCGTTCCGATAATTCTGCTCTCGGCGATCAAGGTAAGCTCGGCTTCGCAGGCGGAAGGCCTCGAAGCGGGGGCGATCGGGTACCTCGAATGGCCCGTCTCTGCGCGCGAACTGAAGGCGCGTGTCTCCGCCGCACTCGGCACCAACCTTCCCCAAGCCGCAGAGGAAATACCCGAGTTAAGCCCTCGCCAATTGGAAGTGACCGCGTGGATCGCCGAAGGACTGACCACCAAGGAAGTCGCAGAAAAACTTCAGATCAGCGTGCGAACGGCTGAAACCCATCGAGCGGCAATTCTACGGCGATTGGGTTTTCGCTCTACAGCCCACCTCGTGGGTTATGCGATCGAGCGCCGCATCACGCCAGAGTCCCTCCGTTTGCGGTAGCAGCTAGAAACGCCCGTCCATTGGAATCGATCACCCCGAACTGAGGGACGAAAAGAGGGAAGACCCGATCCCTGGTCGGCATACCAGATTATTGGTATGGCTGCACACTGGACGCCCTCGGCGCCTCGTGCAGTTTCAATGGGGTGTAATGCCTATGCGAGGCAGGATAAATTCCCGCACTGCTTCGAGCCGCTCTTTACGCATCCATGTTTCTGTTCCGCCCGCTTAGTCGCGCACGCATGCAGACTCTCGTCCCAGCGCGAGTCCGGATTTCTCGCGGAGGTAAAACGACCCACCCGCTACGGGCGTGCGATCGATCCCACCACGTCGCCCTTTCGCAAGACCAATCAGGAACACCGGCCCCGATGCCCTTATGAGCGAATATCATTTCAAGCTCTACGTCAGCGGACAGACCGGCCGGAGCCAGCGGGCGATCGCAGTGCTGCAGAAGCTGTGTGCAGAGGAGCTGGGCGGGCGCGGCGAGTTGGAGGTGATCGACGTATTGGCTGAACCGGGCCGCGCGGAAGAGGACAAGGTTCTCGCCACCCCCACGTTGATCAAGCTGGCCCCAAGCCCTGTACGTCGGGTGGTCGGCGATCTGTCCGACCCGTCACGGTTCCGAGTCGCCCTCGACCTGCCGGAGTAACCCTGCAAGCCCACCAAATCTCAAGTGTCATGCAAAGTCACGCCACGCCTGAATCCACGCGAAAACTCGAGAAGCTGCCGACCCATATCGACGGCTTCGACCACGTCGCGGACGGGGGATTGCCACTCGGCCGGACGACGCTCGTCGCCGGATCGGCCGGAAGCTGCAAGTCTGTCTTCGCGGCCCAGTTCCTCGCCGCAGGAATTCTTCATGCTGGCGAAGCCGGAGTCTTCGTCACCTTCGAGGAGTCGGTCAGCGATCTTCGACGGAACATGACAGGGTTCGGCTGGGATATCGCGGGTTGGGAGCGCGACGGGAAGTGGGCCTTTGTTGACGCCGCCCCCGAAACGGATGCGCAACACAGTGTGATCGGGGAGTTCGATCTGAACGCCTTGATTGCCCGCATTGCGAGCGCGGTCAAACAGACTGGAGCCCGCCGGCTCTCGATGGATTCTCTTGGCGCGGTGTTTTCCCAGTTTGCCGACGGACCCTCGGTCCGGCGCGAGCTCTTTCGAGTGGCAGAATCCGTTAAACGCTTGGGTGTGACCGCCGTGATGACCGCCGAGCGCACGGTGGAATACGGCGATCTTTCCCAGTTTGGAGTCGAGGAATTCGTGGCGGACAACGTCGTAGTCCTGCGCAACACCCTCGAAGGACATAAGCGGCGCCGGACCGTCGAAATTCTAAAGTTCCGCGGCACGTCTCACCACAAGGGCGAGTATCCCTTCACCGTCGTGCCGGATCGGGGAATCGTCATCATCCCACTCTCCGCGATCGAGCTGACCCAGCAATCCTCGGACGAGCGCATGACCTCCGGTAGCGCCGATCTGGATACCATGTGCGGGGGAGGCATCTTCCGGGACTCCATCGTGCTCGTCTCCGGAGCGACCGGCACCGGCAAAACGCTCATGGCCACGGAGTTTATGGCCGGCGGCGCAAAACTCGGTGAACGCTCCCTGCTTTTCGCGTTCGAGGAGAGCCGGCAGCAACTTTTCCGTAACGCCAGTGGGTGGGGCGTGGACCTCCCGCGCATGGAGCGCGAGGGCTATCTGCGTGTATCCTGTGCCTATCCGGAGTCCGCCGGCATGGAGGATCACCTGATCCGGATGAAGAAAATCATCGAAGAATACCGCCCCAGACGCGTGGCGGTGGACAGTCTCTCCGCGCTCGAGCGCGTGTCCTCGGTCCAAGGATTTCGAGAGTTCGTCATCTGGCTGACTTCCTACATCAAGCAGCACCAGATCGCGGGCCTCTTTACCGCCGCTACTCCAAACCTGTTTGGCAGCACCTCAGTGACGGACGAACACATCTCAACCATCACCGACTCCATCATCCTGCTCCGCTACGTCGAGATGCATGGCGAGATGCGGCGCGGACTCATGGTTCTGAAGATGCGTGGCTCCAGCCACGACAAGGACATTCGCGAGTTTCTTATCGACGCCACCGGCATGCGCATCGGCCGCCCCTTCCGGGAGATCTCCGGCATCCTGTCCGGACTGCCGCGTCAGGCGAGCGGCTTGGAGCTCGAACGTATCCGCGGCCTTTTTCCCCAAGCATAACCGGATGGCATCTGAATACCTGATTCTTGTCGTCGATGATACTGAAGCCTCGCGCCGGGCTGCCGTGCTGGTGTTGGAGAAGGCCGACTTTCGGGTGTCCGAAGCGGCAGACGGCAACCTAGCGCTCCAGCGGGTCCGAGAACTGAAGCCCGACCTGGTCTTGCTCGATGCCGTGCTGCCGGACATCGGCGGCATCGAGGTGCTGCGGCAGTTGCGCGCCGATCGACAATTCGCCTTCCTGCCTGTCGTCATTTTCAGCTCGCAATTAACCCAGGCGAAGGATCAGGCCGAAGGACTCGACGCTGGCGCCGACGGCTACATTGCCCGCCCGATTGGCAATGTGGAGCTCATCGCTCGAGTGAAGGCCGTTCTCCGGGCCAACAAGCTCAGTCGCCAGTTGCGCGAAAGCGAAGCGCGCTTTCGCGAGCTGATTACGCAGCAGGCCGATGGCTTGCTCGTCGTCGATGCTGAAGGTTGTATCCAATTCGCCAATCCAGCGGCCGCACGGATTTTCGGACGCAAGCAGCAAGACCTGGTCGGGTATCCTTTCGGTTTTCCGATCAGCTCCGGTTCCCCCGTCGAAATCGACGGACTGGCAGGCGAGAAACCAAACCGGGTCCTTGAGTTTTATGCCTCGGCGACCCAGTGGGATCTTGAGCCGGCACACCTCGTCTCTCTGCGTGACATCACCGAGCGCAAGCAAGCCGAGGGGAAACTGCGCGAGAGCGAACAGTTGCTGCGGATCGCCGGTCGCATTGCAAACATGGGAGCGTGGAGCGTGGATCTCCCGGAAGTCCGCATCACGTGGTCCGATGAAGTCTGTGCGATCCACGACATGCCGGCGGGCACCGTACCGGCGCTGGACCAAGCGCTGGCGTTTTATACGCCTGAATCGCGCCCAGTCATCGAGTCTGCCTTTTCCGTCTGCGCCAGAGAAGGGACGCCGTTCGATGTAGAGATCGAATTGCTAAGTGCGAAAGGACAGCGCCGATGGATACGCTCGATCGGCCAGGCCGAGCGCGACCAAAACGGCGCAATCCGGCGGGTGCACGGCGCGTTTCATGACATCTCGCAGCAGAAACAAGCCAGTGCCGCGCTTCGCCTCAGCGAAGAACGTTTCCGCCTGCTGTCCAAGGCCACCAACGACGCGATCTGGGATTGGAATCTCATCACCAACGAACGATTGTGGAATGACGGTTACGAACACATGTTCGGCATCGTGCAGGCGGGCGGTGAATTTACTCTGAAGCAATGGTCAGATCGGCTTCACCCGGAGGATCTGGCCCGCGTGACTAACAGCCTTGAACGAGTCATTGAAGAAGGCGGCGAAGCGTGGTCGGACGAATATCGTTTCCGCTGTCAGGATGGCGGCTACGCCCATGTGCTGGATCGCGGGCGTGTCATCCGCGACGCGACGGGTAAACCGGTGCGCATGATCGGGGGCATGACGGACCTGACGAAGCAAAAGGAGCACGAGATCGCCCTGTCCCAGAGCAACCGCGCCCTGCAACTGTTGAGCCGGTGCAACGAGGCGTTGATCCGTTCGGAAACGGAGAGCGGCTTGCTGGCGGACATCTGCCAGATCGCCGTAGACATCGGCGGTTTTCGGCTGGCTTGGGTCGGCTACGCACTGGAGGACGCAGACAAGACCATTGCATGCCAGAGCCACGCCGGCGTCGAGCATGGCTATATCTCCGAAGCACGGATCACCTGGGCTGAAAACGACCCAAACGGGCGAGGTCCTGTCGGCAAAGTTATCCGCCACGGTGAGCCGGTGGTCATTCCGAATCTCGAGACCGACGAAGATTTTCACCCCTGGTTGGCGATGACGCGAGAGCGCGGGTTCAAGGGCGTGATTGCCCTGCCGCTCAAGGATGAAAAACGCACGTTCGGCGTGCTTGTGCTGTATTTGTCCGAAGTGCGTCAGCCGCTGCCGGATGAAGTGCGCCTGCTACAGGAGCTGGCGGACGATATGGCCTTTGGCATCGTCACCATCCGGACCCGTCTCGAACGGCGGCGGCTAAACACCGCGGTGGAGCAAGTCGCCGCCTCCGTCTCGGCCGCCACGAGCACCGTCTTTTTCGAACAACTGACCCTCAACATGGTGAAAGCGCTGGGCGCGAAAGCCGGCTTTGTAGCGAAGGTGCTCCCCGGCGAGCCGGTCACTTCCCGCACCATCGCCGTCGTGGTGGACGACCAGGTCACGGCTAATTTCGATTACCTCCTCCAAGGGACGCCCTGCGAAAACTTTTCCACGACGGACACGTGCATCATTCACGAGCAGGTGGCCCGACAGTTCCCCTTGTCCCCGACCCTGGAAGCGTTGGGGGCAGAAGGCTTCGTCGGGCGGCGGCTGGACAATGCCGCAGGAACCTTCATCGGCCAGATGGTGGTCATCTTCCGCGAGCCGCTCAAGGAGCCAGGGTTTGTCGTCTCAACGCTCCAGATTTTCGCGACCCGTGCGGCGGCAGAGCTGGAGCGCCGGGAGACCGACATTCAACTGCGCGAGCAGGCGGCGCTGCTCGATATCGCCAACGAAGCCATCTTCGTCAAAGGTGTCGACGACAGGATATTCTACTGGAACCGAGGCGCGCAGCAGATCTACGGCTGGTCCCATGCCGAGGCGCTGGGCCAAACGGCTACCGAACTGCTCAAACCCGACTCGGTCAAGTTTGGTGAGGCGAGGGCTCGCTTGATTGCCGAAGGCCAGTGGGAGGGTGAGTTAACCAAACGAACCAAGGACGGACGCGAATTGACCGTGCTGGCACGCTGGACCCTCGTGCGGGATGACCTCGGCAACCCCAAATCAATTCTCGCCATCAATACGGATATCACCGAGCGCAAGAAGCTGGAGCAGCAGTTCCTGCGGGCGCAACGGATAGAGAGCATCGGCACGCTCGCCGGAGGAATTGCCCACGATTTGAACAATCTGCTGGCGCCCATCACCATGGGCGTGGAGTTGCTCCGCCACTATCAGCAGGATGCCAGAGCTCGGCCCATTGTCGACACCATCGAACGCTCCGCCAAGCGCGGTGCAGACTTGGTAAAACAGGTGCTTTCCTTTGCCCGCGGAGCCGAAGGGGAGCGGGTGTCGATCCAAGTGCCACATCTCTTCCGGGAGATCGCATCCATCGTGGAAAACACCTTCCCGAAAAACATTCGTTTTGAAACCGCCGTCTCTGACGGCCTTTGGCCGATCATGGGCGATCCCACGCAGATGAGCCAGATTCTGTTGAATCTCGCTGTGAACGCGCGGGACGCGATGCCCAATGGCGGCACCCTCACCATCTCGGCCGAGAATGTCGAGATGGACAAGCAATACGCCGCGATGAACCAGAGTGCCGGCGTCGGCCGCTATGTCGTCATCGCCGTCACGGACTCGGGCACGGGCATTCCGCGCGACGTCGTGGATCGAATCTTCGATCCTTTCTTCACAACGAAGGAGGTCGGCAAAGGCACGGGCCTGGGCCTCTCGACCGTTCTGGGCATCGTGCGCAGCAATGGCGGCTTCATCAACGTGTACAGCGAGCCGGGCAAGGGCTCGATTTTCAAGATTCACCTGCCTGCAATAGCGATCGCGAACGACCCGGAAACAAGTCCGGCGGAAACCCGGCAACTCCCCCGCGGCAACGGCGAACTTGTTCTGGTTGTCGACGACGAAGCCTCCATTCTGAACATCACCAAGCAGACCTTGGAGGCCTTCGGTTACGAAGTCGCCACTGCAGAAGACGGTGCGCAGGCGATCGCGTTGTTCGCAGTCAAGCGCGCTCAGGTGCGCCTGGTGCTTACGGATATGATGATGCCCGTCATGGATGGCCCGGCTCTGATTGCCGCCATGCTGAGAATCGATCCGGATGTGCGTATCATCGCCGCAAGCGGTCTCAACGCGAACGGCAAAGTTGCCAAGGCCGCAAACCTCGGAGTGAAGCACTTCCTTCCAAAGCCTTATTCCGCTGAAACGCTTCTAAGCGCGATCGATCGCGTCCTGAACGAAGCCGTTGCGGTCAGATAACCCGCCCCAGACCAAAACCACGGTGACCGATCGGCGTGGCACGGGCCTCCGGCCGGGGGGGGGCGGTGCATGGGCAGGTTGACGCCTCTGGCGGCTCGGAAGCTTGCACGTCCATTGGCGGGTCGACGATCGAATAGGCGCGTTGCAACGGCAGCCCCCGCGGCTCCTTCCGGCATCACTGCGTACCGCCCAGCAAGGCGTCGAGCAAGGCTGCGAACTTGAGTTCGGTCTCGGCGTATTCACGTTCGGGAGACGAGCCGGCGACGATACCCGCCCCGGCATATGCCCGGGCCGTGCGTCCATCGACAAGGGCGGAACGGATGCCCACGAAGAACTCGCCGCCACCGCGGGCGTTCATCCAGCCGAGGGCCCCCGCGTACAGTCCCCGGGGAAACCCTTCGAGGTCTCGGATCCGAGCCACCGCCGCCTCGCGGGGCGAGCCACCGACCGCCGGCGTCGGATGCAACGCCGCCACCACGTCGAGCAGCCGCACTCCCTCGCGCAGGTCCGCTTCGATCGGCGTGAGCAGATGCTGCACATTGGCCAGGCGCAGGACGGACGGCGCTTCCGGATGGCGCGGCGACAATCCCAGGGCATCGAGACGGCGCTTGATGGAATCGAGCACGTGGCGTTGCTCACGCAGGTCCTTCTCGCTGTGCAACAGGGTGGCGGCCAGTGCCGCATCCTCGCTCGCGCCAGCCCCCCGGCGGGCGGAACCGGCCAGCGCCTCCGTTTGCATCACCCCCTGGCTCACGCGCACCAATCGCTCCGGACTCGCCCCGATGAAACTGCGACCCGACCCGTCTGCCGACGAAAACGCATAGCAATCGGGGAAACGCTGCCGCAGGCCGTTGAGCATACGGAGCGGATGAAGCGGCTCCCCGGCGGTGATGTCCTGGGCGCGGGCCAGCACGATCTTCTGGAACTCACCGGCTGCGATCCGCTCGAGTCCGGCCGCCACCGCAGCGCGGTAGTCCCCCACTTCGTGACGACGCAGCGCAGCGCGAACGTCGTGTTCACGCGAAGTGGCACGGGCGTCCCGCCCGTGTGCTTGTGTGCCCTGATCCCCCAAACCCACGGGCGGGACGCCCGTGCCACTTTCGATGACACCGTAGTCGAAGTGACGGAACTTGGTATGCGCGCGCCAGACGCGCTGCGTCAGCGCCGCGAGGTCCGCGTCGGGAGCGACGAGCAGATTCGCGACCGCCGTCGTGATGTCACCGGCGCGCGCGACCTGCCAGCGCGGCACGAAGACGCGCGCGGCCGGGAAGGGCTCGCCCGGTTCAACGTCATCACGGAACGTGAACGCGGCGAAGAAATGCGGCCCGCCAAAGGGCGCACCGACGTCTCCCACGGCAATCGTGCGCGCCAGCGTGTCGTCCACAAAGCGCTGCACCGTCGCAAAGCGGTCGGGGCCGCTGGCCGTGGTCGAGAGCACCGCTTCCGCGCCGGAGATCGCCGTCTGCAGGGACGGACGCTCGGCATAGAAGTGCGGCTCGCCGGGCTCGAAAATCGATTCGAGCACGGCCAGCGGATCGAGCGCCCCGACAGTGAGCGAAATGCTCACGAGGCGCGGCGAGCCGGCCTGGCGGGCCGCGTCCCGACACCCGGCGAGAAACGCGCCCAGCGCCTCGGGCGTCGCGTTCTCGGCCGGGTTGATCGGCAGGATCGTCACGGTGGACTCAGGCC